>DCGG01000126.1:14317-14879 GCA_002315455.1 Lentisphaeria bacterium UBA1784
GGGACGGCCGGCACTTCTTCGGCTCCGCCGTTTTCGGGGAAATCCCAGACGTTCCGGGGCGTGAGAAATCCGCTTTTCAGCACCATCCACATCATGGGCAGGGCAACGGCGGAACCGAGCACCGATGGCAGTTCCGGACCCAGCCACACCGCAGTCAGCTTCCACGGGATCACGTAGATGAGCCCGGAAAAGAATGCGAAGGGAAAAATCTCAATGATTGCCCGCCGCTTTTCTTCTCCGCCGGAGAACAGGATCATGAATGCCACCGCGACAAAGGGCAGAAAGACCCCGGAGATCGCGGAGATGTCCGTGAGGTCCTCCAGCATCCGCGGCAGAAACTCCTCTGCGGAGAGTCCGGCGGCGGCAAGATCCGGTTCGAGGACGGAGCCCAGCGTCAGCGTCGGAGTTCCCACTGCACCGAAGGGGACGGGAAGCGTATTGCAGACCAGCGCCACCGTCAGCGCCGGGATCACCGGGAAACCCAGCCCCGCCAACAGCGGAGCCACCAGCGCCGGAGCCGCTCCGAATCCGGCGGCTCCCTCGATGAAGTTGCTGAAGAACA
>DCGG01000126.1:14908-19695 GCA_002315455.1 Lentisphaeria bacterium UBA1784
GCCGATGACGATCGCCTGGATCCGGCGGTCGGGGGAGAGGCCGGCAAAGGTGTCGTTGATGACCTTCAGCGCACCGCTTGCCTTCAGAACGTTGAGCAGCAGGACCGCTCCGAAGATGATGATGAGGATATCCAGCGACTTCAGCACTCCGAGGGTCCCGGAGGCTCCGATCAGCGCCCACGGCATCTGCCAGAGGAGGTGGCCCGCCCCCGCCGTCAGCAGAAGCGAGATCAGAAGCGCTTTCCCCGGAACCACCCGGAACCGGGTCATGAGGATCAGTGCGAGGATGATGGGAAACAGTGCACAGAGAAGATACATGATCTGTTGTCTTTTGGCCAACGGCGGCTGAACATAAAAATGCCTGCTCGTCGATCTCGGCAGAAAGCCGCGCAGGCATCCCGTTCAGACCGTTCGGCCGTCAGGCGATGGGTTCGAAGTCAGCCGCACCATGTTTGCACAGCGGGCAGATGAAGTCCGCAGGAAGTTCGTCCCCTTCATAGACGTATCCGCAGATCTTGCAGACGAAGCCCTTCTTGCCCGCGGTCTGGGGCTTGGGTTTCACGTTGTTCTGATAGTAGGTGTAGGTCATGGTTTCCACGTGAGAGAGGATTCGGGCCTCTGTGATACTGCAGATGAACATTCCGTGAGTTCCGAGGTCCACGTAATTCTCCACCTTGAGCGAGAGATAGGAGTTGACGCACCGGGGCAGATAGATCAGTCCGTTGGCGGAACGGTAGGTGGTCATGCCGGCAAATTTGTCGGTGTTGCGCCCGCTGTGGAACCCGAACCGCTGGAAAACGTCGAAGCCCGCTTCGGTGGAGAGGCAGTTGAGATTCATGATCCCGGTCTGCTTGATCACGTGGTGGGAATAGTTCTGCTTGTTGATGGTGACGGCGATGCGGTTGGGAGTGTTGGTGACCTGCGTGACGGTATTGACGATGAGGCCGTTGTCCTTGATGCCGTCATTGGAGGTGACAACGTAGAGGCCGTAGCCGATGTTGAAGAGAGCGGAGAGATCGCACTCCACGGCTTCGGGCCGGTCGCTGGCCGTATAGGCGCGGCAGAACTCTTCGGCCAGCGCTTCCAGTTGCGCTGCGGAGACCTCGTTCAACGCGGACTTGATGGTGACTGTGGCGTCGCTGAAAACGAGGTTCTTGCAGCAGCCCAGCATGGCCTTCATGGTGCGGGCGGCGAGAGGCGCCCAGGAGCCGTTCTCGATGAAGCCGATGGTGCGGTTCTGGAAGTTCCGCTCGGTAAGGTGGTTGATGAACTCCTTCATGAAGGGGTAGATGTCCGCGTTGTAGGTGGTGGTGGCGAGGATCACCTTGCCGTAGCGGAAGGCATCCGCCACCGCCTGGGACATGTCGCTGCGGGCGAGGTCGGTCACCACCACCTTGGGACAGCCTTTGGCGCGGAGTTTTTCCGCCAGCAGTTCCACCGCCTTGGCCGTGTGGCCATAAACGGAGGTGTAGGCTACGAGGATGCCCTCCTCCTCCACGCCGTAACTGGACCAGGTGTTGTAAAGGCCAAGATAGTATCCGAGGTTCTCCGTCAGCACCGGGCCGTGGAGCGGGCAGATCATCCGGATGTCGAGGGTGGCGGCCTTTTTCAGCAGGGCCTGCACCTGATTGCCGTATTTGCCGACGATCCCGATGAAGTAGCGGCGGGCTTCGTCGGCCCAAGGCTCCGTCCGGTCGAGGGCTCCGAACTTGCCGAAGCCGTCGGCGGAAAACAGGACTTTTTCCGCAACGTCGTAGGTGACGATCACTTCCGGCCAGTGGACCATGGGCGCGGTTACGAATGCGAGCGTATGTTTTCCCAGCGAAAGCGTGCTTCCCTCTCCGACCACCACCTGCCGTTCAGCGAAATCCGTGCAGAAGAAGTTCTGCATCATGGCGAACGCTTTGGCGGAGGAGACGATCTGCACCTGCGGGTAGAGGTTCATGAAAGTTGCGATGTTGGCGGAGTGATCCGGTTCCATATGCTGGATGACGAGGTAGTCAGGCTTGCGGCCGTTGAGGGCCTTCTCCAAATTGTCCAGCCACTCATGGGTGAAGTGCTGATCCACGGTATCCATGACGGCGATCTTCTCGTCCATGATGAGGTAGGAGTTATAGCTCATGCCGTTTGGAACGCGGTACTGGCCTTCGAAGAGATCGACCTTGTGGTCGTTGACTCCGATGTAGAGAATGTCGTTGGTGATCTGCATATTTCCTCCGGAATTCTTAGTTAGAGACATATTTTATAATATACACGGAAAACGCTTTTTCTGCAAGGGGAAATGGCCCCGGGCGGGTGTTCTTCGGAGCAGGTCCGTCCGGAGGGGATGCCGGGAGGAGGCTCTTCAACGGAGGAAGCGCACCACCGCCGGCGCCGCGCAGGGGAGGGGGAACAGGAGTTCCGTACCGTCGTCCGTCGCGTTTCGCCTGCAGGGGACCCACTCCCCGGAGGCATCCAGCAACTGGATTTCCTTGAACGTTTTCCAGGAGGGCGGCAGGTGGAGTTTGACGCTCTCCAATGGATCGGGGCAGAGGTTGGTAATCGTCAGCATCCCGAAGAAACCGGCCTCTGCGGGATCGACGGCCTCATTCATGATGACGTAGACCCGGGGGGCGTTTCGCACCATGACGAATTCGTCCGCCGCATCCATGACCAGTTCCTGAACGATCCGCATCCGGCGGTAATTGAAAAGGGAGACGGAGTTGTTGTTCTCCACGGTCATGCCCATGATCGCCACCTTGCCGCCGAGACCGTTTTCAAACCAAGTCATGCCGGAGGTGAGTTCGATGCCCTGGAAACTCACGAGCCGGGTCAGCTCCTGACACTTGGGATCCTTGGGAGTCAGCAGGAGGGATTCTCCGTTTCCGCCGGGGGAATAGACGCTGGAGCGCCGCATCCGCCGTTCCCGGATCGCAGGGAATGCGCCCTCCCGGATCACTTCCAGACCGCCGAGATCGAAGCGGGCTTTCCCGGTGATGGCGGGACCGCCCACCTCCGCTCCGAGGTACTCTCCGAACCCCCGCTTCTGAAGGCGTCCGGCGGCGGCGGCGTCGAGGATCAGACCTTTGCAGAGGAGCGCCTTCAGTTCGGCATCCGAGAACATCTTATCCTGACTTCCGGAGAGAAACGTGACGGCGGACTCCTCCGTGGTGAAGGGGATGCCGAAGTGGGACACGCTCTTGATCCAGTCCGGCCCGGCTCCCGTAAGATTTGTGGAGAGGCAGGGGGCATAGGGAATACGAACCCCCTTGCGTCGGCACTGCCCCGCGGCGGCACAGATGGCCCGGAACCTCGGCAACTGGGAGGCGTACATCTTTCCGTAGGCGGTCTCCTCGCCGGGGTTGTCCAGCCCCTGCTGAATCGCTTGGAAGGTAGCTCCGTCGTACCCCATGGAAAAGGTGGAACTCAGCAGGACGTTCATGCAGGTCCCGGAGGTGTAGAAGGCGTTGTGAGGATAGGTGTCTGCTTCGTAATAGAAGCGGAAGGGAGGTTTGACGTGCTGTTTGGCGTAAAGCGCGTGAAAGAGTTTCGCCGGGATGTCGGGGACGTTCTCCCCCGCGTAGAATGCTCCGTGGATCCGGCAGAAGGGCGTATGCCGCGGTCCGGCCAGCGCCCGGGTGACGGCTTCGGTGGCATCGGCTTCGCTGTCCCACTTGCCGGACTGCATGGAGCCGATGGGGATCTCCGGCGACTCCCGGTCCACCGCGCGGCGCAGGTCTGCGGCGAACAGCACAAGAGAGTCCCGCATCACTTCTGCCCACGTCCTCCGTATCCGGAGGGCCTCCGGAGTCTCCTGCTGCAGGAGCGGCACCAGTTCTTCCCGGGAATAGTTTTTGCCCGCGCGCTTGGCGAATTCCGCAAGGTGCCGGGGACAGAAACAGCCCCAGCGTCCGGCTGCGGCCACGGAGAAATCATCTTCGAGGATGATGAACTCCGGCTTGGCGATCCTTGCTACGAGAGCAGCATCTTCGCCATAGCGTTTCCGGTAGGCGGGATCCAGCGGACAGTTGGCAATGGGGGAGGGGGTGCCGTCGTGGCGGATCACCGGACTCCACTCCTGCGAGGTCCCGGACTTCAGCGTGAAGGCGAGCCACCAGCCGCAACGGATGCCGTGCCTTGCAAGTTCGTCCCGGATCGTCTTGAATTTCTGCGCCGTATCCGCGAATACCGACTGCGGCGGATAGCCGGCACTGCGCCAGCCGGTACCGGGCCAGACGAGCATGTAACGGTCAAAGCCGTAGCGGCGGTTCAGTTCCAGCAGGTCTCTGACATGGGTCTCCGGTGTGCCCCAAAGCCCCTGCGGAATGATGATGTCGGGAGCCGATCGGTCCATTTTCGATTCCTTCGTTTGGGCCGGAGCAGCCGCCCCGGAGCTGAATGCCGCCAGCATCATGGATGCAACTGCCGAAAGTAACAGGTATGGTTTATGCGGTTTCATGGGAGAAGCCTCCGCCGATTGTTCTCTTTTGATAAATATACCGTCAGAAGCAAAATAAAACTATGAACTTTTTTTCTGTTTTCGTGTATTTTCTTCATAACGGTCAGATTGGTATAGCGGTCCGTCCCATTCGGTGGGCGGCCGGTGTTGATTCGCCGGAGACGGAAAACCCCGACCGTGCAGGCTGTTCAAAACCTCTTTCACGGTCAGGTTTTTTTTACAGATGCTTTCAGGGAATCTCTAAAAATTCAAACGGATAGGTTGCGCGCCTGTGGGGAAAAGATGCAATGAGCAAATTTGAGGCGGCTACCTAGAGTGGTAACCGCCGAAAAGTCGCGCGTTGCGGACT
>DCGG01000126.1:19709-24673 GCA_002315455.1 Lentisphaeria bacterium UBA1784
GCCGGAATGAATTTTTAGAGATGCCCTTCAGAGGGACCCTTCAGAAATCGTCGTCGGATTTGCGGGACCGGCGGGACTTGGGCTTCATTTCGGCGGTCTCGTCCTCTTCCATGTCATCGAATTCATCGTCTTCCGCAAATTCGTCATCGTCGAAACCTTCGCCGAGATCATCGTCGTCGAAGATCCCGTCCTCGAAGGCATCCCGGGCGTAGTCATCCTCGAAGTCGTCGTCATCGTCATCGAAAACGTCGTCGCGCTCGGTATCTTCCATATCCTCATCGTACTCGGAGTCGTGCTCCTCGTCGAAAAAACTGCTGGTGGCGCTGATTTGCGCTCCGCACTCCGGACAGCAACCGTCCTCCGCCTCAATGGCACTCTCACTCACTTCAATGTTACAGTATGGACAGACAGTCATAGTTTCGCTCCATTTCCTTTGTCTGCGGAAAAAATCGATCTTTATATCACCTGTACTATATAGATTCTTTTTCATTTGTCAAATATTTTTTCAAAAAAAAATGAAAAATTCTTGTTTCAGCGCCTGAAAAGGGGTATATTATGCGGGAAGGAAGGGATTTCCCTCGCCCGAAAAAGAATATCATACAGGTTGTTTTGCCAATGAATCCGAAAAACGAAAGAGCCGATGCCATCGCATCGACCAGACAAATTGTCGTCAAGGCAGGTACCCGGCTGCTGATCGACCGGGCCAGCATCGCCGCGCTGGTGGACGGCATCGCCGCTCTCCGGGAATCCGGTCGCCGGGTGCTGCTGGTCAGTTCCGGCGCCGTCGGCATGGGAATGACCGCGCTGAAACTGACGGAACGCCCCCGGGAACTGGCCCGGATCCAAGCGCTGGCCGCCATCGGGCAGACCCGGCTCATGAGCATCTACGCAGAGGAGTGCGCCCGCCATGGATTTCAGGTGGCGCAGCTGTTGCTCACTGCGGCGGACCTCCGCAGTCGAGAACGCTACCTCAACGTCATGAACTGCATCAACGTCCTCTGGGAGAACGGCGTGCTCCCCATCGTCAATGAGAACGATTCTGTTTCCGTGGACGAACTGAAGTTCGGCGACAACGACAAACTGGCAGGGATGCTGGGCTCCCTCACCGGTTCCCGGCTCACGGTGCTCCTGACCACGGTGGACGGACTTCGGGACCGGGATCAGGAGGGGAGACTCGCCGGACGCATCTCCACGGTTTCCCGCCTCACCGATGCTCTGCGCGGACTGGCTGGAGGAACCGACGATTCCAAATTTTCCATTGGCGGAATGGCCTCCAAGCTCAGCGCCGCCAATATCGTCACTTCCGCAGGGGAGTATCTCTGGATCGCCGATGGGCGGCAGCAGGGGGTCCTGAATGACATTCTCGCCGCCAGGGATATCGGAACTCTCTTTCTGCCCGCCGGGAAACGCATGCCAGGATACAAGCGCTGGATCAGTTTCTTCAGCCGTTCCAACGGGCAGATCGTGGTGGATGACGGCGCAGAACAGGCACTGCTTCACGGCAAGAGCCTGCTCCCCTCCGGCGTGGTTTCCGTGGAAGGGGAGTTCCGCCGCGGCGATACGGTGGACATCCTCTCCGGGAAGAGAATGATCCTCGCCCGGGGCATGGTGAACTTTTCCGCCGCGGACGCCCGGAAACTGACCGGGTTGAAGTCCACGGCCGTCCACGAGGTCCTCGGGACCGATGCCGATGAGGAACTGATCCATCGGGACCACCTCTGCCTTCTGAATCCATGAAGATCTTTCTGAAAACCTACGGCTGCCAGATGAACGAGCGGGATTCGGAAGCGATCTCCGCTCAACTGATCCGCGCCGGACACTCCATCACCGGTTCCGAGGCCGATGCCGATGTGATGCTCTTCAACACCTGCAGCGTCCGGGACGCCGCCGAGCGCAAGGCCAAAGGCAAGATATCCTACATGAAGAAGATGAAACTCCGCAACCCCGCTCTCATCATCGGGGCCATGGGCTGCATGGCCCAGCGGCTGGGCGAGTCCCTGCTGGCGGAGATCCCCCATTTGGACTTCGTCCTCGGGACCGGTCAGCTTCACCGGCTGATCCCGCTGCTGGAGGAGTTTTCCGCCAGGCGGAAGCGTTTCGCCGCGGTGGAACCGTCCTCCGACGTGCTGGAGGGAATGGGGGCGCACCTTTACGGAAACTTTTCCGCACAGATCGCCATCACCCGCGGATGCAACCGCTTCTGCAGTTACTGCATCGTCCCCTACGTCCGGGGGCGGGAGATCAGCCGGAGCATGGAGGACATCCTCTCCGAAGCGCGGTCGCTGGTGGCGCAGGGTACGAAGGAGATCCTGCTTCTGGGGCAGAACGTGGCGGCCTACGGTTTGGGCGGCAACGTCAATCCGCCGCCGGAGGACCACTCCCCCTTTGCGGACCTGATCGAAGCGCTGGACGGGATACCGGGATTGCTGCGGTTGCGTTACACTTCGCCCTACGTGACCTACTTCAACCGCCGGCTCATCGAGGCGCTGGCGCACTCGCGGACCGCTTGCCGGCACATCCATCTGCCCCTGCAGTCAGGTTCCGACCGGATGCTCAAGGCCATGAACCGCCAGTACACCCGGGAGAGTTATCTCGGCTACGTGGAACGGCTGCGTTCCGCCATGCCGGACCTGACTTTCTCCACCGACGTGATCGTGGGGTTTCCCGGTGAGACGGAGGAGGATTTCCGTGCCACCCGGGAGGTGATGCAGCATGTAGGGTTCGAGCAGGCTTACGTATTCAAGTATTCGCCCCGTCCCGGCGCGAAGTCGGCGACCATCGCGGACTCCGTTCCGGAAGCGGTGAAGGAGGAGCGAAATCAGATCCTCCTCGCCGATCTTGCGGATCGCATCGCCCGGAAACTGGCCGCGGCTGTCGGCAGTACCGTGGAGGTCCTGACCGAGGGGGTCAGCGCCCGGAATCCGGGCCGCTGGACCGGCCGCACCTCCGGCAACATCGTGGTGCATTTTGAACCGGTCCCCGGTTTGGAAGCCGGAACGCTCCGGCAGGTGAAGATCACCCGGGCCGGAGCAGTGACGTTATTCGGAACATTGATCTGAACCCATTCCGTTGGGAGGAGACACCATGGCGGAAAAGAAAAAAAACATCATTCTCATCTATTTGGAATATTCCGGTTTCATGGTGCTTTACGGCACGTTGCGGCTCCTGCCGTTTCGCGCCGCCCGGGCTTTCTGCAGAGGGCTGATCAAACTCCTGTGGCTGATCGACGGCAGGCACCGGGAGCGTTCCATCAGCCACATCCTTCACGCGGGGGTCGTACAGAGCAGGGAGGAGGCGGTCAGGATGGCCCGGCGTTCCATGTTGGAATTCGGCTATCTGTTGGCGGAGATCGTCAAGGTGGATCAGCTTTACAACCATGAATGCGTGGACCTCCTCGCGACGGAATATATTTTGGACCTTGTTCTGCCCTGTCGCAATCCGGGGTGCAGGCAGGGGATCGTGGTGACGGCACACTTCGGCAACTGGGAGATCGCGGGGCGGTTCTTTTCCGAGCAGTCCCAAACGCCCATGTTTTCCTTGATGCGTCCCTTTTCCAATCCCCTGATCGGCGAAAAAATCCTCGCTCACCGGCGCAGTTCTACTCACATCCTCATTGACAAACATCAGGGCATCCGCCCGGTGCTGAAGGCGCTGCAGGAGGGACGGACCGCCTCCATCCTCATCGACCAGCATGCGGCGTCCCGGGAGGGTGTGGAGTGCATCTTTTTCGGTCATCCCGCCCGGGTGCACATGACCCCGGCATTGCTTCATCTGAAGACCGGCATCCCCATCTGTCCGGAAGTGACGGTGCGGGACCCGGAACGCCCCTTCCATTTCACACTGGAGACCGGTGAAGCGATCCGCTATACACCCACCGGCGACAAGGAAAAAGACATCCGCATCTTGACCCAGATGTGCATCACCGCGCTGGAAAAACTCATGCGAAAGCATCCGGAGCAGTGGCTCTGGGCGCCCCGGCACTGGCTGGATATCGACCGTAGGCAGGCGGCAGAGTACGCCAACTGGAAGGCGCCGGACTATCTGCAGAAGGTCTATGACGAGATGATGTCCACGCCGCTTTCTCCCCGGACGCGGGTGGATTTCAACGGGGATCCCATTCAGAAATAAACGTCACAGCTTCCTGCGGCGGCCGGTGAGGGGGAGGGCGTCCGCCGGAACCTCCGGCCAATCGTGCTTCGGATACTGGGCGCGCATCTCCTTGCGGACCAGAGTCCACGACCCCGCCCAGAATCCCGGCAGATCGCAGGTCACCTGCACCGGACGCTGTGCCGGAGAGAGCAGCGTCAGCCGCAGAGGAATGGGAGTCCGACCAACGGTCGGATGCTTCTTCAACCCGTAAAACTCCTGCACCCTCGCGGACAAGGTTGGGGTTTCCCCGGAATAATCAATGGGATGTTTCGCTCCGGCCGGCGTCACGAAGAACTCCGGCCAGTCCCGGTCCAACTGCGCGGAAATGGCGTACCCCAGCGCGGAGAGCAGAAGATTTTTCCAATCCGCCCGTTGAAGGTCCTCGAGGCTTCGCAGTTCCGGCAGCAACGGCAGAAAAGAGTTCTGCAGCACGGCTTCCCAGTGTGCTTCATCCCACGCCGGATAGGTTTCCGGTTCCCGGCGGGCCGCGAAGCGCAGCCGCTCCAGAAAACGGCAGGCGGCAGCGGCTTCCGGCGGCGGCAACGGCAGATGGTGCCGGAGAGCGTAGTCCAGCACGAGGCGGGAGGCTGCGTCGGGAGGGGGCGGGATCAGTTTCTCCTGCAACCGGAGCGCGCCCAGCTTCCGCACCTGACGGCATTGGATGCGGCCGTTTCCAGTCTCGAATTCCAGTTCCTCCCTGACGGTGTCTCCGAAATGGCGTTCCAGCTCCTGCCGGTCGAGCGGGGCGGCAAAGCGGATGATCCCTTCCCGGCCGGCTCGACCGTCCATGCGGCCGATGGCGAGGAACTCTGCCC
>DCGG01000126.1:24717-26075 GCA_002315455.1 Lentisphaeria bacterium UBA1784
TCTGCCCGCTGAAGATCGTCTCCCGGAAGCAATCGCGCGGCTCCGCCGCCGGCAAGCCGGTAATCCAGACTGTGCGGTGCCCGTTGCTGGGCAATCCATTCGGGGAAGGCGTGACCCAGCAGAGTACCGTATTCTCCCTCGCGCCGGGAAGCGTTTTCGCCGGAGACCCGGAACAATTTCTGAAAACGGCGGACCGCCTGCCGGAAGGGACCATTCCCGCGCCGCCGGACCTCCTCCAGAAGCAAACGGCAGTCCGCGGAATCTTTCCGCACGGGGAGGCGGTCCTCCAGCAGGGAGGCGACTTCGATGGCTTCCGAGAGAGAGCGGTGTTCCTGCGCGTAGAGCAGCATGGCCCCGATCCGCGGATGCACCGGAAGCGCCAGCAGGGCTTTCCCCCGCTTCGTGAGGGTGAAGTCCGAAGTCAGCGCCCCGAGTTCCTGCAGTCCTTTACGGGCTTCTGCCAGCGCCGCCGCAGGGGGCGGATCAGACCAGCGCAGTTGCGTTTCATTGGTCCCCCAGGCCGCCAGTTCCAAGGCGATGCGGGAGAGGTCGCACTCCAATATTTCCGGGACACCGTGAGGTGGACGGTTGAAATCCTCCGCTTTCCGCCAGCATCGGAAGGCCCGTCCGGGGGCGGTCCGGCCGGCCCGTCCGGCGCGCTGATCGGCGGAGTCCTGGGCGATCCGGCGGAGTTCCAGAAACGACATCCCCGCCGCCGGATCGAACCGGAGCACCTTCTCTTCTCCGGAATCCACCACACAGCGGACCCCTTCGATGGTGATGCTGCTCTCCGCCACGTTGGTGGCCGCGATCACCTTCCGCATGCCGGGAGGCGCCGGACGCAGGACCGCATTCTGCTGATCCAGAGAGAGGCCGCCGTGGAGCGGCAGAACCTGCGCATGGGAGGGCAGGGCCGCCGTGAGGGCGGAACAGGCGCTTTCGATCTCCCGGACCCCCGGCAGAAAAAAGAGGATATCCCCAGCGTCTTCCCGGTTGAACTCCCGGATGACCGCCCGGATGCCGCAGGCGACCAGTTCCTGCGGGGAGGGGGACTCCTCCGCATACTCCAGCGTCACCGGGAACTGCCGTCCCGGGACTTCCGTCACGGCGGCTTCCGGAAGCAGTTGTTTCAGCGCCGGAAGGTTGGCGGTGGCGGACATGAGGAGCAGTTTCAGTTCCGGCCGCAGGAGTTTCTGAAGGTCGGCGATCAACGCGAAGAGCAGGTCGCACTCCGCCGAACGTTCGTGAAATTCGTCGAAAACCACCGCATCGACCCCTTCAAGCGCCGGATCCTCATGGAGCAGGTTCAGCAGGATTCCCGGCGTGACCGCGAGCAGGCGGGTCTCCGCCGAGCGGCA
>DCGG01000125.1:0-5301 GCA_002315455.1 Lentisphaeria bacterium UBA1784
GAGAGGGATTCGAACCCTCGGTAAGGTGTTACCCCTACGACGGTTTAGCAAACCGTTCCTTTCGGCCTCTCAGGCATCTCTCCGCGGCTCGTCAATAAAATAGCATCGCGGGGCGAAAAAGTCAAGCGGAAACCGGGAGTTTTCTACGGAAAAGTGGATCATGACCGCAGAAATTCCGGCTCTGACCATCTACTTCTCGATCGTAGAAGCGATGGCAAGAATGCGTTCCACCTGTGCCATGCGGTCGCCGAACATGTCTTCTTTTCTGCCGTCTTCCTTGAAAACCGCCTGCAGTTTTTTCATCTCTTCTGTGACGCGGGGAAGCTTCTTTCTGATCAGATTCATCTCCTCGACAAAGGTCTCGGGGCGGAGGCTGATGCGTTCCGCTGCATGGGAGAGTTCCTGACACAGCCGTCCGTCGAAGTCGCCGGCGTAGAAGGGATTGAGGGAGTTGTGGATTTGGGCCATCCGCTTCAGCCGCCGGAACCGCGCCGCAACGCCCGCCACCGGCGTGCACATGGCTTCGTCGGCAAAGCGGAACTTCAGTTCCACTCCCGCCTTGAGATCGCACTCCGGGATCCGGACGACGATGGTGCACTCCGCGCCGTCGTAGCGGTACGCCGGCTCCGGGATGGAATCAAAGTTGTAAACGCAGGGCAGCGCATGGCGGCCCAGCGTGACCCGTTCCGGCGGAACGCATCCGGGGAGGCGCACTTCCAGCACGCGCTTCGCGGTGAAGCCGCTGTAGTTGCCGCTGACGTATTTCACGGTAACGGTACGGACGTTTTTTGCCGTCTTCTGGGCGAGGCGGATGCGGACGCAGCGTCCTTTCTGATAGTCAGTGGAGATGCCGTCATCCTCGATCAGTTCGTATTCTCCCGCTTTGCCGGGGTAGGCGATGACGGCGAGACGGGTGAGGCACGCGGGCGCGACGTTCTGCATCCCGAAGGTCCCGGGGAGGATCGTTCCCGCCCTGACGAAAAGCGGAGTTTCGTTGAGCATGCAGCGCTTGCTGACCGTCTTGCCGCCCTTGACCATGGACTGCGAGAGCGTATCGAACCATTCGCCTTTGGGCAGGTAGCAGGTCTGCTCCGCCTGTTCGTTGTGTTTGTCCACCGGCGCCGTCACCGGAGAAACGATCATCTCCCGGCCGAAGAAGTAGCATCCGGGCGCTTCGTAGCACTTGGGGTCCTCGGGATCGGCGTAGTAGAGGGGCATGCAGAGACTGTATCCGTCGGCGCAGTTTTTTTGGAGTTCGCTGTAAAGGTAGGGGATCATGGCGTAGCGGTCCCGGATCGCCTGCGACATCAGATCCCGGTACTCCTCCGGGAAGATCCAGAAGCGGCGGTATCCGAAGGGGGTCTTGGTGGAGTGGGTCCGCACGATGGGGGAATAGATGCCGTACTGTATCCAGCGCAGATAGAGTTCCGGGTCCATTTCGCCGCAGATGTGGCCGCCGAGGTCATGGCTCCAGTAGCCGTAGAGGACGTTGGCGGCGGTGGCAGTGAACCACGGCTGGTAGGCGAGGGATTCCCACGTGGAGTAGGTGTCACCGGAGAATCCGATGGCGTAGCGTCCCGCCCCGATGTCGCCGAAACGGCTGAAGATCAGGGGGCGTTTCTTATCGGCGCGGCCCACCATGTCCTCCCAATGGAGCTGGTTGATCCAGGGCAGGGTATCGAGGCCCTTCATGGCGGTGGATTCGCCCTGTTGCCAGTCCATCCACCAGAAGTCGATGCCCCGTTTCTCCTCCGGGTGATGGAGGAGTTCAAAATAGTTCTTCATGTACTTGGGGTCGCAGATGTCGAAGGGGACGCGGTCGTTTTTTTTCGGATCCAGCCCCATGGCTTTGCACATGGCGGGGAACTGCGCTTCGTGCTTGCCTACGCCTTCGGCCGGGTGGAGATTGAGGGCTACCTTGACGCCGGCTTTGTGGAGCCGCGCGAGGAATCCGTCCGGATCGGGGAAGTAGCGGCGGTCCCAAGTGTAGCCGGTCCAGCCTTCCAGGTGCCAGTCCATGTCGATGACCATCACGTCCATGGGGATGTCATTGCGGCGCATGTCGGCGATGAGCTTCTCGATCTCAAGATCGGTGTAGGCCCAGTAGCGGCAGTACCAGTATCCCAGTGCATACCGTGGGATCACCGGCTGCGTTCCGAAAACTTTTGCACCGTCCCGGAGGGCATCGGAGTATTCGTGGCCGTAGCAGAAAAGGTACCAGTCCTGCCGCTTGGCTTCGGAGCGGGGCGCCACCCATTTCCCGCCGTCCTTCCGGGGGACGATCACGACGTCTCCGGAATCATCGACGAGACTCCATCCGTCCCGGGAGACGAGCCCGTCGCAGAATATTTTTTCCTCAATGTTGAAGTGTTCGTCGGAGGGTTTCGGGAGGGGATAGGAGCCTCTTGGGTAGCGGACGTTGGAGTTGCATCCGTCCAGCGTGCGGCAGGTGCCCCGGAGGTTTCCGGAGGCGTCCGCGCCGGGACTCCAGAAGGTGCGTTTCCCTGCGGTGAGGAAGGTGGCCTTGAGGTTTTCTGCGGAAAAGGCCGCGCCGTTATCGTGCCACTCCAACTTCACGGAGTCGGTGGAGAGCTGACAGCGTTCTCCGGAGCGGGAGGTCAGAAAGGAGACCGGCCCGAGGTCGCGGTTGACCACCTTGAGGGTCTGGCGGTCCTCGAAAACGCCATCCTCGCTCCATTCCAGCCGGAAGAGCCGGTTGGAGAGCACGGAGATGCGGATGTTTTTCCCGAGGATGCAGTTTTTTCTGCGTGCGGGAGCGGTACGGAATTTGCGTTCATCTGCGGCCATGACGATTACTCCTGAAAATTGATCGTTGCAGAACAATGAAACACGACAGGATCCGGATCAGAGGACAAAAAAGGAGACAAAAAGTCAATTTTGTCCCCTTTCCCGTAATATATCACCGGGCATCGCGTTTTGCAACAAGCGGTAAAGAATTCCTGTGAATTGGTTGGACCAGTCGGACAAGTCGGACCAAGTCAGTCTGCAAATCAAGGTGCACGGACATCCCCCGCAAGGTAGGTCGACCGGTGCCGGCAATTTCATTTTTTCAGAGGCCGGACGAAGTATCCGCCCATGCCGTTCTCCCCCTGCGACACCAGCAGAATCCGCCTCGGGTTCCCGGGATGAAGGTAGAGGTCCCCGTTGCCGGAAATGGCGGCCTTCCCCTCGTTTCCGGCGGGGACCCACCCCTCCGCCCGCAGTTGGGGATCGAGGTCGGAAAGCCGGGCATGCGGTTCTCCCCCCGCCCGATCGAAGGCGCCGTAAACCCCTCCGGTGCGCCGGAAATGGATCACCTGCACTGCCCGGGCTTCCCCCGGGATCCGGGGCAGTTCCCCGGGCCAGCCAGAGGGCGGCGGCAGTTTCTCTGGAGAGACGATGCGGAAGGCGGTCACCGGCATCCCGGGTGCCGCTTCCGTCAGGAGCCAGCGTTCGATCATGCCGTCGTCCCGGCGGAAAGCGACCCGCAGCGTCCGGTTCGCGAAGGAGAGGTCCGCCCCGGGATAGTTTTGCCGGAAGAAGGCGACCAGATCTGCGAGGGAGTGCGTGGATCGGCTGGTTTGCAGTTCCAGTTCCTCTCCGTTGACCGTGACCGGTTCCCGGTGAAGGACCCCCTCCGAGCCGGGGAGTTTGTCCAGTTCCGCGCCGGAACCGGAACCCGTCCCGCCCCGGAAAGGCCGGAGCCAGAACACCTCCCCCCGCACCGGCAGAGGCAACGAGCCCGCCGCCAGCACCGTCAGTGCCGCAGCAAGGAACAGTTTTTTCCGGAAGCGCGGAAACATGGCGCCGTCCTTCCTCCCCCGGGAAGGGGGCCGGGGATCATTTTCCCTTCTGCTGCTTGCTCCAGGAATCCTTCAGCGTCACCGTGCGGTTGAACACGGGCGCGCCGGGCTTGGAATCCTGATCGCAGGCGAAGTATCCCTGCCGCTCGAACTGGACCACCGTTCCGGCGGCGAGTTCGGCGAGGGCGGGCTCCACCCATCCGGAGATGGTCCTGCAGGAGTCGGGGTTCAGTTGCGTGAGGAAATCCACGCCGTCCGCTCCGGGCTGATCCACCGTGAAGAGCCGGTCGTAAAGCCGGACTTCCGCTTTGACCGCCGTGGCGGCGTTGAGCCAGTGGATGGTCCCCTTGACCTTGCGGCCGTCAGGAGCGTTTCCGCCCCGGGTGGCGGGATCGAAGGTGCACTTCAACTCCACCGGTTCGCCGCTGGCATCGGTCACCACTTCCTCGCAGCGGATGAAGTAGCCGTACCGCAGACGCACCTCCTTGCCGGGAGCCAGCCGGAAGTATCCCTTGGGCGGCTCCATCATGAAGTCGCTCTTCTCGATGTAGAGGACGGGGCCGAATTCCAACTTCCGGGAGCCTGCGGCGGGGTCCTCGGGATTGTTCACCGCGTCCAGCGGTTCCACCGGCTGGTCGGGATAGTTGGTGATGGTGACCTTCAGGGGGTCCAGCACCGCGAGGAACCGTGGCGCCGTGGCGTTCAGTTCCTCCCGGACGCAGTGATCCAGCAGTGCGGCATCGGTGACGCCGTCGAACTTGGTCACGCCCACCGCGCGGCAGAACTTGCGGATCGCCGCTGCCGGAACGCCCCGCCGCCGCAGTCCGCAGATGGTGGGCATCCGGGGGTCGTCCCAGCCGGAGACGTAGTTCTCCTTCACCAGCTGGAGGAGTTTGCGTTTGCTCATGACCATGCCGGTGAGGTTCAGCCGGGAGAACTCGATCTGCCGGGGACGGTGGGGATAGTCCAGAGCCTCCAGAAGCCAGTCGTAGAAGGGACGGTGGATTTCGAATTCCAGCGTACAGAGGCTGTGGGTCACGCCTTCAATGGCATCCTCCAGCGGGTGCGCGAAGTCGTACATGGGGTAGATGCACCACTTGTCGCCGTGGCGGAAGTGATGGGCGCGTTTGATCCGGTAGATCACCGGGTCCCGCAGGTTGATGTTGGGGGAGGCCATGTCGATCTTGGCCCGGAGCGTCAGCGTGCCGTCGGCGAACTCTCCTGCCCGCATGCGGCGGAAGAGATCCAGGTTTTCCTCGGGGGAACGGTCCCGGCCGGGAGCCGCTTTGCCCGGTTCGTTGAGGGTGCCGCAGTATTCTTTCCACTCCTCGGCGGAAAGTTCGCAGACGTAGGCCTTGCCCCGGTTGATCAGTTCCTCGGCGCAGCGGTACATCTCGTCGAAATAGTCGCTGGCGTAGCAGACCTTGGCCGGCTCGAACCCAAGCCAGCGGACGTCGTTGAGGATGGACTCCACGTATTCGGTGTCCTCCTTGGCGGG
>DCGG01000125.1:5425-5811 GCA_002315455.1 Lentisphaeria bacterium UBA1784
CCGGCGGGAAGCGGGTGACGACCTTCCCGCCGTTCTTGCCGGCCTTCACTTCTTCGGCAACGATTTCCCGGATGAAATCCAAGGGCATTTCAGGGGCAGTATTCTCACTCATGGGATCACCTTTTTGAAAGATTTTTGTCAGTTCGGAATATAATATAGTGCGGAGAAGGCCGATTTTCTACCCCTTGCGGAAAACTCCCGGGGAAACTCCCCGCCTTCCGCGGAAAAATTTGCTGAAAGCGTACTGATCGCAGAAACCAAGTTCCCGGGCGATCTCCTTCACCGAGAGCAGGGAGTGAGCCAGCAGGAGTTCCGCGGCGGCTTGTTTGCGGCGGAGCCGGTACTCCATGGGAGGACAGCCGAAGGCCTCCCGGAAAATGCGGATC
>DCGG01000175.1 GCA_002315455.1 Lentisphaeria bacterium UBA1784
GGCACGCCCCGCGCCTCCCACTGCAGCAGCGTGTATGACTTCAACGGCGACGGCGGAGACGAACTCCTCTGGGGCGAACGGATGATCTCCCTCTCCACCGGGAAAGATCTTTTCGTCTGCACCGGAGACGGCTGGGACGGTCACAGCGACATCGTCATGCCGGTCTTCGACCGAGATCTGAAGTTCTGCGGCTTCTGGACCTGCCGGGAGAGCGGGATGACCCAGGGCCATCCGGAGCAGTTCCGCTGCAACTTCTACGACGGAAAAGGCAAACTCCTCTGGGGCAAGTTCAAAAATGGACACATGGATATGGGCGGCGTTCTGCGGTACAATGCCGCAGGCGACAAGGCGGTCTATTCCGTGGAAATGGGTGTGGATGCCAAGACGCTCCGCCGGGGATTCCAGCCGGCCCGCTTCTTCGACCTGAAGGGGAACGAGCTGAAGTACGACCTCCCCGGATACCGTCCGCCCCGGACTATCGACGTTGACGGCGACGGCTGTCACGAACTGGAGATCGGCGGCATCGTCTATGATCTGAAAGGGAAACCGCTCTGCTTGACGCAGGGCGGCCGGACTTTTGTGGGACATATCCGGAACGATCTCCCAGGGGAGCAGTTTGTCCGCGCCACCAAGGCAGGACAGATCCTCGTCCTCGCCGATCCCAACGCAAAATGGAGCGAGGCCGCGAAACAGCGTTACGCCCATCCCTATTACGAGAGCTGCATGCGGAATTATGCCGTAGGGTACAATTTCGGCTATGATCTCGGCGGGATCTGACGGTTGCAAAGAGAAAGAAAATGACAATGTTGAAACCATCCTTCTGGTCGAAGATCAGCCGCATCACCTCCCTTGAGGAGTGGGGGAAGCGCACTTCCCGGGACTTCACCCCGGAACTGTGCCGTCAGGTCAGAGATGCCGGATTCACCGGCGTTTACGTCAACGGAGGTTCCGGCATCGGTCCGGACCAGATTCCCGCGGAATCCCTGACGGTCACGGAGACCATCCCCGACCTGATGCCCCTGACCTCCGCGCTCTACCGGCAGGAGATCGGCGAACGGATCGGCATGCTGACCGGGGAGGGACTGGATCCATGGCTCCAGATGTGGGGCGTCCCCGGCGCGAACCTGAGCCATGACGTAAAGGAGAGCGGCGACGCCAATCTCTTTTTTCACAGGCGGACCAAGATGGAGATGTCCGCAAAACTCCAGCGGGCCCCGGAGCTCTTCGGCTTCCGTTCTGCGGAAAATTACAGTTGGCGGGGTTCCCGTCCGCTCTGCATCTCCCATCCGCAGGTGCAGGCGTTCTATCAGGAACTGATGGGGAAACTCATCCGGGAATACCGTTTCCGTGGGATCTTCTTCTTTCCCGGAGACCATTCCCCGGAGTGCTGCGACGACAGTTGTCCGCGGTGCCGCGGGACCGGGCGTTCGCTTTGGGAACGGATGACCGATCACGTCAACCGCCTCTATGAGGCCTGCCGCTCGGTCGATCCGGATTTCGAGTTCTACGTCTGCCTCTGGAACCAGGATTTCCCGGGCGGCTCGGAGAACATTGCATCGATCCTGCGCCGCCTCGCCCCGGGGATCGGAATCTCCATGAGCATCTCCGACAACGTCGCGCAAAAACGCCGGGGCGGGACGCACCCCTTCAATCAGCCATGGGTGAGTTATCCGGCGGTTGGGGAACTCTTCCGGAACACCGCACAACTGGCGGCGGATTCCGGCCGGCCGGTGATGGCGCTGACGGAACTGGCACAGGGCGAGGAGTGGGATGCCGTTTGCAGAAACGTGCCGGAACCCCGGGCCGTGCTGCGGACCCTGAAACATTGCGAAGCCGTCCCCGGATTGCGGAGCGTCGGCGACTTTTGGGGACATCGCGGACCGGCGGACCCCTTTGCAAACCTTGCCGCCATGGGGGCTTTTTTCGCCGATCCCGCGGCGGACGAGGAGATGTTGTTGAATCGGACCGCGACGAAGCACTACGTCATCCCGGCGGACCGTTCCGACCTGACGGCCGCAGCAAGGAAGGCTTGGGATGCCTTTGAAGATTTGAACCGTGATTCCACACGGATCGCGTGGGCGCAGAGGTTCAGTTTCGCCGTCGGACGGGATCGGGGGCGAGGTCCTTTTTTTCAGGCATTTACGCCGGGATATCTCAAGGTCCTCCCTTCCACCTGGGCATACCGCTCCACCCGGAACAACGTCGCCGATTTTGCGGAGTACTGCCGTCTTGCAGATGGGGACCGGGAGCGTTTTCTCCACGTCGCGGAGGAATTCCGGGAACTGGCGAAGCAGCTGCCTTCCGTCGATGCGGCGAAAACCGCCCGGCGGGAAGCGGACAACATCGAACTTGCCGGAGAAATCCACCGGAGCCTCATCCGCGCCATGGAAGCGGCGGATGCCTTCGCCGCAAAGGATGCCCCCCGGCTCCGGCACCTGATTGAGACGGAGATCGCGGCACGCATCCGGGAACTGAAACTCTCCTCCCGGATCGCACCTTTTGCTGGGCTCAATGAAATGCTGACCACCGAGGACGTCCAGAACATGCTGCTCTATCTCTCGCTGGATTCCTTCCCGGAAGCGGAGGAAAACGTCTTCGACTTCTCCGCCACGCCGTACACCATGTGATCCCGGAAATGATATGCCATCCCTGCCTTGCAAAAAAACGTTTTACGACATAAGGATCATAAAAATGCAGAAATTCTCCGTTGCGAACCACGGGGCCGGCATCCTCCCGGATGGCGAGAGGAAACTGGTCGGGAAATAGAAAACGGCAGACGATGAAAATCCTTACGCAGCAGGACATCAAACGTTCTGAAATCGAGACGCTGCGGATCTTCCGCGACTTCTGCGACAAAAACCATTTGAGATATTATCTCGCCTTCGGGACTCTGCTGGGCGCAGTGCGGCACAAAGGTTTCATCCCTTGGGATGATGACGTTGACGTCTTCATGCCGCGGCCGGACTACAACCACCTCATCGCGCACTTCAATGATGCGGACCAACACCGCAGAGAGGTCGTTTCCCGGCAGAATACCCCGGATTTCTATTTGAACAGCGCAAAGATCATCGACCGGAATACCGTCGTGCAGGAAACGGAACGCTCTCTTGCTATCGGCGTCTGGATTGACGTCTTTCCCATGGACCTCCTGCCGGAAAACGCTCTGCTGCGCCGATGGGCGGTGTACCGCGTGTGGCTGCTGAATTTCCTGATCGCGCACTTTGTGCCCGCCGGCGGCAAGACCCGAGCATGGTACAAAAAACTCCTGTTCCGGCTTTGGCGGCTCGTCCGCCCGCCCAAATCCAGGCTGGAGGCCCTGCTCAAAAAGGAAATGAAAAAATTGGAACGGAATCTTTCAGGCAGTTATTATGGCCTGCTGTACAAATACTTCTGGTATGCCGGGACCCCGATCTTTCCGGTTTCGGATTTTGAACCATCCGTGAAACTGGAATTCGAGGGAGAACACTACGATGCTCCGGCAGAGTATGATAAACTCCTCCGCCTGTGCTACGGCGATTATACGTCCCCGCCGCCGGCGGAACTTCAGAAAAGCCGTCATTCCTGCATTTGCTATTGGGATGATGCCTCCCCAAAGGAGCAGAAATGAAACGTGTGCTGACGTTCGGCGTTTTCGACTATTTTCACATTGGACATCTGGCGCTTCTGGAACAGGCCCGGGAGCAAGGAGATTTTCTGATCGTTGCCGTGCAGAAGGACGAGGCAATCCGGAAATACAAGCCGGAGGCAAATGTGTTTTATTCCACGGCCCAGCGCGTGCGCCTGATCGAATCCCTGCGCCCGGTGGACCGCGTCGTGACCTATTCCGACGTGGATAAGGACATTCAGCGAATGGATTTCGACGTCTTCGCCGTAGGCGAGGACCAGATCCACGACGGATTTCAGCGGGCCATCCAATGGTGCTTGGGCAACGGCAAGAACGTCGTGCGGATGCATTACACGCAGGACATCTCCTCGACCGAACTGAAAAAACGGATCAAAGACCTGTCATGAAAGTTTCTTCCGGGCGCGCAGGATGATCAACATTTGCACGGGTAGCAACGCAAGGAAGGCATACTTTTCACCGCCCGGCCGCAGCAGATAAAAAAGCCCAAACAGCCCCGGAACCGCAAGAAAAAGCACGACAGACAGCATGCTGTACAGCCCAATTTTTCCTTTTGGCACCAAACGCACCAGACAGAGACTCGTGGTACTGGTCCCAACAATAAACGGGATCGCCAGCATCACGACCGGGATCAGTTCGTGATATCCTGCCGCGTCAGCGGCGCCGAACCAAGGCAGAATCAAGCGGGGAAAGACAAAAACCGCGACCAAAATCGCTCCGATCCACGCCAAAGCGAAACAAAGTGATCGGTCATACACCATCTTCGCGCCCGCTTCGTCACCCGCGCCCAGACAGCGTCCGCCCAGCATGAGGGAAGTCTCTCCGGCCGCCAGAAACGCATAGTCCCCCGTGAGATAGATCATCATCACCACCGACCAGAAAAACAGCGCATTCTCGCCCTGAAACGCGAGAACGAGCCGGTTCATCGCGTATGCCATAATCATGTAGGCAAGAGTCACTGCGATGAATCCGGAACCGTAACGGATGTTGCCGCCAATGGTTCCGAGCAATCGCGCCAGGGAGCATTTCATGATCCGGAAGGGACAATCCTTGTGGCAATAGGCGGATAGCAGGATCACTACTCCCGCCGTCGCGGAGAGCAAGGAGGAATACGCCAGCGCCTCGATGCCCAGTCCGAAGCCTTTGATCAACAGGAGATTGCAGGAGAGATTCACCGCGAATTGCCCCAGGGCAGAACACATCACCAGCACCGGGCGCCCGGACATGGCCGTAAACATGATGCCGATGACCAGTTCCCCGGCAACGATGAAATATGGTACCATCGCGAAAAGATACCTTTGCGTCAATCCCCGCAGCCCGGAATTTCCGCACAGAAACTCCGTCAGGGGGCAGGAAAAAACACTGATTGCGGCCCCCAACAGCAGCATCGCGGCAAGAGACGACACGGCGGCTCCCGTAAAATGCCGGCGCACCGCCGCCGCGTCGCCACGACCAAGCGCCAGAGAAGCCAGCGTGCACGCCCCCATGCCGAACAGCATCGTCAGCGCATAAAACAATTCATACACCGGCATCACCAGTTCCACGACCGACACGGCATCGGCACCGAGCAGATTCCCGCCCACCGCGGCATCCACCACCATCGTGGCCTGCGAAGCGATCACGCAGACGAATATCGAGCCAAGATAGCGGGCATGTTCGAGTTTATTCATCATTTGGAGAGGTATCGCTTCAGCATCGCCTCCATGGCCGCGACCGAGTTGAAATTCTCTTTGACGATTGAATCAAACGCGATCTCGACGTCAAATGCGTCATCAAACTCCGCGATCAGCCGGATTACGGCAAGGGAGTTGATGTACCCGTCATCGACCAGCGCAGTGGACGTGACGTCGATGCCGCTGACGTTTTCCTTCAGGATCTTTTCAATGATTTTTTTCATGATCTGGCCTTTTTTCTGTTTTCCACCAGTTGCTCCACCGTTTCCAGCATGAACCCGTAAGGCACGTGGAAGCCGATCAGGTCCTCGAATTCCCGCTTCACCCCATGCCCAACGCACATCTGGAAGAAAAGCTCCCCGTTGGTGTTGCCTTCGATGATGCACCAGCCCTTTTCGGAATGCGCCACGTCCCACCCGATATAGCGGAGCGTCGGCAGTTTGAGGGCGGCCTCCTCCAGCATTTTTTTGAGTTCCGCCCACTGGGGCATGACGAAACCTTTGATCTTAAGGCCGGATACCGGATGGCATTCCGTCGTTCCAATCGCGGTCATTCCATCCGTTACCACGATCCCGGTTTCGGCATCGATCAGGGCGTCCACGCTGTACATCTCGCCGGACTTTTCAATGCCGTCCCCCAGCATCAGCCGGAAAACGGGATGGAAGAAATGGACCTTCCCCTTGACCAGAATGGTCGTCACCCGGAGCACGGACATCTCTTTGGGATTGAAGGCGGCGATGGCTTGCGACGGAACGATCTCCTCCTCCAGAATGAGGCGGTGGTCGACGGGCCTTGTGACGTCCTCGCAGGAGAGGGCGGCGGCCTCCGTAAGGAGGGCGCGGAAAACCGCCTTCCGGTCGGTCGTTTCATCGACGGTCAGACGATGGACCCCTTCGGCGAGTTCGAGATTCACCGGCTTGACGAAGACCGAACGGTGTTTTGCCGTGAATGCGCAGAAGGCATCGAAATCCTCCTCCCCTGTGAGAAGCATCGCTTCGCGTTTGTAAAATGGCTTGAGGAGCGTGTAGGCTTCGAATTTGTTGTCGAGCCAATGCAGGTCCCGGTCCCTGTTCAGAAACGCCATGTAAATGAACCGGCTGAACCAGGTGACGTACTCCGCCTTCTGCGCGTGAGATAAATGCTCAAATCCATATATTCCGTATTCGAGAAAACTTGTGCCGTACATCTGCTGACAGTAGACCGCCTCGTAAAACATCTCGGCGAGGCGCTTTTCATCCGGCAGAAACTCAATGTACGTCCGCATGAAGTCATCCTGCATTCCGGCAGGATAACGCTCCGGGTTGTCCGCCATGATCTGCCGGGCGATCCGTTGGATCTCCTTTGGATCTTCCGTTATTTTGTATTTCATAAAGTCATCTCAACTCTCTCAAAGCACGCAATAATTTTCATATGTCAACGCAAGGATGGAGTCCACGCATTTGCGAAGGTACCGCTCCACGTTGTAGATCGGAACGATGATGGAAATGAGGGAACGGGTCATGGTGCCACCTCCTCCAGTTTCCCGTACTGCACTTTACCGCTCTCCAAACGGGGGATTTCGTCGACGTGCCATACCCGGAATGCCTTGCGGGGGATCATGGTACGGGAGGAAAGCAGGTCGATCACCGCCTCCTCATCGACACCGGCATCCGTGGTGAAGACCGTCAGATGAGAATCATCCCCCGTGCAGGCGCAATCCGTCAGGAACGGCTGCAGCATGAGTTCCGCGTGATCCAGACAGATCCTGATCCCGAAAAGTTTGATGAAACGCGACTTGCGCCCGGTAATAAAATAAAAGCCTTCGGCATCCCGGTACGCCATGTCGCCCGTGTGAATCACCCCTCGGTTTTCATCGCCTTTCGCAAGGTCTTCCGCACGCTCTGCATAACCGAGGCAAACGTTCGGACCTTCATACACGAGTTCCCCCACGGTGTTGGATGCCGTGATCGGCTTCCCATTTTCATCCATGAGCGAAAGCCGGCCTCCGGGAATCGCCTCTCCGATGCTGCCCGCCTTGGTTGGAATGTACTCCGGATCAAGGTAAGCGATCCTCGCCGTGGCCTCCGACTGCCCGTACATCACGTAGAACTTCACGCCCCGGGGACGAAACGTTTCATCAAAAAACAGGACGTGTTCCCGGTTCAGCGCGCCGCCCGCCTGCGTCAAAGTGCGCAGGGTCGGCATCTCCTGCTTCCATATCCCAAGTTTCCGGATCGTCTCGAATGCGTACGGCACCCCGGAATACGAGGTAAAACCGTTCCTTTTGGCGAAGTCCCAGAATTCACGCTGGACAAAGGCGTCTTCCGTCAGCAACAGCGTGGCTCCGGTCAACAGATGCGAGTTGATGATCGAGAGCCCGAAGGCGTAGTTCATCGGCAGTCCCAGAACGGGGCGCTCCCGGTCCGTGAGGTGGAGATACTCGATGATGGCGGCGGCGTTGGCGCGCAGGTTTTCTTTGCTCAACCGCACCAGCTTGGGCGAACCCGTACTGCCCGACGTCGCCAGCAGAAGCGCCAAATCGTCCGCGACGGCGGTCCCGTTTTCGCGAGTGTCCCAAAGAACGTAACTCTCCGCCTCGAAGATCCGGTCTGCTCCGCTGACCAGCCGGCAGTTCGCGGGAGCCCAGACGTATCGGGGACGATACACCTCCGCGATACTGTCGAACGACTTCTGCGTCATGCGGGCGTCCAGCAACAGCGTTGCATCCCCGTTCCGCAGAAACGCGACGTAACCGGCGATTGCTCCGACGGAATTGCCGCAAAGCGAGAACACCAGCCGGTGCGGATCGGCATGATTTCCGATCCTCCCGGCGAGTCCGTCCAGTTCACCGTAGGTGATCGACCGCCCCGAAGAATGGATGCAGGCAGTCCTGTCTGCAAAAGGCCCGAAGTCAAAGATCACCAAACGGAATATCCTCCATCAATCACCAGAGAGGTACCGGTCGTCCAGGCGGAGGCATCGGATATGAGATAAATGATTCCGTATGCGATCTCCTCAGGTTTTCCATATCTGCCAAGAGGATATAACGTTTTGTCTTTTGCCAGATCCGCTTCCGATACAGCACCCCCATGAATCAAATCCGTTTCCACCATTCCCGGTTGGACGGCATTGACCCTGATGTTTCGCGGGCCAAGTTCCAGTGCGCAATAGCGCATAAAATTCGTAAGAGCGGCTTTTGATGCGCCGTAAATGCCGTTGCCGGCTACCGCGCTGTCCGCAGCTGCGGATGAGGTGAAGACGATCGAACCGCCGGATTTGATTTTTTTCCGTTTCAGAAACGCCTTGATGATCAGCATCGGAGAAAAAGTGTTTATCCCAAAGACATAAGACAGGTCTTCCGGTTTGTAGAATGCGACCGGTTTCGTCACCACTACCCCCGCATTGCAGACAATTCCATCGACTTCCGGAGTTTTATCCGCCAATTTGTCGATTCCTTCCGGCTCAGCGAGGTCGGCAATGATCGAAAGATGCCCCTCGCCAGCAAGAGCGTCCAACGTTTCCTGCAGACGTTTTTCATTGCGTCCGGTGATGATGCAACGGGCGCCCAGTTTGGAGCATTCGACGGCGACGGCTCTCCCGATTCCGGAAGATGCGCCGGTGATCAGGATGGTCTTCTGCGTCAGAAAGAATGGATTTTCGATCACACCCATGGGGAAATCTCCTTATCTTCCACTTCAACAAGATCGGAAATGACCAAATGCTCCGTCTCAAACGCAACGGTTCCCCAGGAAAGCCCCACGCCGAAACCGCAACAGATGAATTTGTTTTTTCTATCTGCGGCGCCTTTGAGCTGTGTGACGATCGTGAGCGGAATGGACGCCGATGAGGTGTTTCCGAACGATTGGATGCTGGAAGGCACTTTTTCCGGCGCAAGTTTCAGTTTTTTGGCGATCACGTTGTTCAGCATCTTATTGGCCTGATGAAACACAAACCAGTCGTAATCAAGGTAGTCAAAACCGAAATGTTCGCCGAGCAGTCTGACGGACTTCGGCGCCGTCGTAATGCCGAATGCGAAAATATCCATCCCCTTCATATACCCCTGAATACGGGTATATTTCATGCCGTCGATCTCCTGCTGTGCAAAGGAGTTCTGGCTGATACCGTTACGGCAACCGCCATCCGGGACAATCAGCGAATCATAACCGCGGCCGTCCGTGCCGAAATGAAATCGGAACCCTTCCGCCCCTTCGGAATACTCCAGAGCGGTCACCGTTCCCGCGTGTCCGAAAAGCGGGGATTTATCAGGCACGACACCTTTTGCATCACCGGTCAGAAGCAGAGCCTTTCGGATCGAGCCGGAAGACAGGAGAGAAGCCGCATTGCTTAAACCATAGACCCAGCCGGAACACCCGAGAGAAACGTCTTCCGCATAGCACTCCTCGCTCAATCCAAGCCGGTACTGCAAAATGCACGCGGTGGCAGGCAAGATATAATCAGGAGTCTGCGATACAAAGAGAAGCGCATCGATCTCTTCTTTCGCCCAGCCGAGGTCTGCAATCAACTTTTCCGCCGCCTCATAACACAAGTCGGAGGTGGTGAGTCTGTCGCTGTAGCGAAGTTCCCTGACACCGGTCGTCTGAATGAATTCTTCAGCTGAATACTTGATGTCCGGATAATCCTCATTCGCAAGATTATCAACGGCATTTTTCGGGACTCCGGCGGAGATGCCGGCGATCCTGACGTTTTTGATACTTAAATATGCCATGATCTACAACTTGGTGATGATGCACTTATATACATCCTCGACAGTGACCGCGTTATGAAGATCGTTTCCGCTGATGGTAACGCCAAATTCATCGTCGACCATCGCGATGACGGAAAGGGCGGTCAGGGACGACCACTGCTCCAGATCGTGAAATACCGTATCCGCTTTAATGGTCGCGGGTTCCGTCCTGAAGAATTGCTCTGCGAAAAGAACAACAAATTCATCCAATGTTTTCATGATCCGTTTTCCAGTTTTGGTACCAAAAGATGTCCGGCAGTACGTTTTTGCTGTAATATACAATGCTCCGAGAGAGTTGCAAGTCCGTTTCCCAAAATTATTAAAATTCTGTTTTTACGGCAGGGACCCCCATATAAAGGAATCCGTCCCTGGGATTGGTCATAAGCGTGCTGCCGGCAACAAGTTTGACGTGATGGCCGATGACAATATGCGGGATGACGATGCTTCCGGTGCCGAAGAAATTGCATTCCCCGATCTTGACGTAACCGGAAATCCTCACTCCGCCTTTGAAGGAATTGAAGGAACCGATTCCGACGTCATGCCCGAGAACGACGTCGCCATTGAACACGTTGAAATCACCAATGTGCACGTCACAGGTGGCGGAACAGCCGCTCTTAATGATGTTCCCCTTGCCGATCACAAAAGACTCCGGATCATCCGAGAATGCACCGTAAGGATGAATCAGATTCGGGAACCAAAGACGATCGTTGGCGATGGCGTCATAGACTTTTTTCACTTCCAGGGGATCACCGATCGTCAAGGCAACGGCAAGTTCCCGGTCCCACGCGTTCAATTCGCCGAGCCCGCCGAAACAGGGGCCGAAATGGGAGACCTGCGTCCCTTTCTGCGCGGGATTGCTGTCGAAGAAACCGATCAGATTCCACGTGGGCTTCTGCTCGTTGATCCGCCGGATCATGCAGGCGACTTCCCTCCCGAAGCCGCCGGCTCCGTAAAGTGCAATGTCTTTCAATTCCGCCATTTTATCTGCGCGCCCCTTCCCCTGCGAAATTCAGAACGGCACGCCGCAGAAAAATTTTTCCGGAACGGTTCAAAAGCGGTCACGGTACTTTCCCGCAACGCAACAGTGGAATCTCCGAAAATAAAGATTTTTACCATGATCAGTATTCCCCGGGGACCTCCATCCATGCCGCTTTGACGGAAATCCCGAACGCTCTTGTCTGAAAATCTCCACGTGAGATCAGTCTCTGCTGTAATGTACTTTCTGAAGCGCCCTTTTTCAAATCGTGACCGTGATTTCTGCAGAAAGATCATCAACGCCCCGTCAAACCTGCGAAAAAAGCATCGCAGGACCGCCGTACGCAGAGAAAAATTGCACGGCGTTGTTTCCGCAGCCGGGTCGTCATTTGCAGGAGCGGTACGCTCCCGGAGACACGCCGGTCGCCTTCTTGAACGCTTCGGAGAAAACGTAGCGGTCCGCGAAACCGCAGGCTTCCGCGATCTCCCCGATCCCTGCAGAACCGCAGGAGAGCATGGTCCGGGCCTTTTCCATGGCGAGCGCCAACGCGAACCGGTGGGGCGTGACGCCGGTCTCCTCCTTGAACCTGCACTGGAAAATTGCGGCGGACATGCCGATCTTCCAGCAGATCTCCTCCCGTTTCAGACCTTGATTCATCAGGTGCATGGCGCGCTGTATCCGGTCATCCGCCTGTTCGCCGGCGGCGAAGAAGTGACTTGCCGGAATGGCGGCAAGCGCTGAAAAGACAAGGGCGTACACCGTCGCATCCGAGAAGGTCTCCTGTCCCATCAGGAGAGGCAGAACTCCGCAGAGACTTCGATCGAAGAGTATCACTTCCGGTTTCACCTGCGAGTATGGGAGACCGGCATGGAAGTGGACGTAGAGATGGTCGAAGGGCGCTTCGCAGGTACTGCGGCAAGGGGTATGAGGGGGGATCAGCACGATCTCCCGTCCAGTGGGGCGGACTTTCCTGCCGCCGAAATCCAGACAGGCCCCCGGTCCGGCGTAGTAGTAAAGGAACCGGGGGAAATTGGTCTGCGTCACTCCCGTTCTTTGCAGAAACGGCGTGCCGCCTCCGCGTTCGCCGCGTAACCGGGATTGGCAGGTTCCAGCGCCTGCGCCCGCCGGAAGGCGAGTGACGCCTTCTCGTGGTTTCCGAGGCAGAACTCCGCGATTCCGAGGGCGTTCCAGTTCTTCGGGTCCGCAGGAGCGTAATAGACCGCGGTGGACTCCAGACGCTTCGCATCTTCGTATTTTTCCCGCCGGATCTGAAGCAGTCCGTAGTTGCAGGCCGCCTGCGAAGGATCGTTCCCCAGCATCATCGCGCGCTCAAAACACGCCTCCGCCTCGTGATAGCGGGTCTTTTCTCCGTAGAGCATCCCCAAACGCATCCACGCCTCGGGATGCAGCGGCTCCGCTTCCGCCGCGTCTCGGTACCATTTCTCCGCCGTCAGCAGATCGCCGCGCTCCTCCGCGATCCGGCCAAGCAGACAGGAAGTCCGGGGAGGATCGTTCAACTTCCGGGCAGAGTAAGCCAGCAGATCTTCGGCAAGGTCAAAATTCCCCCGACGGAATGCCGCCTCCCCCCAGAGTGCGGCCGCCTCGATCTTCCCCGCGGCCATGAAGGGAAAACTGAAGGGAAGCGAAAGCAGAACAGCCAAAGCAGGAAGGCTCCACCAGCGTTTCCAATTCATGGCATCCATCCCCAGCGCCGCAAGCACAAGGATCCCCGGCCACGCCCCCATCCGGAAGTTTCCGCAGGAAAAGGTGAGGAGCGTCCCGATCCAGAAAGCACCGACAAGCAAAAGCGCTGGCAGATATTCTCTCCGCCGCCGCACGACTTCCCACGTCCCGATGAACGCAAGAAGAAATACCGCTGGGACTACGCTTCTCCCCCAAAAAACGTAGTCGGTTTGGCAGATCAGGATCCCCGGATCGGCTCCGGATGGCAGTTCGTTGGGGTGGAAGAAATACACCGCCTTGCGGGCCAGCAGGACCAATCCCTTCCACGGATGCTCCTTCCAAAACGCGCCCGCTTTCTCCAGCCATACGCGCGGGGGAGAGACCTGACGCGCCTTCGCCTCCTGTGCGGTCTCCCGGCGGACCTGCCTCAACTTCTGCCCGGGAGCGAGGTTGCAATACCCCTTGGCCTGCGGATTGTTCCCGAGCCAAACGAGGAAGGCGGCATTGGACTGCACCCCCGTCAACTGCACATAGCGAACGCTCTTGGCCGCAATGACCGGCAGAAGCAACAGCAACGCGCCGCACAGCACGCAGACAAGATGTTTCCACTTTTTCCGGCAACATGCGGCGGTGGAAACCGCCGCAAGAAAGCAAAACGCAAGTCCATGGGTCAGCACTCCAAGCCCGCAAAAAAGCCCACTCGCAAAGGCGGGCACGCATCCGCCCGTCCGGCAGGCACGAAGCAGAAACGCCAGCGCCAGCGTCATCTCGGGGAACAGCAAACTCGCCGGGACCAGTTCCGCCTGAAAGTAAATGAGGTTGGGCAGAAGCACCATTCCCGCGAGAAACCAGCCGCAGAGCGAACGCTTCCAGCCGTTCCGATACAGTTCCAGCGCGAGCACGAATGATGCGGGGAGACTCAGCAAAAGCGTGACCGCCCGTGCCGCCGGGACCGGTGCCCAGGGAAAAAACCGATAGACTCCGGCGAGAAAGAAACTGTACAGCGGCGCATGTTCCTCCGGCCTCAAGGGGAAAAGAACTCCGCCGAGGATCTCTCTCGCCCGCTGATCGTATTCTGCGACGTCAGGGCCAAGCGCAAAGGAAAAAAGAGGCGAGGAGGAAAACTCCCGCAGATATTCCGCGCGTGCAAAGATCCCCAAAAGAAGCGGGAACCACCACCAGAAATTCTCCTGCAGAAGCCGGGAAACGGTGCGGAACTTCCCTGCCTGTGCCCGTTCGTCCATGGTCGTATTCCGGACGAAAACGCCCCCTACCGGGGCGGAAAGTCAAACTCGAACTCGAAGAGATCGCCGATCCGTTTGACCGCCTTCTCCTCCTCCGGGCCCTCCACCCGCAGAACCCCTTCCGCTCCGCAGGTCAGTCCCAGGGAGATCAGGGAGAGGATGCTGTTCAGTTCGGTGTCGCCGTCACTGGTCTCCACCTCGAAACGGTGGAGCGGAAACTCCTGATTGATGGTGTTCAGGATCACGCTGGCCGGACGGCAATGGATCCCGGCCTTGTTTTTTACCGTGAAAACTCGTTCTTTCATCGTTTCACCTCTATTGAATCACACCTTCTTCCGAGCCGGAAGACCCGGAAAAGTTTTTATTTCCAGACGCGTTCCGGCGAGGCATCGTCTCCCTGCTCCAATCGGGCAATGCAGGGCAGATTACGGTATTTTTCGCAGGAGTCCAGCCCGTAGCCGACAAGATAATCCTCCGACAAAAACACCCCCGCCCAATCCGCATGGACGACTCCTTCCGGACGGGGGATCGTCTTCTCCACCATCACCGCGGTGCGGACACTCAAGGCACCCTGCTCCGACATGTGCCGGGAAACGGCCAAAAGAGTCTTGCCGCTGTCGAGGACCTCGTCCACCAGCAGGACGTGACGGCCGTTCACCGGCTCCTTCAGCGCGGAACGGAACCGGACCTCCATGACGCGGGTGTCCCGCTGATAACTGGAGACCGCGAGCGTATCCAACCGCAGCGGCAGGCGGAGTTTCCGCGTCAGATCCGCCGCAAAATAGACCGCCCCCATCAGCAGGACAACCACGGTGAGCGGTTTCCCCGCATAAAACCCATTGATCTCTTCTCCGAGGCGGGAGACGGCGCGTTCGATTTCGGCTTCGCTGACGATGATCTGCATGGTTTCCCCTGAAAATACCTCTGCCGCCGTAGAATATATACCGGGAAAAACCGCTTTGCAACCCCGATCGCGTATTTTTTACGGTTTGATCCGGTAAAGAGGATGCGCCGGAAAGAGCGTGTGAGCCTTCCTCCGGTGGAACTGCGCGGACCCGGTGTCCCCTTCCTTCGCCGCCAGAAGCGCGAGCCGCCAATGGAGCGCCGCCTGATCGGGATCCCGGGCAAGCGCCGCATCATAGAAACCGCGGGCGGCGGAAAGTTCCCCCGCCTCCCAGAAGTAGTCCCCCGCCAGCCACGGCGGATAGGCGCTCCACGGACGGAACCGGAGACACTCCCCATAGGCCGCAAGGACCGCTTCCGGATGGTTCCGGCTGTACCGGATCATTTCGCCATCCTGCGGCTGAACGAGAGCGGAAAGGTTCCCGAATGCGTACTCTCCCGCCAGCCACCATCCATTGGCGCCGGCGGCGGCGATGCCAATGAGAAGCAGTGCCGCCATCCGAACGTTCCGCCAGGTGCCGGACGCCGGATGCGGAGCCTCCTGGTCATTGGGGAGCAGAACTGCAAGTTCCACGAGGATCAGCGCCGCAAGCGTCGCCGGGATGTGGATTCCGATGTCCATGAGCAGATGAAGCGTTAACGCGGTACAACTCCAGAATCCGGCCTTGTACCACCGCCCCCGCCTCCGGAGCTTCCACATTCCGGCAAGCGGGACCAGCAGTGCCGCCGCGGCAAGGAGTCCGCCGGGGATACCGCACTGGGCGGAAAAGGAAGCGATGAGATCGTGAGGGTCCCGGGCGGATTCATCGGAGCCGGAGCGCTTGATGCGCTGGTGAGTGTGGTAGAACGCGCCCCATCCCGCCCCCAGCGGATGATGCCGCACCATGTACAGCGAAGTACGGAGATAATCCGCCCGTTCTCCGGTGGAGAGGAATCCCCGCTCGCTTTGATGGACGTAAAAGGCCCCTGCCCCCAGGAGCAGAAGAAGCATTCCGGCGATCCACCAGCGGACCGCCAGGGAGAGTTTGCGGTCGAGGAGCCATCCCGTCCCGGCCACCGCCGCGCAGACGAAGGCACCCCGGCTCCGGGTCAGGGCAAGAACCCCAATGGTCAGCAGAAAAACGCCGGTCCCCAGGACGATCCGGGAGAGCCGCTTCGGCTCGAAGTGATCCCCGGCGCGGACCGCACACAAGACGGCAACAGGCGCCCCCAGAAGCAGGAACCCGGCGAGAGCGTTGCAGGAGACCATGGGTCCATAGACCCGGTTGTCTGCCAGACGCGCGAGAATGACCGGATTGATGCGGACCCCTTCCGCCTGCTGTTGCGCCACGTACGCCCGGGTAGCCGCCATGCCGATGAAGTATTGATAGGTTCCGCAGAGGCAGGTGAGCAGAACGCCTGCCGCCAAGGCGATCACGGCAGGTCTCCACCACCGGGGTGCCCGGGAAAACAGAAGCGCCGCACCGCCGGCAAAGGCTCCAACGGCGAAGAAGTGGGAAACGGCTCCGAAGACGAAGTCCGGCGTTCCCCGGCCACCCAGCAGAGCGGCCAGCGGAAGCCCGGCCGTCCAGAGCAAAGCGGATACGGTTCCCCAGCCTCTCCGGTGCGGCAGACCGCATCCGAAGAGGGCGGCCAGCAGAAGGAGTCCGGAAAAGATCCCGAAGGTGTGGGCGGGCCAGCTGATGATGGACCATGCCGCCCACGAAACGTCGAGGAAGCCAGAGGCATCCGGCATCACCGCAAGCGATCCGAACTTCAGCGGCAGAAGAAAGGTCCCGAGCACCAGCAGAACGCCGGTCAGCCGGACGCCGAAAGGCTCCGGTCCGCCGTTATCCGTGCGTGCAGCCGGCGTCAGGGAGTGGTTCATTTTGCGAAGACGATGGTCCGGCGGCCGGAGATCAGGATCCGGTGCTCCAGATGGGCCCGGACCGCCCGGGTCAGGACCCGCCGTTCGATGTCCTGCCCTCTGCGCTTCAGGTCGATGGGATCGCTTTCGTGAGTGATGCGCTCCACGTCCTGCTCGATGATGGGTCCTTCGTCCAGTTCGGGCGTGGCGTAGTGGGCGGTGGCTCCGATCATTTTCACGCCCCGTTCCCAGGCGCGCTCGTAAGGATTCCCTCCCTGAAAGGCCGGCAGAAACGCGTGGTGGATATTGATGATCCGGCCCTGATAGTGGTTGATGAAGTTGTCGGAGAGGATCCGCATGTACCGGGCCAGCACCACCAGATCGACGTGGTGGCGGTCAATGATCTCCATGACCTGCTTCTCCTGATCCGCTTCATGCCCCTTGGTGACGGGACAGCAGTAGAAGGGGATGCGGAAGCGGTCCGCCGCTGCCTCCAACTCGGGATGGTTGCCGATGACAAGGCAGATTTTCCCGCCGAGGGTGTTGCTCTCGGAGTGGGCCATGAGGTCGTAGAGGCAGTGGGTGGTCTTGGAGACCATCACCGCCAGCCTCTGTTCCTCGTCGGCGAAATGGATGGTGTAGTCCAGATGCAGGGGCGCCGCGAACGCATCGAAGGTGTCCCGCATGTACTTCTTGGTCAGGTCCCCGATCTCCACGGTGATCCGCATGAAATAGCGGTGCTCCAACTGATCGGAGTACTGGCGGCACTCCAGAATGTCCAGACCGAGGTTGTAGAAGAAACTGGATATCCCCGCCAGCAGACCTTTCCGGTCCTCGCAGCGGGTGAGAAAAACGGCTTGCGACATATGCAGATCCTTTGATTTCAGAGTTTATTTCATCGTTCCCGGGATAAAATACCACCATTCGGCGGGAATTTCAACTTTTTCTCTTGACTTCCGCCCCGGAGCGGGGTATGTTGAAGCGGAACTCTCTGAAACAACGTACATCGAGGCGAAAACATGGGATTCACGAAAATCCATTTTGTAGGAGTCGGCGGCATCGGCATGAGCGGTCTGGCCGCCATGTGTCAGGACCGGGGCATGGCCGTCACCGGCAGCGACCGGGGCGCGGACCGCCCGGAAAACCAGCGGATCATCGGAGCCCTCCGACGGCAGGGCATCCGGATCTATCCGCAGGACGGTTCCTACGTCAGGGACGGCAAACCGGAAGTTCTCGTCTATTCCACCGCCATTGAGGAAAACAATCCAGACTTCGCCGCCGGAATCGGCATCCCCCGGATGCACCGATCCCAGTTGCTGGCGGAGCTTCTGAACGGTACCTCCCAACTCTCCATCGCAGTCACCGGCAGCTGCGGCAAGAGCAGCGTCACCGCCTACCTCGCGGAAGCGCTGGACAACCTCGGCACGGATCCCGCCTGCCTCAACGGCGCTCTGATCAAACGTTTCATCTCCGGAACCTTTGCCGGAAACTACCGTCCCGGCCGGGGGAAGTATCTGGTCTTCGAAGCCGACGAAAGCGACAAGAGCCTGCTGAACTACGGCGCAGATTACGCGCTGATCCTCAACATGGGGACCGACCACTACGACCGGGAGGAACTGGCCCGGGTTTTCGGGACCTTTCTGCAGTCCGTCCGCAAAGGCGCCGTACTGGAGCGGCAGGTCTTTGAAGCCGTCCAAGCATTTCTGCCGAAGGAACTTCCCGTGGCCGTCTTCGACGCGATCCCGGGGCCGGGCCGCAGATATGCCTTGGAGGAGTATCAGGTCGTCACCCGGGTGGAGACCCTCTACGACCGCGGCACCAAGGCGAAGATCGCCCCCTCCGGAGACCGGGCCGCAGAGGACGCCCGGGGCGCCTCCAATTTTCTGGAGATCTGCGGTCTGCATCAAGAGGACTTCCGCATCGAACGCAGAGTTCCGGAGGCTGTATTCACGGGCGGCGTTCGCCTGACGCTCCCCCAATCCGGACGGCACACCGCATGGAACGCCCTCGCCATCTTCGCCCTGCTGGAGATGCTGGGATTTGAAAGGGAGGCCGCGCGGCAGGCGCTGGAACGTTTCGACGGAGTCTGGCGGCGCACCGATTTCGCAGGGATGACGGCGCAGGGCGCGGCGGTCTATGACGACTACGCCCACAATCCAGAAAAGATCCTCTCCTGCATTCAGGGGATGCGGGAAACGGTGCCGGGGCGGGTGCTGGCGGTGTTCCAGCCCCACGGCTACGGCCCCTTCGGATTCATGCGGGACCAGCTCTTCCTCTACCTCGAAAAGGAACTGAAACCGCAGGACCGCTTCTTTCTTCTGGAGCCCTACTATGCTGGCGGCACCTCCAGTTTCAAGCCCTCCGCCGCGGAAGTCATGGCGGACTGGCGTTCCCGCTCCCGCGCTCCGGAGCGCTTCGCGCTGGCAGCGGACCGGGATTCTCTGAAGGCGGAACTGCTCAAAGAGGGAACCTCCGGCGACGTGATCGTCATCATGGGCGCCCGGGATAATTCCCTGAGCGACTACGCGGCAAGCCTCGCGGCGCCGATCCGGGAGTAAGAAGAAAACTATGCGGGGAGGATCAGTCCGTCCGCGAGTTTCCACTTGGAACCGAAGGCGGCGCTGACGCTGCGGACCACCTGCAGGACCTTTTCCGCCTCCTCGCCCTCTGCAACGACCGGGAGACCGTTCAAACGATCCTTCCGCCGATAGTTCAGCGAGAGCGGAAGCATCGTCAACTCCGTCATGACGCCCTTTTCGAACCGGAGCCGGGGCAGAACGCTCTGATAGTTCTTCTCCTGAAACTGCAGTCCCACCTTGCCGCCCTGCGAACGGACGCCGAGGGCCTCCTTCGCCGTGGCGTTGACGTCTGCGCCCCACTTCTCCATGAAGTCGGCGGGCAGATGCTCCACCTCGCCGCCCTGATAGATGAAGTCCCCGAGAGAATAGAAGATGGGGAACCCCTTGTAGAGTTCGATACCTCGCAGAGAGTGGCATCCGCCGCCAAACACCGCCGAACACCCCGCGTCAATGCAGGCGCGGGCGAACTCCGTGAGATACTGGGGCGGATTTTCCTGACAGACCTCGTCGCTGCCGTGACAGTGAGTCAGAATGAACACGTAGTCGTACTGCTCTTTCGCATCCGTGATCGCCTGCAGAAGGCGCTTCTTGTCGCCGCCGTTGCAGAAGGAACCGGCCAGTTTCCCGTCGGTGGTGAAAAGTTCCGCTCCGAACAGGAAACACCCCTCCGGCTCCGGCTTCTGAAATCCGGTGGCAATGCTCTGATTCTTCTGGAAGTTCAGATGCGTCTCATCGGCAATTCGGCGGAGTTCCGCCATCTGCTGCGCCGTCACAAGATAGCGGGTGCTGTGCCGCAGGTAATTGACTCCGGGGCGGGGGCCGATCTTCCGGGTGGGATTTCCCGCCCGGGAGGCGTCCGCAAAGGAACAGTCAACGGCGAACACAGCCGCCTTCACACCGCCGCAGTCGATGACCGCAGGCGCCGCGGCTTCGGCGAGGCTCCGGCCGGTTCCGGCGTGAGCCAGTCCGGCGGCGTCCAGCGTCCCGATGGTGGAAAGCAAGCCGTGATAGGAGTAGTCCATCACGTGGTTGTTGGCGGTGCCGTAGAAGTTAAAGCCGAACCGCTGAAGATCCGCGAGGCACTCCTTGCGGGTGTTGATCCAGGTGCCGCCGCTGTAGGCCGAGGCGCAGCCGCCGAAGTCATCGAGGTTGGTCTCCAGATTGGTAAGGCGCAGATCGCAGGCTCCGATCCACTCCGCGACGCCATGCATGGCGGAATGGTACTCCTGCGGAAAGTCGGTCACAAAGAGGGAATCTCCCGTCCCGGTCACAGTGAAGAAACGATCATTCATGCGGCTTCCCTGTCCGTCAATTTTCGCTGCGGAGGAAGTCCGTCAACACCTCCGCATACTCCCGGATGGAATCCAGCCGGACCCGTTCCGCCGGACCGTGGACCCCTTTCCCCTCCACGCCGATGATGGCAAAAGGGACTCCGCAGTTGACGAAGTGCCGGGCATCGGTGGCGCCGTTCATCCGGGTGTGGGAGGGGAAAAAGCCGAAGGTGCGCTCCATGGAGCGGGCCAGTTTCTCAAGCACCGGAGCGTTCTCATCGGTGAAGGCAGGAAGGCAGCCTTTGACGTAATCCACCTGCAAACCGGTGACGGAGCGGATCTGCTCCATAATCTCCTCCGCAGTACGCTTCTCCGTGTAGCGGACGTTGAGGATCATTTCCGCCGTATCCGGGACCTGATTGGTGGCGGCGCCGGCCTTCATGATGGTCGCGGCGAGGGAGTCGTGCCACGGATCCTTATCCGTAGGCTGGACCCAAACGGATTTCAGCCTGGAGTACCCGTCCACCAGTTTGTCCACCGGGTTGTCGAATTCCCACGGCCGGGAACTGTGTCCGCTGCGGCCATAAGCGGTAACGCGCATGGTGAGGGAGCCTTTCTCCGCGACGGAGATGTTGTTCTCGTTCCAGGTATCCATGACGCAGATCAATTCGGTGGCACAGTACCCCAGCTCCGCCATCCGGGCGGCGGTCCAGCCGCCGATCTCCTCGTCGGAACTGAAAATCCCGCCCACGGAATCCTCCGGCCGGGCATCGCAGAGCACCTTGGCCGCGCAGACCGCATCGCCGAGGCAGTCCCGGGCGCCGCGGCCGATGAGCCAGCCGTTCTCCTCCCGGGGTTCGTAGAGTTCATCCGCCGCCGGGACCACGTCCAAATGATTCACCAGAAGCAGTTTCGGCCGCTTGATCGGCTGACTGCAGACGAAGAGGATCTTGCGGTCGTCCTTGGTCTCCACTGTGCAGTGAAGGCCGGCATTCTGAAAGAACTCCAGCATGTCGTCAATGGAACGGTTCACCGCTTCTACATCGGAGGAGACGGCCCGGTTGCGAATCAGTTTTTTCAGCAGATCAAAATACTTTTGCATGGAATTTTCACTCCTTGAGAAATGGGCGCTTGCGATTTTTCATACAATACTGCAGAAACGGGGAAAATACAAGGAACTCCCCCGGAGCCGTCTTCCTTTTTCATGCGTCCATGAGAGAGCGGACGTAACGGACGTCCTGTTCCGCCGCATAGATCTTGTCGCAGGGGCGCGGACACTCCACCGCCAGCATCCCGGAACGAAGCCTCCCCCGCAGACGCCGGATCACATCCCGGGTGTCGATGATGCCGTCGCTGATATTGCAGTAGACGTAGCCCATGCCGTTGGGGCAGACCACGTTGCAGTAATTTTTCAGGTGCGCGTAGCAGATTCGGTCGCCCAGCTGATCGAAGTAGTCGTTCACCTTGCTGCCGAACTTGTGCATAGCGGAATTACCCTGATCATAGTTGATCCCCGTCGCCGGATGTCCGCAGAGGTCAAGGATCTTTTTGCAGGATTCCGCCTTGTCATGCAAATAGCCGGGGTGGGTTTCAAGCGCCAGCAGAAGCCCCAGTTTTTCCACATGTTCCGCCATGGTGCGGAGTCCCGCCGCCGCCCGCTGATAATCGTCCTCTCCGGCGATGGCGCTTCCGTGCATCTCTCCGGGGCGCCACTCCACGACGGGATTGAGGATCGCGCCGGTGAAGAAGTTGAGGAGTTTCGTGCCGCAGAAACGCGCCGCCCAGTTGCAGGCATCCATGCAGAAATCCTGCTCGAGCTTCACCTCGTCGGCGTTGCCCCGGCAGTAGGGAACCATGCCGCCGAAGACCAGTTCCTTCTCCGGATGGGTCTGCTTGTACTGCTCCACCCGCGCCCGGTATTGCTCCTGCGTCATGTCCTTGAACTTGTAGCGCATCCGCAGTTCCACGCCGTCCACACCCAGACGGTCCGCCAGCGCAAAGAACTCCTCCAGTTTACCCTCGCCCTCGCAATAATTGACGTGAAGCAGAAGTTTCATCGCTCCATCCTCCGGAATTTTGATTTACGTTGCAATCAGATCTGTTATTTCTCTACAATAGCATCTCTCCCGGAGGAACGCAACCGTCCAAGGTTATTTTCAGTTGTTTTCATATAGAAAACGCTCTTTTTCATAAATTCCCGATCCGTTTTATTTCCCATATCCGGAGAAAAAACGCTTTTTTACTGGTATTTTGCCGGAGTTCGGTTATATTATGATGGAAATTTCTGAACACACACGTTTCACGCAGAGCAAACACCATGAAAATCGCAGTTCTAAGTGATGGAGCCTGGGGTACCGCCCTGGCGGTCAATCTCGTTTCCAACCGCCATCAGGTCACCACCTGGGGGCCCTTCCCGGATTATCTCGCAGAAATGGAACGATCCCGGGAGAACTCCCGGTTCCTGCCCGGAGTCAAACTTCCGCCTGAACTGCACTTCGAGAGCGACATCGCCAAGGCTACCGCCGGATGCGATCTGCTGCTCCTCGCCACCCCCACCCAGTTCCTCCGGAGCGTCCTGCGGAAACTGAAGCCCTGTTTCGATCCGGCAAAGCAACTGGTGGTCAACGTGGCCAAAGGCATCGAAGTAGACAGCTGGCTCCGGGTGAGCCAGATCACCGGGTCCGAACTGGGTCCGTGCCGCTACGTGGCCCTCTCCGGGCCCAGCCACGCCGAGGAGGTCAGCCGCGGCGTCCCCACCCTCGTGGTGGCGGCCAGCACCGACGACGATGCGGCCATGACCGTGCAGAAGACCTTTATGAATGAGCGCTTCCGGGTCTATACTTCCGGCGACGTCACCGGCGTGGAACTGGGCGGAGCGCTCAAGAACGTCATCGCCATCGCCGCAGGAGCCATCGACGGCATGAAGCTGGGGGACAATCCCAAGGCCGCCCTGCTGACCCGGGGCATCTGCGAGATGTCCCGTCTGGGCGAAGCCCTCGGCGGACAGCGGCAGACCTTCAACGGGCTGAGCGGCATCGGCGATCTGATCGTCACCTGCACCAGCGGCCACAGCCGCAACCGCCACGTGGGCGAAGAACTGGGCCGGGGCAGAAAACTTGCCGAGATCCTTCACAACATGGGCATGGTGGTGGCAGAAGGCGTTCCAACGGCGAAAGGCGCCTTCCATCTGGCCCGCACCGCCGGAGTGGAAACCCCGCTGATCGACGCGATCCACACGGTGCTTTTCGATGACCTGGACATCCGGCAGGCTGTGAACTCCCTCATGACCCGGGACCCCAAGGCGGAATGATCCTCCCCGCATAAGATTTGCAAGGCATTTCCGGAAGCCATCCTCCCGGAAACGGCAACGGGCGGACTGCATCGCAGTTCGCCCGTTGTTGTACCGGCTCCTGAAAACAGGAACGCAACTTACTTCGTAGTGGTCGTGTGAGACAAATCTTCCTGCAGGGTCGTCTCGATCTCCACGGAGGAGTCCCGCAGCTCGCCGGGGCCCATTATCCGGGAACTGCCATCGGCCATGCCGACCACGGTCGTTCCCTTATGGATCATTGTGATCAGACCTTTTCCTTCTTTGCTGCCGGCAGAAAAGCGGTCATACGTGTTGGGAGAGGGCGCTCCCGATATGAAGGTATCGGCGAAGATGATCAGATTGGCAGGATCCTTCATGCGCATGAGATTGTAGGAGACCGTCTTCTTGTCCTTATAGGAGCGGAAGCGGCCGACGACTTCGATCACGTCCTTATCATCCTTTGTCTTCCCAGTGTACCAACTGTCGCTTTTTTCTGAAAGATCCAGCATTCCCACGGCATTGGCTCCACTGGTATAGAGAAAATGCATATCTGCTTCCGTACACAACAGTATCTTGTCTTCCGGCATGTAGCCGATCGCTCCTCCAATACGAATTTCCTTATCCGTCAACTTCTTTCTGCCCGTTTTGCCGCTCAAAATCATGGCGTAGTTCGCATTGCTCGCAGCCTTTTTTTCATCGACATCCTTGCCGTATGACTTCAGCAGGAACGGGATGTGCTGCTTGTTGTCGCCGGCGTACTGCAAAGCGGCGAGCCCCAACTGATGGCGGTTGTTGACGCAATCCGTACGGACGCTGGTGGCCCGGGCTCCGCCGAGGGCGGGCATGATCATGCCGGCCAGAACACCGATGATACCGATGACGACCAGAAGTTCCACCAGAGTGAAAGACGATTTTTTCATAGAGTTCTCCCGTTTTGTTTCCAAAGGAATCCTGTCAGAATCCACAACTTGCACGGCTTAAGATACACCGAAGACAGACAAAATGCAAATCTCTCCGGAGGCTCCGGCTGACAAACTTTTCATTAATTATGTGAGTTTTCTGCGATTTGTCAACGTTTTTCCGGCGATCCCCTTGCAAAAAAGGGAAAGAAAGAGTATCTTGAGCAAGGAACACTCTTTTGTTGTCAAGGATTTCATTCAACGAGGTCGTAACATATATGCCGGATGCGCCGCTTCTCACCATTCTCATCCCGAATTACAAGACGGAGGCCATGACCAAGCTCTGTCTGCGGTTGCTCCGGTGCCATACCGACCTCAGTTGCGTCCGGGTCATCGTCATTGACAACCAGTCAGAAGACGGGTCCGTGGAATACCTCCGGAGCGTCAGGTGGATCGACCTGCTGGAGCGCAGAACCGATGGCGAGAACGGCCCCGAGATGCACGCACGCGCCCTCGACGAAGCTCTCGCGCAGGTGACCACCCCCCTCGTCATGGTCATGCACACCGACACCCTCGTCATCCATGACGGATGGCTGGACTACCTTCTGCAGGAACTGGGCGACGATCCCAAGTGCGCCGGAGTCGGCAGCTGGAAGATGGAGATCGTCTCCCCGCTGAAATACGTCGGCAAGTTCATCGAGGAATTCTTCCGGCGCTGCATCGGACGGCAACAAAAGGCGGAGGTCCGCTACCTCCGGAGTCACTGTGCGCTCTACCGCACGGGACTTCTCAGGCAATACACCAATGGATTCTTCGACGGCGACACCGCCGGACGCTCCCTCTTCCTTGCGCTGGAGCAGGCGGGATATCATTTCAAATTCCTGCCGACGAAGGAACTGATGCGCTGGCTCCGGCACCTGAACCACGCCACCATGATTCTCAATCCCCGGCCCGGCGACCGCAAGACGGCACGTTCTTCCGCAAGACGCCGGGTCCTGCGGGAACTGGAGTGCATGGACTACAGAAAGATCCTCGACGACGACACTCTCGACGCCTGATGCCTGCCACACTCCGGCGATTTGACCGCAAAAAAAACGCCTGCATCCGAATCCGGGTGCAGGCGTGACGTTTTTTCAGCGGTCAGCAGTTCTGCTGCCAGCGCCACGCATCGCGGCACATGTCGACCAAAGTCTTTTCCGCGCGCCAGTGGAGCAGTTCCTTCGCTTTGGAGGGATCGGAGTAGCAGGTGGCGATGTCCCCCGGACGCCGGGGCGCAATCACGTAGTTGATTTTGACGCCGTTGGCCTCCTCGAAGGCCTTGATCACGTCCAGCACACTGTAGCCGATCCCTGTACCGAGATTGAACACCTCCGCGCCCTTGCTGGTTTCCGCATAGGCGAGCGCCGCCACGTGGCCCTTGGCGAGGTCCACCACGTGGATGTAGTCCCGGACTCCGGTGCCGTCCGGCGTGGGATAGTCGTCGCCGTAAACGTTCAGATGCTCCCGGATCCCCACCGCCGTCTGGGTAAGGTAGGGCAGCAGATTGTTGGGGATGCCGTTGGGACGCTCCCCGATCAATCCGCTCTCATGGGCGCCGATGGGGTTGAAGTACCGCAGGAGGACGATGGACATCTCCGGGGCCGCCTTGGCCACGCCCTGCAGGATCTGCTCGATCATGTACTTGGTCCAGCCGTAAGGATTGGTGCAGTTGCCGGTGGGCGCGGTCTCCTTGAAGGGGGCTTCGCTGTTGGCGCCATAGACCGTGGCGGAAGAACTGAAGATCAGTTTTTTGCACTGAAACTCCCGCATGACCTCCAGCAGAGTGAGGGTGGTGTCCAAATTGTTGCGGTAGTATTCGACGGGTTTCGCAACGGATTCGCCCACGGCCTTGAATCCCGCGAAATGGATGACCGCCTCAACGGGGAACTCCCGGAACACCGTCTGCAGCGCAGGCTTGTCCGCCACGTCCAACTGCCGGAATGCCGGACGCTTGCCGGTGATCTTTTCGATCTTGTCGGCAATCTCCGCCTTGCTGTTGGAGAGGTCGTCGACGATGACCACCTCTTTTTTCGTCTTGATCAGTTCCACCGCCGTGTGTGAACCGATGAATCCCATTCCGCCGGTGAGAAGTACTGCCATGATCGATCCGTCCTTTCTGCTTTCGTATTGATCCGGTTTTCTCTGCACGTTCATAATGTAGCGGATTCTCCGCGATTTGTCAACCGGGAAGTCCATCCTTTTCTTTGCGATATTTCCCCGGAATGTGCTTGCAATCCCGGAAAATCAGGCTATATTCAAACCCGGAGACACAAATCGACAAGGAGGCAGATCATGAACATGAACACGACCGCGATCTCGTTCGGCAATCTTTGGCGCACCTCCTGGACGGCGCTGAAAGGAAATTTCTGGAAAAGCATCGCCGTCATCTTCATCGTCGGCGCGCTGCAGAGCGCGGCCAGCTGTTTCAGTTTTTCCATCGGCACCATTCTGCTGCTGCCGCTGGAGATCGGAGTGACCATCTACTTTCTGCAGGTGGTGCGTGGAAGCGGTTCTCGGATCGAATCCATCTTTCTGCCGTTCAACAAGTACGGGCACTATCTCTGGGTCGCGATCCGCCCCAACGTCTTCGCGCTCCTCTGGGCCCTGCTCTTCGTCATCCCCGGGATCATCGCAAAGTACCGCTACGCACTCACCTACTACGTCGCCCTCGACGAACCGGAACTCTCCGCCAGAGAGGCCATGGCCAGGAGCTGCCGCATGATGAAAGGCCACAAAATGCAGCTCTTCGGATATACCATCCTGATCGCGCTTCTGATCTCCGTTGCGACGGTGTTCACCCTCGGCATCGCGCTCTTCTGGCTGCTGCCCTGGTGCGGGAGTTTCATGGCCAACTACTATCTGGCGGTGAAGGCCGAATCGGAAGCCATCCCGGAGCAGGAGGCCGAAGCCTCCGCAGACGCGCCGGTCCGGTGACCGGAGTTTTTTGCGGACTTCCCGGGGCGGAACGCTTGAAAAATCCCGGCTTCGGATTATAGTAAGTGTGGAATGCCAGAATTGAGGAGAGGCTCGAACTGCCATGTTATGCGACCATTGTAAAAAAAACGAAGCGACCATCCACATCAAGGAGATCCACGACGGCAAGTGCGTCAGTCTGAATCTCTGCGCTCAATGCGCCGCCAGCAAGGAGGAGAAGGGCGAACTGGGAGCCTTCGGGTTGAACCTCGCCGACGCCCTCTTCCATATCGGCGCCATCACCCAGAAACTCCAGCAGCAGAACGCTGCCCACGCCGGAGCGCAGAAATCCGGGGCATCCGATCCTGAATCGGCGGCGAAAAGTACCATACCGGAAGGTCCCGTCTGCCCCGTCTGCGGCTGGACTCCGGAGAAGATCCGGGAGGCCAACGGAAAACTGGGCTGTCCCGAATGTTACCGCACCTTCGCCGACATGATCAATAACGCCGTGGATCACTTTCAGCGGGGAAAAACGCATCTCGGCAAGCACCCCGCATCCCACCCCGGCCATGCGGAGGGCGCCCTGCACGCAGAACTGCAACGGCTCCGCCGGGAACTGCAGAACTGCGTCCGCAAAGAGGACTACGAACAGGCGGCCGTCTGCCGCGACCGGATCAAGGAGATCCAGGCCCGGCTGGATGAAAAGTAATCCCGGAACCCAAAGGCGTTTCCCATGAGCGACCCCATTGAAACTTTGTTGAAAAACCCGGTGAGTTTCCTCTGCGATGCACCGCCGGAGGAGGATATCGCCATCTCCACCCGCATCCGGCTGGCCCGGAACCTCGCGGGATTCCCCTTCCCCTCCGCGGCGGACGAGGAGTCTGCGAAGGCCGTCTGCGACCGGGTCACCCGGGCGGCGGCGGAGTCCAACGCGCTGGGATGCCCCGATTGCTACCGTTTTGATCCCGCCGAAATGGCTCCGCTGGACCGGGAGATCCTTCTGGAACGCAGACTGGCCAGCCGGGATTTTCTGGAACGCCCATTCGGCACGCGGTTGCTGGTCCGGGGAGATGAATCCAGTTCCATCATGATCAACGAGGAGGATCAGCTCCGGCTGCAGACCATCCGGCCGGGGTTCCGCCTCGACGAGGTGTGGGAGGAGATCAACACCCTCGACGACGAATTGAGCGCACATCTGGAATACGCCTACGACGACCGCCTCGGATACCTCACCAGCTGTCCCACCAACCTCGGGACGGGAATGCGGGCCTCGGTGATGCTCCACCTGCCCGGTCTGGTGATGGCGGACGCCATCGGCCCCACCATGCAAGGCGTGCTGAAACTGAACCTCGCAGTCCGGGGGATCTTCGGCGAAGGTTCCGACCACCGGGGAGACCTCTTTCAGATCTCCAACCAGTCCACGCTGGGGGAGAGCGAGGCGCAGATCCTCGCCCATCTGAAGATGGTCATCGAACAACTGATCCGGCAGGAAAAAAATGCCCGTCAACGGCTGCTGGCACAGGACCGTTACACCCTTCTGGATCAGGTAGGGCGCGCCTACGGGGCGCTGCTCCACAGCTACAAACTCTCCAGCGCAGAGGCGTTGAGCAGTCTCTCCAAACTCCGGCTGGGGGTCGATCTGAACCTTTTCGGCAAATTGGAGATCCTCCGGGTCAACGAACTCTTTCTCGCCATCAATCCGGCACATCTGCAGAAGTTGACCGGCGCCGAACTCTCCGAGGCCGAACGAGACGTCCGCCGCGCCTCCCTCTGCCGCGCGAAACTTCATCCGTAAGAAGGAGCCGTTCTTCCCCTCCCCCGACTTTCGCAACGCGGTCCTCTCCGGCACTCTTTTGCTCCGGAGTTGTCATGGAAGGTCTCTCCCTCCGCAATGCGGTCCCTCTCAAACCCAAAGGTCCGCCCCCGCGGTGGACGTCCGCAACGCTCCCGGGTTGAAAGGAGGCCGCGATGACGGACCCTAAAATCCTGCCGTAACGTTATGGGCACTTCTAAAAGTTCATTCCGGCGGCTTGCCGCCTTTGAGAAAAGTCCGCAACGCGCGACTTTTCGGCAGTTACCACTCCGAGTAGCCGCTTCAAATTTGCACATTGCGCCTTTTTCCTCACAGGCTCACAATCCATCCGTTTGAATTTTCAGAGGTGCCCTTGCCCTATGTCCCCCCCGCAAAAGTTAAAATAGCACCCATACCTGGACATTATGCGTCCGGGTCTGATCATTTCCTGAAAATTCTTCGACTTTTTTATCATCCCGCCCCCGGGAGCCGCATCTCCGGACGGACCGGGATGGCAAATGATCGCGTTCCCCGGACGTTTTTTCAACACTTCCCATTGAAAAATCCCCGTTTCTGCAGTAATGTATGCGCAGACGGTACCATGCCGCACCGCCGTTCAAACAGGATCCCTCATGCAATACCGGAATATCGTCAAAGGCATCTTTCTGGAACGCCAGAACCGCTTCATCGCCAAAGTGGAAATCAACGGAAAAGCGGAGACCGTCCACGTCAAAAACACCGGGCGCTGCAAAGAACTTCTGCGCCCCGGAACCACCGTCTATCTGGAGCCCGGAACCAATCCGCTTCGCCGCACCCGCTGCGATCTTGTGGCAGTGGAGAAGATCCGGGACGGCAAAGTACCCCTCGCCATCAACATGGATTCTCAAGTTCCCAACGCCGCTGCGGCGGAATGGCTCCCCTGCAGCGGCCTCTTTTCTCCCGGTGCGCACATCCGCAGAGAGGTCACCTTCGGCGACTCCCGCTTCGACCTCTATGTCGAGGATGGTCCCCGCCGCTGCTTCATGGAGGTCAAAGGCGTCACCCTGGAGCAGAATGGCATCGCCCTCTTTCCCGACGCCCCCACCCTGCGGGGCGTGAAGCACCTGAAGGAACTGGTCCGCTGCAAAGCGGCCGGATACGAAGCCTTTCTGCTCTTCGTTATTCAGATGAAGGAGATCCGCCGCTTCTCCCCCAACGATGCCATGCATCCAGAGTTCGGAGCCGCGCTCCGGGAGGCTGCGGCCGCCGGCGTGAGGCTTCTCGCCATGGACTGCCGCATCACCCCGGACTCCATCACCATCGCCGATCCCGTTCCCATCGAACTGTGAAGGCGCCCCGCCTCCCGGTGCGATCTCTGAGAACGCAGAAGCGGAAAACATGCGAACATATCAGAGCCATTTCCCGGTCAGAACATATCCTTTATTTTCAAAAAACATGGAGAAATCATCACGTTTCCAGCGGATTTTCCTGTCTTTTTTGCGAAAAACCTCCGAATGAACGGTTGACAAATCCCTCGGCAGGTGATAGATTAACAATACTTCGTAAAAAAAGCACTTTTTTTCACATATGCAATCAGGAAAGGTTTCTGACCCATGGCAACGCAGGCTCCCGCGGAAGGCGCAAAGAAAATCTATAAAGTAGGAACGTTGGTCTATACCTCCGGCGGATTGATCGCTCTCTTCTGCTGGCTCCTCGGAGGGGAGTTCCCCATGATGTTCAAGGACCGGGCCCTCGGCGCCTGCGCCACCCAACTCATCACCAAGATCGGCGTCTCCGACCTCTTTTACTCCCTCGTGGTCATCGCGTTCCCCAGTTTCACCAACATCTTCCTCTGCCCCATCGTCGCCTACATCTCCGACCGGCACAGGGGCCGCTTCGGACGGCGAATTCCCTTTCTGATGTTCACCACGCCATTCGTGGTGATCGGCACCGCGGGGCTGGGGTTCTCCATCATGCTCGGTGAACAGCTCTGCCGGTTCACGGAGTTCCTCCAGCCCGGACTGCTCAGCCTCCACGCGGCGCAGGTGATTTGCTTCTCGGTTTTCTGGGTACTGCTGGATTTCGGAGCCACCCTCACCGGCACCATCTCCAACGCCCTGATCACCGACGTGATCCCGCAGGAGGTCATGGGACGCTTTTTCGGCATCACCCGCGGCCTGAACCTCGGCGCCGGAATCGTTTTCAATGCGGTCCTCATGGGCATGGTCAACCAGTACTACCTCTACATTTTCTCCGGCGTTGCCCTCTTCTACGCGCTGGGTCTGATCATCCTCTGCCTCAAAGTGAAGGAGGGCGACTATCCGCCGCCGCCCTCCGTGGAGCCCGGCAGTTCCGCCATGAGCAAGATCGTCACCCCCATCCTGACCTATTTCAGACAGTGCTTCTCCCATCCCTATTACATTCTGCTGATCATCGTTTTCGCCTTCAGCCGCTACGCCTGCGGCCCCTTCAACATGTACGCTGTGCGTTACGGGTTGAGCCTCGACGTGGACATGGCGCTTTACGGACGGGTGGTCGCGGCCGCTTATTTCGGGAGCTTCCTGCTGAGCGTGCCGCTGGGCTGGGTGGCGGACAAAGTCCATCCCCTCCGGGCCACCATGGTCGCTCTGATCCTCTACGGGATCACCATGGCCTACGGATGGCTTTTCGTGGGGAATAACGTCCAAAAATTTGTGATCGTCCTCTTCCTCCACACCATCATCAGCGGATGCTACATCACGGTCTCCGGATCGCTTCAGCCTCGGCTCTTCCCCCGAGCCATCTATGCGCAGTTCCATTCGGCCTTCTCCATCATCAGCGCCATGCTGACCTGCCTCTGCGCCTGGTGCTTCGGCGAACTCCTGAGTTTCTTCGGGACTTACAAGGTGGTGTTCCCCGGATGCATCATGCTGACGCTCGCCGCCGTGATCGGATACACCTTCGTGCTTCAGAAGTTCAAGAAGTACGGCGGCGACAAGGCCTACCGCGCCCCCATGCCGGACGAACGCTGACCCGGCCCCCGGCCGTACCATGTCCCGACTGCTGGATGATCTGCTCCTCTGCTATGAGGAGATGACGCGGGAGTATCTTCTGAGCGAAGACGCCCACCTCGTGCGCAACGTCCGTCTGAAGCATGCCCACACCCGCCGGGTGCTGCTCACCGTGCAGGACCTCTGCCGCGAAGAGATGCTCTCCACCGAAACCACTCGTCTGGCGGAACTGGCGGCGCTACTCCACGACTGGAGCCGCTTCGAGCAATTCCGGCGCTACCACACCTACAATGACGGGATGAGCGAGGACCACGGGGACGCCTCTGCGGAAATGATCTTCCGGGACGGACTTCTGCCCGGCCTCCCCGATGCGGAGGTTGCGGATATTGCGGATGCCGTCCGCTGCCACAACAAACTGGCGATCCCGGCGGAACTCTCCCCCCGGGCGCAGGAACTCTGTCGCATCGTCCGGGACGGGGACAAACTGGATATTTTCTCCGTGCTTCTGGATTACCTGCAGTATCCGGACGATCCCGCCGTCACCCTCAGCCTGAAGGAAGGCATGGATTTGACTCCCGCCGTCGTGGAGAAGGCCTCCCTGCGGCTCAATCCGCCCCATCAGGAACTGCGGACCAAAGCGGATTTCATCCTGACCAGGCTGCTCTGGGCCTACGACCTCAACTACAGGTTCACCGCCCGGATGTTTTTGAAAGAGAATCTGCTGCCCCGGATGCGGGCCCAGCTGCCCCCTTCGGCGGCGGCGGACCGCATCCTGCAGGAAGCCATCGCCCATCTTCAGGCCTTCGTCCGCTGAAGCGCACGTTCCATCTCCTTCGCACCCTGCTTTTTCGCCCCCTTTCCGCGGCGGAAAAATTTTATTGCCAAATACAATAAAAAAGTACGGAAAAATATTTGCATTTTCTGATTTTCCTCTCAAAATAAAAAAAGGGGGGGCGGCGTTTTCTGTGCAGAGTTCGGTGCATGGACGCCGGCTCCGACTTGGCCAGTCGCAATTGCAAAAGCCGCAGAAAACGGCTTGACCGCGGACAAACCGGTCTTCAGACCAGCCCCGCAGAAAAAAAGGAGAAATCATCATGAGTGACAAGCGTGTGTTTTTGATCGCATTGGCGACCAGCGTGGCCGTGTTGGCCCTGTTTCAGGTAGGGAAGATCATCTGCTGCCGACCCTTCCGCGGATGTCCTCCGCCCCAGTGCCGGAAAATGTGCCCCATGCAGAACAAGATGCAGATGTGCCCCAAGGCCGGGATGCCGGAGTGTGCACCTGCTCCGGCCGCCTGCCCCACGGCCGGGAAAGACCTCCGCAATCCGGCGGGAGGTCCCCGTTTCTTCGTCCAGTGCCCCCAGTGCCAAACCATGATCTGCCTGCAGGACGGACTTCGCAACGGACCCCGTATGCAGCGCATGGGACACCATAACCGCCGCATGAAGGAAGGCAAAGGCGAGATGTTCCGTCAGGGCAAAAAGGGAGCCATCGACGGCCGCAAGGAGATGAAGGACCGCAAGCATCCTAAGAACGGTTTCGATGCCAAGACGCCCAATGCTCCCGGTAAGGATGGCGTCCGTCCCCTGCCTCCCCCGGCAGATTCCATGCTGCCCGGCGAAGGACCGATTCTTCCTCCTCCCGCCGCTCCCGTTGAGGTGAAGGCCGAAGTCAAGGCCGGCGCCGCCAAAGCGGCCAAGGCCGACGTCAAGGCCGACGTCAAGGCTGAAGTCAAGACTGACGCCAAGGCGGATACAAAGGCGGCAAAGTAACGGATTCCGCCACCGCCCCCCTGCAGACAGTGGTCTGCAAGGGGGCTTTTTGACGTTTCGGGGAGATACACTGCCGCAGTCGAATGAAACTGCCATGAGTACGAGGCCGTTTCACTCCGCCCACCGCCGGTGCGTGCGCAGAAGGATGCGCAAAGGGCACGGCTTCCGTCAAAAAAAAGGAAAAATGGGAAGTTTTACTTGCATTTTCGACAAAACGGGGTTATTTTATAAGAATTGAGGTGTTAACTTGGTCGGGTTGATAGCTCAGTCGGCAGAGCATCGCCCTTTTAAGGCGGTGGTCCCGGGTTCGAGCCCCGGTCAACCCACCATTTTTCAGAACCATCGCCCCGGATGGGCGAAGGGGATTGCTGAAACAAACTGTTTTCAACATAAAGAGGGACAAAAATGAGCAAGGTTTGCGCCATCTGCGGCAAAGTCAAGGCCAACGGCGGTCACATCACCCGCAAGGGTATGGCCAAGAAGGCCGGCGGTATCGGTATGCACGTCGTCAAGAACACGAAGCGTACCTTCGAGATTAATCTTCAGACCGTGAAAATCAACGACAACGGCACGGTCAAGAGCGTCAAGCTCTGCACCAGCTGCATTCGTACCGGGAATTTCCAGAAGGCGTAATTCGTCGGAGTTTCCTTCGGGGAGAGACCGCCGGTCTTTCCCCTGCCATAAGCGGACGGGTTTTGCCACCTTGTCCGCTTTCGTTTTTTTCAGAGGCGGAAGTCCGTTTTTTTTCGGGGGGGGAACGTTCCTTCCCTGGCCTCCGCCACCACTTGATTGAAAGGGTCGATCCAATGCTGGGTCTGGGAGATTGGTGGATCTTCAGCGCCATCGTCGGCTGTCTTGCGGTGACGGCTTTCGGAGTCGTTTACGGCATCTGCAACTGGAATAAGGGCGGAGAAAATCCGCCCCGGGAGAAACGCTGAATGAGTCCGGAGTTGTCTCTTTTCGGTGCGGCCTGCAGCATGAATACCGCCGTGCTCTTTTCGCTGATCGTCCTCTACGTCCTGCTCATCGGATATCTGGGCTGGCGGGGCTGGAAGCGCACCCGCAGCGGTCAGGACTATCTGCTGGCCGGACGGTCCGTCCACCCCTTCGTCATGGCCATGAGTTACGGAGCCGCCTTCATCAGCACCTCCGCTCTCGTGGGGTTCGGCGGCATCGCGGGAGAGTTCGGGATGGGCCTCATGTGGCTGGTCTTCATGAACATCGCCTTCGGCATCGTGGTCGCCTTCCTCGGGTTCGGACGCCGCACCCGCAGCATCGGACAGAACCTCAATGCCCAGACCTTTCCCGAATTCATCGGCAAACGTTTCCGTTCCAACGGTTTGAAGATCCTCGTCGCCCTCATCATCTTCCTTTTCATCCCCCTCTATTCCAGCGTGGTCCTCATCAGCGGCGCCCGCTTCCTCCAGGAGGTGATGATGATCCGCTACTCCTGGGCTCTCGTGATCTTCGTCACCGTGGTCGCCATCTACGTTATCTTCGGCGGGCTGAAGGGGGTCATGTACGTGGATGCCCTCATGGGCAGCATCATGATCTTCGGCATGCTGACGCTTCTGGTCCTCTGCTACGCGAAACTGGGCGGCATCGTCAACGCCCATCAGGCTCTCACCGATCTCGCCCCCCTCGCCGCGGAACGGTTGCCCCATGAGTTCGCACTGGGACACCGGGGCTGGACCGTCATGCCGGAGTTCAACTCCGTCTGGTGGTGGACCCTCGTCTCCAGCCTGATGCTGGGCGTGGGGATCGGAGCCCTCGCCCAACCCCAGTTGGCGGTGCGGTTCATGACGGTGAAGAGTACCCGGGAACTGAACCGGGCAATCCTCGTGGGATCCGTCTTCATCCTCTGCACCGCAGGAAGCGCCTATATGGTGGGAGCGCTCTCCAACGTGTTCTTCTTCCACACCGACAAGGGGATCGCCTCCGGAGTCCGGCAACTGGCCATCGAAGCGGCGGGCGGCAATCCGGACCTTATCATCCCCATGTTCATCCGGGAGGCGCTGCCCAGTCTGGTGCTGTACGTTTTCTCCCTGACCATGCTCTCCGCCGCCATCTCCACCATGAGCAGTCTCTTTCACGTGACGGGAAGTTCCATCGGCCACGACCTCTGCCGGGGGATTTCCGGGATGCGCCGCGACAGTTTGCTCGCCAACCGTATCGGCGTGGCCTTCGGCATCTTCGTCAGCGTGGTCTTCGCCATGGTCCTGCCGCCGGGCTTCGTGGCCCGGGGGACCGCCATCTTCTTCGGCGTGGCGGCGGCAAGTTTTCTGCCGGCCTACGTCGCCGCGCTCTACTGGAAGCGCGCCACCCGCATTGCGGTGTGGTCCAGCATCACGGTCGGCGTGAGCGTCAGCCTTTTCGGGTTGGTATTCCTCCACCGGAAGGAGGCCGCCGGACTGGGGATCTGTCAGGCGCTCTTCGACCGGACGGAACTCATCAGCATCCATCCGTGGCCCTTCGTGGACCCCTTCGTCTATGCGCTGCCGCTTTCGATCCTGACGCTGATCGCGGTCAGTTTTTTCACTCCCAAGCCCTCGGAACAACATCTGCGGCGCTGTTTTCAACGGAACAAATGACTTTCATATAACAGTAACTCATAACCAAATGGTGCAGCATCATGGCATTCAAACCGGTTTCCAATCAGGTGGACTTCCCCAAACTTGAGGAAGAGATCCTCGCCTTCTGGCAGGAGAATAAGACCTTCGAGCGCTCTCTCGAACAACGCAGACACTCCCCGGAGTTCGTCTTTTACGACGGCCCCCCCTTCGCCACCGGACTGCCCCACTACGGACACCTGCTGGCCGGGACCATCAAGGACGTGATCCCGCGCTATCAGACCATGCGCGGCAAGTACGTGGAACGCCGCTTCGGCTGGGATACCCACGGACTTCCCATCGAGGCGCTGGCGCAGGATGCCCTCGGCATCTCCGGCACTCACGCCATCAGGGAGTTCGGCATCGACAAGTTCAATGAGCAGTGCCGTTCCATGGTGCTCCGCTACGTCAGCGACTGGCGCAAGACCGTGACCCGCATGGGCCGCTGGGTGGACTTCGACCACGACTACAAAACCATGCAGCCCAGTTACATGGAGACCATCTGGTGGATCTTCAAACAGCTCTGGGATCAGGGCCGGGTCTATAAGTCCTACCGGATCATGCCCTACAGCTGGAAACTCTCCACCCCCCTCTCCAACTTCGAGGCGGGCAGCAACTACAAGGACGTGCAGGATCCCGCCGTCACCGTCCGGGTGAAGGCGCTCACCGGCCCGGATGCGGCCTGGGGCGATACCTACCTCCTCATTTGGACCACCACCCCATGGACCCTCCCCGAAAACCTGATGATCTGCGCCGGAGCCGACGTGGATTACGTGGTCCTGCGGGATCTCACCGATCCGGCCCGCGCCTGCTACGTCATGGCGGAGGCCCGGGTGAACACCCTCTTCCGCAAGCCCGAGGAGTATGAGGTGCTGGCGAAGTTCAAGGGCGACAGGCTGAAGGGTTGGACCTACGAGCCCATCTTCCCCTACTTCGCCGACCTGAAGGCTGAAGGCGCCTTCCGGGTGCTGAACGACAACTACGTCAGCACCGATGACGGCGTGGGCCTCGTGCACATCGCTCCCGCTTACGGAGAGGACGACTTCCGAGTCTGCCGGGAGGCGGGCATGACCGCCATCGCCGATCCGCTGGACGCCTCCTGCAACTTCACGGACAAACTCCCGGAGTACGCCGGACGCTTCTGCAAGGACTGCGACAAGGACATCATCAAGTGCCTCAAGGCCGAGGGCAAGCTCGTCCACCAGGCGACGATCACCCACTCGTATCC
>DCGG01000143.1:0-4776 GCA_002315455.1 Lentisphaeria bacterium UBA1784
GGCTGTGGAAAAGCTGAAACTTCCATTCGCCATCCAGCGAGCGGACGAGGTCTGACGCCATCCTGTCCCGGGTGAAGGCGTGTTTCGTGTCGGGGAACGGGACTCCGGCGCCGTGCATGGGCAGACGGTTGATCTCGGTGAGTTCGGGCAGTTCGTAGTAGTTTCGGGAAATCTTCATGATGACATCTCCTTGATGACAGCGGTTTATCCATGCAGAAGCGGCTCCTCCGCATTTTCGGGAGGATCATTCCGCAGTCTTTTCCGGTATGCGGCAGGGGATTCCCCGAAATGCCTGCGGAACTCCTGAATGAAGTAGGAGGCGCTGGAAAAATGCAGCGTCTCCGCGATCCGGCAGATGGGCAAATCTCCCATCTGAAGCAGACGCTCCGCAATTTCCATCCGTTTGGCGGCAAGAAACTTTGCGGGAGACAGCGCATAGAGTTCGCTCCATCCCCGGAAGAAACTGCGTCTGGAAAATCCGTATCGCGCGGCAAGTTCTTCTATGTTGGAGACCTCAAAGGGCGCGGACTCCAGCTGCGAGGCTATCTGCCGGATCCGCCGGTGAGGATCGGACTCCCCCGGATGGTCCGCCCCTTGCAGAAACACCTCCATGATGAGCCGGAATGCAATCAGATCAATACGGTCAGGATTGCCGCTGTTGTGAGCGGTGGATTCATAGGTCCGCAGTTCCGCCAGCAGATTCTGCACCTCCGGATTGAGGCGAAAAGGTCGGCTGTGGGGTTCCGGAGCGATTCCTGCGGCCGCGAATTCCGTCAGCGCCGATGCCGGATAGATCACAAACTGTGCCCGCCGCTCTGCCCGGACCCGGTAACGATGGGTAACTCCGGGACGCTTGAGAAAAAGATGGGGGAACGCGGTACGGGTGACGAACCCGTCCAGTTCATCCTCGGCGGCGGACTCCCCTCCCTGCAGCCGGAAGCAGAACTCCAGATCCCGGCGCTGCGGAAAAAAATAATCCGTTCCAGCCGGCACCGTCACATGCCCGAACTTCAGCACCCGCGGCACCGCATGAAATTTGCGCGCACCCTTCACCGAGATGATGGCGATTTCCATTTTTGGCATATTGTCTAAACTTTTTGGCATATTTTTGGGATTGAATTTGATTGTTTTGGCGATATATTGATAGCGTTGCAGGGAATAATATACCATCCCAGCCCTGAAAAACAAGCGTTTTCAAAATAAGGAGTGAAAAAAATGCAGAAATTTTCCGTTGCCAACCATGAAGCGAGCCTCCTTCCCGACGGGGAGTGGAAACTGGTCTGGAACGACGAGTTCGACGGCACTGAACTGGACCGCACCAAGTGGGACTACCGCGTCTCCATGATGGGCAAGAACCATCCGGCGTGGAACGACAAGTGCGTCCATCTGGACGGCAAGGGCAACGCGGTCTTCACCATGGCGCTCGAGGACGGTCGCCCGGTCAGCTCCCAGCTGCAGACCGGGTATAACTTCATGGATGAGCCCGTGGTCGCCACCAAGTTCGGCGAGGACCACCTGCAGTGGAACATCGGAAAACTGAAGCGGAACCTCTACACCCACAGTTTCGGATACTACGAGTGCCGCTGCCGCCTTCAGCAGGATCCCCGGGGCTGGTGGAGCGCCTTCTGGATGCAGTCGCCCATCATCGGGGCTTCCCTCGATCCGGCGGAATCCGGGACCGAACTGGACATCATGGAGTGTTTTGAGAAGGGCAAGATCGCGTCCCATAACGCCTTCAGCGGCGGCTATGGTCTGGATATGCAGCGGCGCTGTGTCGGCGGCATGGAGGGTCTGGACCCGGCGGTCTTCCACCGCTTCGGAATGCTGTGGGACGAGACGGGCTACACCTTCTACGTGGACGGAAAGGAGGATGGACACATCTCCGATCTGATCTCCAAGCGGCCGGAGTTCATCCTGATCTCCACCGAGGTCAAGGGCTACCGCTACGAAGACCACCAGCCGGTGAAGGAAGCGTTTGATCTTGTGGGCAAGGACGATTTCCTCGTGGACTACGTCCGGGTCTTCGACAGGATCTGACGGCATCCCCCGCCGCAGGGCTGACCTGCGGGAGGAGCCGCTCCTTCTACGGATGCCGGCTCCTCCGTAAAGTTCTCAACGGATTCCGCTTCTCTCTCTGCATCACCTGCCGGCAGACCCGGCGGGAACGGGCGGTCTTGCGGATTGTTTCACCCGTACCGGGCGTTTAGGGAAGGCTGAGATTCCCTGCTCCCGCAGGTAGTAGAGCGCGTGGGGTACCAGCCGCCACTCCAGGGCGAAGCCCTTGCTGGCGGAACCGGCGGACGTGCTGACGTTTCTCAAATCGACATGGTCGCGGATGAATTCGCCGTACTTCCGGTTCCCGGTGAGGACGCCAGCGTAGGCGACGCCTTCGGAGACGATGGACGTGAACTTGGTCCCGCGCGCGTACTTCGGACAGCCGGTCTTGTAGCGGAGCATCCCGGTCTCGGGATCATAGCACTCGTTCATGATCCAGTCGGCACTGCGGACGATGGAGTCCGCCGCCCGCTTCTCGCCGGTGATCCCATGGTAGAAGCGCATCCCGTGCATCAGCACTCCCATGGCGAAACCTTTGCCGCCCCGGTGCTCCTTCTTGTCGGGGCAGTTGCACTCCTTCAGATCGGTAGGCAGGTCCAGACAGCCGGTCTTGGGGTTCTGCATGGCGACCACCTTGTCCACCACAAAGCGGGCGGCGTTGAGGTGCAGGGGGTTCCCGGTGAAAAGGTAAGCATTGGTCTGATTGACCAGGTTCCACCCCGCCGTACGCTCGATCGTGATGACGATGTTGATGCTCATGTAGATTGCCTGCTGAATACAGGCGTACTCGGCAGCTTCCCAAATCAGCGGATCACCGGTCAGCGCCGCCATGAAGAAACTCCCGGCGAGGAAATCATGCCCGCCCTTATTGTCAAAGGACTCCACGAAGGTCCCCATGTAGTGCTCCGTGAAGGAGGCGAGGCGTCCCTTGGGATCGAGCAGTTCCCCCGTATGTCCAATCTTGTGGGGATAGACCAGTTCCGGCTTCCGTCCGGGCTTGTCGGTGTGCTGAACGTCCACGGAGGTGTAGTGCCGCGCCATTTCCAGCCCCCGCTTCAGGTAGGCGAGTTTTCCGGTCCGGGCGAACTGAAGACCCATGAGGTAGGCGAGGTCGTACTCGTTGTTGCCCCAGTTGTCCCGGCGCTCGCCGAACCAGTCGCCGTAGCTCATCCAGCCGTAGTCGGAGACGGTCTCCCGGGTCTTCAGGTTCTTGGCGAAACTCGTCTCAAAATACTGGTCCACCCGGGCGAACGCCTTGCCGTCCGCGGGAAAAAGGGGGCCGAAAACCTGCGTGGCACAGTAATACTCCGGCGTTGCGGCGGCAAAGAGCGGGTTCTCCAATTGTTTTTTCAGCGTTTCGGCAGGAGTGTCCGCCGCCTTCCCGGTGAGGATGGTGAAAGCACCCGGGAGCGACATGTGGTTGCGGAAGGCGTAATGTCCCCCCTCCCGGAACCAGAAGTACCGGCAGAACACATTCTGACTGGAAGGCTTTGCCGGGAGATAGTCGGCGGCAAGTTCCGGGAGCATCTCGTAAACGAACGCCCCATTCTTCACCACCGCGCCCTTGGGGTACTGCTGCCAGAAGTCAGGGACGTACACCGCAAGCCCGGTGGCATGGAAGAAGCCCTCCTGCCGGGGCGGTTCGGCGTAGAACTGGCGGCGGACAAAGTCCGCGCCGCCGAACTTGGGGAAGCCCTTCCACACAATGGATTTGACCTCCTCCACCTTTTGGGAACGGAGCGTGATGATGCGGAAGTCGACCCCGGTGAGCCCGTTGGCAGTGACCGTGCAGAGCGCCTCCAGCACATACTCGGGCTTGCCCTCAAAGTCGTTGCGGAAACAGAGCCGTTCCCCGCCGGGGATGAAAGTCCGGGAGACCAGCCCGCCCTCGGAAAACTTTCCCGTCGCAACGGAGCCGTCGGCAAAGGTGATCTCACAACGCAGTCCGGCAAGGAGTTTTTTCTGCGCATCAAGTTTCACGGGGGCGGGGTCTGGCTTGCTGCCAGTACGGTTTTTCAGAATGACCTTCAGCGGTACGCCGGGGATGGTGTCGGCGTTGAAGTTGACCGTCAGCCACTTGATGGAGCCGTCCGGCCACTTGGAAAACACCTCGAAGGCGCAGGGGATCTCTCTGCCCTCCGCATCCGTGAGCATCGCATCTTTTGCGCTCCCGAGGACCCCCTTGGCAAAGGGTACGCCGGAACGCACGGGCCAGTTCTGCCGGGGGGCGGCGGGGTCCGCCACCTGAAGCGGCACGGAAAACGCCTGCGTTTTCACCGTGGGCGCTGGAGTGAGTTTCAGCGGAGGAAAGAGTGCATTCTTTTCATTGCCGTCGGCAGTAACGAGGATGGAAGCCCCCCTCGCCTTCTTCGCGGGGATCACCGCCATGTGATTGCGGACTTTGTCGGTCTTTTCCCGGATGCGGGACTTTTTCCCCTCTGCGTCGGTGATCACCACCGTCGCGGAACGCTGGGGCTTCGGCGTGATCCACGAGATTTGCGTGGAGCCGTCCGGCAGGACGAACTGCTCCAGATGAGAAACTTCCATCGTTTCCGCGCAGGCGGCGAAGGTGCCGCACGCGCAAAAAACCACTCCCATCAGAACCTTTTGGATCATCGTCATGGGGACTTTCCTTTATTGATGATGGAACAATATTGTTTTCGGGTAATATATCTTCTCAAGCTGTCCCTTTCAAGAGATAACGTCCGGAAAATTGCGCAC
>DCGG01000143.1:4821-4970 GCA_002315455.1 Lentisphaeria bacterium UBA1784
GGGGTTGAAAAAAGACCTGTTCTCTCTCTGTTTTTAGTGCGCAATTTTCCGAAGATTATTAAAAAACTCCATCCCAAGCAGCAGGTTTTCGAGAAAAAAAGAGACGGTACTGAGGGCGCTGTCGCAAAACAAGCGCCCTCAATACCGTC
>DCGG01000098.1 GCA_002315455.1 Lentisphaeria bacterium UBA1784
CTGAACGATTTATAAATGGTGGAGCTGATGGGAGTCGAACCCACTACCTATACGATGCGAACGTATCGCTCTAGCCAAATGAGCTACAGCCCCGGATTCAATCGGAATCACTCCCGATCTTGTGCCTAATATAGCATCGCTTTCCGGAAAAAGCAAGCGGATTATACGGCACTCCTGAAAATTTTCCGTTTCAGAAAGCCGCCATTTTCATGCCGGATCTCAGGCAAAATCGAGAGTTTTCGTGCCTGCCGATTTGATTTTCCCGGAGAACATGGTATAATATTCTGGTGAGTGTAACCAAAGGAGTCCGGCCTCATGATGAATTTTGCTTTCTACCGCTTCACGCTGCTTTCCGCCACGCAGGCCACCGTACAGGATGCGATCCAACAGCCCGGAAGCGGGTACCGGTACAGCATTCAAGCCGTTTTCGACTGGGACCTGCAGAAGATCCGAAGCCTTGCCGGCTGGGGCGTGAAAAATGCGCCTTCCCTGCTTGCCGGAGTCGTGGCACTGGCGCTCACCGTTGCCCTCTGCTGGGGATTTCTGCTGCTGATCCGGCGGGTCGCCGCCCCCATTCTGGGGAAATGGCATCCGGCCCTTTCCGGAGGGCTGACAGCGCTCTCCAAACCCGTTGTGTGCCTCGCATTCTTGTGCGGATTTTCCACCAGCCTCACTCCCCTGCAGTTTTCCGCAGAAACGCGGGAGATGCTCGACAAGATCTTCTACGTCTGTTTTGCCGTCACGTTCATAAGCATCATCCAGCATGCGCTTCAGTGTACGGCGTCGTTGCTGATCGCCCGGTTCAAGCAGAAGGCCCCCCAAAACTACGGCATGAACAAACTGATGCTGGACCTCGTGCAGAGCATCATCCGGCTGACGCTCTGGCTCTATGCCGTGATCTTCATCCTTCAGGAGGTGTTCCATCTTGGGGTGACTCACCTGATCGCCAGCGCGGGGATCGTCGGACTGGCAGTGGCCTTCGCCGCGAAGGACACCATCGCCAACATCTTCGGAGCCTTCTCCATCCTGGGGGGCAAAATGTTCCGGGTGGGAGACTGGATCAAGACCGGAGCCACGGAGGGGATCGTGGAGCAGATCGGATTCCGCAGCATCCGGATCCGGGCCTTTGACGACGGGCGGCTGATCGACATCCCCAACCACGTCATCGCCGATGCGCAGATCGAGAATTTCAGCAAGCGCCTCTACTGGCGGGAACACTTCTGTTTCGAACTGGCACATTTGCGGACGCCGGACCAGATGACCCGCGCCAGGCAGATCCTCAAAGAGATCGGGAAAGATCTCGCCTCCCTTATGGCGGAGAAAAAACCGCTGGAATTCGATTTTATTCTCTTCGATAAGGATGCTCTGCGATTGGATGGATACGTGTGGTTCAAAGCCTCGGATTGGCTCGCCATGCGCCACGCCCGGAGCCGGTTCAACGAGGAGGTCCTGAAGCGGCTTGGCACCGCCGGGCTGGTCGTCAACTATTCGGAGGCGCCGGAAGCCCCGGAAAAGAAATAAGCCCGTCAGAGGTGGGAGCACTCACCGGCGGCAAGCGATACTGCGCCGGCCGGCTGTTGCATGGCCCTGTCGACATAAAAAAGGCCGCGGCAAAACCGGGGAGCGGTCCTGCAACGGCCTTCCTGTGCGGGCTGGATCACTTGTTTTTGACCGCGACCCCGGTCAGATTCACCTTCAGTCTCATGTAAATGATGAATACGTTGAGATATTCCGCATCCACGGTGAAGTTCACGACGTCGTCCGCCTCGGGATATTTCTTCAGCACTTCCTTTTTCAACGCATCCCATCCGGCGTCGCCCATGTTCACGAGGGCCAGCACGTTCCACATGGAGACGGAGCCCTGCACCTTGCCGAGCACCTTATAGGAGTTCAGATCCACCCGCGAGGAAACGTAGACCGCCCGGGTCGCCTTGGAGAACAGCACGCCGCCGATCATCGTCGGCATCCCGCCGGTGGGGTTCGTTTTCGGCACCGTGAAATCCTCTGCGGCGAACGCGATGACGCAGAACAGAAAAACCAAGGCGGCGATCCATTTTTTCATTTTTATTTCTCCTGATTTTCGTGAGATCCGTATTTTTGTACGTTCACCGTCATAACATACACCAACCGCCGGAAAAAGCAAGGGAAGAGCCCTTGTCAGGGCGGACCGGCATCGGGCCCCGCAACCATGCAAATGAACGCGAAACCGGATTTTTCGCATCTGCCGATTTGATTTTCGGGAAAAACGTGATATACTATCCGCAAGAATAATATCCAAGGAGACGATTCTCATGATGAACTTTGCTTTTTTGCACTCTTTTGCACTGTTTGCCGCAGCGCAAGCCGCCGAATCGGATCATTCCGGCTACAAATACAGCATCCGCGCCGTTTTCGATTGGAATCTGGAGGCAATCAGGAACATCGTCAACTGGGGTGTGCAGAATGGACCGGCTCTGCTCGCCGGAGTCGTGAAGGTCGCGTTCACTGTGGCCTTTTGCTGGGTGGTGTTTCTGCTGATCCGGCGGGTCATCGGCCCCCTCTTGGAAAAATGGCACAGGTACGTTGCGGAAGAACTGATGGCGATCTCCGGACCTGCGGTTCGGCTCATATTCTGGTGCGGACTTTCCAATGCAGTGGATTCCCTCTCGTTCTCCGAAGAAGTACACGAGGCGATCGACAAACTCTTCTACGTCTGCTTCGTCCTCGAATTTGTCAACATCATCCAGCACGCGCTCCGCTGTACCATATCGTTGCTGATCGACCGGTTCAAAAAGAAAGATCCGAAAAATTACATCATGAATAAACTGATGCTGGATCTTGCGCGAAGCATCATCCGGCTGATGCTTTGGCTCTACGCCACCATCTTCATCCTTCAGGAGGTTTTCCATCTTGGGGTGACCCACCTGATCGCCAGCGCGGGGATCGTCGGCGTGGCGGTGGCCTTCGCGGCGAAGGACACCATCGCCAACATCTTCGGTGCCTTCTCCATTCTGGGGGGTAAGATGTTCCGGGTGGGGGACTGGATCAAAGCCGGTTCCTCGGAGGGACTGGTGGAGCAGATCGGATTCCGCAGCATCCGGATCCGGGCCTTCAGCGACGGGCGTCTGATCGACATTCCCAACCACCTCATCGCCGATACGCAGATCGAAAATTTCAGCACACACCTCTACTGGCGGGAACATTTCTGCTTCGGGCTGGTGTATCAGACCACGCCGGAACAGATGGCGCTCGCCAAGCAGCTTCTCAACGAGATCGGGCATGATCTTGCCGATCTTATGTTCCAGGGGAAGCCGCTTCAGTTCGATTTCATACTCTTCGGCCAAAGTTCTCTGGATCTGGACGGCTACGTGTGGTTCAAGGCTTCGGACTGGCTCTCCATGCGTCGGGCCCGGGGCCGCTTCAACGAAGAGGTCCAGAAGCGGTTCTGCGCCGCCGGGCTTGAGTTCGCCTTCCCCACCACAACGGTAGTCATGGAGCCCCCGGCAAAGGAGTGAACCGGTTCCGCCGTTGCGGTTTTTCTTTTTTCGCGAATAGCGCTGTCATTATCCGCTTGTTTTTCGGATTTCCCGGACTACATTATTTCCATGCCCTGAAACAACCCCGGAGAAAGACATGAAAAAACTGCTGACCACTCTTTTCTGCGCCGCCGTTTTGCCGCTTTTTGCCGCCATCCCGAAAGAGTGGGAGTGCTACTTCTACCCGGCCAGAAGCCTCAAGGTTATTGAGGAGTTCTTCCCGGAAAACGGCGCTCTGACCCTTCCTTCCGGAGAAAAGGTCCTGCCGCAGAAGGTCCGGCTCACCAATGGACGGGCTGATCTCGGAGCGGCAGCGCCCGCGGGCCGGGACCGCGCCGTCCTCTGCACCACCATCCGCAGCGACAAGGCAAGGACCGCATGGTTCGGCATCGGCTGCACCCTCTTCTCCTTCTCCTGCAACGGCAAAACGGTCTATCCCTTCCTGAAGGTCGGGATGGGTGATGATTATTGCCCCGTCACGTCCGATGACCACGTCTTTCCAGTGGAGCTGAAAGAGGGCGACAACCGGATCGTGATCCAGACCTATCGGACCAACAGTTCCCTCAACGGCTGCCGGGGCCGGGACCGGAAAGACCTGCCGGACTGGCACTTCGCCATCGCCGAGAAGCCGGATTATCAGCCCCTCCGGGCGAAACTCGCGCATCCGGCGTATCACCGCCGACCTGCTGGCGGACACAAGCAGCAAAGGCCTGATCCACCTGTGGCTTGCGGGACATACCCACTACTACTGGCGCATGAACCGGGGTGCAAAGGAGGTCGTCGTTGCAGATGGCTTCCAGAAGCCGAAAACCGACGTCGAGGTCTCCCCGGTGACCTTCGCCTCCGTGGATGCCCCCAAGGGAGCGTACCTCAAACCGGACTTCGGATACTTCGACGTCTCCGTTGCGGAGGACCGGATCACCGTGAAGGTCTTCGATGAGGACGGGAATCCCATCGACCGCTTCTCCGTAGACCGCGCCGGCAAAGTCACGGAAGAAAAGCGCTGAACTCCGTCCGGCGGCCGCACGTCAAAGCTCCGGCCCCTCCGTGCAGGCGGGGCGCAGGAACACCTGCTTTGCCACGGCTTCGCACTTGCCGCAATGAGTGCAGTTGACGGCGCAGGCACCGGCGGTCTGCCACCAGTCGGCGGGGAAACGGGTGTTATCCACGACGTACGGATAAAATTCTCCGGAGAATCCCGGCTCCAGCAGGTCCGCAAGGTTGCCGTCGAAGTGCCCGGAGGCGTAGGCTCCTATGACCATCCGCGGATGATCGTGAAGCCGGGTCGCCAGTTTCACCACCGGGAAGAAGCGTTCATAACGGAGCAGATCCTCCGGGCGGACCCACGAACCTTTCAGAAAGTCCTCGAAGTGCGCGTGTCCGCTGAAGTGGCGGCGGCAAAGGTGGTGCTGACCGGGAACGTTCTGCACGAGATCGACGCCCGCATCGTGGGCGACGAGATTGTCGTGGAAGGTTTGCGCGGGGCAGTTCCTGAGGCATCCGCTGTTGGCCAGCATGCAGAGTTTTTTTCCGTGGGCTTCGCACCAGCGGTGGAAAATCTCTACGGTCCCGAGATCCCGCTGGAGGTCCCGGCGGATGTGGAAGGAATCAAACCGGTCCGCGAGAAGTTCCATGGCGAAGGTGGAATCCAGCCGCATGTTGACGGAGGCCCGCAGTTCGATCTCGGGAAAGGATTTCCGGATCTGTTCCGCGAGGAAGGGGCTGGTGGTGGTGATGATCTCCGGCAGCAGTCCGCCCTCCTCGAGATATTCGAGGATGCCGAAGACCTCCATGGCGAGATCTTTGCTGATGGCCCGGTCCCCGTAGCAGTTGGCATTGAGAAGCAGGTCCAGTTTGATCCCCATGCCGCGGATGGCAGCAAGATTCCGCTCCAGCGTCTTCTGCGCGGAGAGATCCGGCATACCGTTCCGGCGTCCCAGCATGGAACGCCCGCTGGCCATGCCGGTCCACGGGAAATAGACTTCGGCGACCGCGTCGCGGTAGTCGGCGCAAATGGCGCTGAACTCCTCGCCGTTCTGCGGTTCCTGATATCCGATGGCGAACTTCATGAAAGCGGCTCCTCTGCATCCCTTTTGAGGCGGTCGATGAAAGGTTTGACTGCTTCCGGCCTCAGGAGAGGACCATGCGGCCTGCTGACGCCGAAAACAAAATGGTCCGGGAAGAAAAACGCCGCGGCGTTCTGGCCTCCGGAATGCCTCTCGGCATATCCTCTGCGCCGAATCTCCTCACGCTCCTGCAGAAAAATCTCCTTCGACGAAAAGAACAGCGCCCCGAACTCCTCAAAGGGGAAATTCTCCTCATAGGCCGCCGCATGGACCGCCAGCCCCTGCAGACAGCGGCTGGTGACCGAGGAATAGGGCGGGAAGGTGTAGCCTTCCGGATGCTGAAGCTCCCCGGGACGATCCGGCGACATCCGAAGCCAGCAACGGATCACGTCCGCCGTCAGTTCGGAAAAGGTCAGCACACAGTCGGGGAAGTGTTCCGCCAACTCCCGGAGTCCCCGCTCCGCAAGACGCATGATGCGTCGGCTGCGGGAACGCCGGGAAAGTTCCTCCAGCGCGGCCCCGGCGAGATATCCCCCGTTCTCGTCCTGCACCACGAATCCCCGCGACATGAGGGTGCGGAGGAGGTTTCTGCAGGCGGGGGGCTTCAGGCCCGTGCGCTCGGCGAGATCGGAGAGCCGCAGGGCATGATCCCCCTGTGCGAGGATCGTAAAGAGGTCCAGCGCCCGCAGGACGGACTGGACCATGTCGGAATTGGCCATGGATCTCAATCCACTTTGCTTTTGGACGTGGAAGCGTCGGATTCAGGCCCCTTGTCCTCCACGCTCCAGTCGACGCTCCACTCGGGGCGGCGGCGGAACTTCTGCTTGAACTTGTTCTGCAGAACGCCCCTGGCTTCCAAACTGATCATGCAGGCGCGGGTACACCCCCGCGCTCCGCAGACGGCCTGCCCGGTGTTGTAGAGGTTCCGGGGCTTGTGGTAGAAGGGGCTCCAGGAGCCCGGTTTGGAGTTCGGAAACTCCTCCATGTACGGGTCCTTTTCCGGTTTTTCGGTCATTTGGGCGCCGCGGAAGGTCATGTCGCAACCATCCATATTCACGTCCGCCCACTCCACCTCGTGCCCGGCGAGGTTGACCTTGATGGTCTTATCGGCGGGGATGCAGTGCCCCGGACAGGCCCGGACGCAGGCCATGCACTTGTTGCAGAGTTGCGGTCCGTCATAAATGGGGTCCGGTTCCAGTTCCACGTCCGTGAGGATGATGCCCACCCGGTTCCGGGGACCGAACTGGGGCGAGAGGAACATCTTGCTGTAGCCGATTTCGCCGAGCCCGCAGAGATAGGCGGCGATCCGAAGCTGGATCATCACGTCCGGATACGCTTGTCCGGGACGAGTGGGGCGGGAATATTTCGGCCAGAGTTTACCAACGCCGTCGATGCCGCGCCAGTCGCTCTGATGTCCGTAGGGGACGGCTTCGTGGCCCTGATCCTCGATGAACTTGGCGAGATTGATGACGGTCATGGGCATGTAGAGGTAGGTGATGCCGCCGTAGCCCATGGCGGAATAATTGCTGAAGTAGGTGCCTTCCTCCACGCCGCGGAGGCTTCCGCGCTCCACCCGGAACACCATGCCGATGATGGACTTGCACTCCGGCATGATCTGTTTGGGGTCCATCTGAAGCGGTGCGGTATTCCAGCGGTCGATACTGCCGATGCCGACGGCATCGGCTCCGAAGGCGAGGGCCTGCTTCTTGACCAGTTCCGCGGCCTTCTTCGGGTCGGAGAAGTCGAACTCTCCGAAATTCCGGCTCATGACAGCCATTGTCGTAGTTCCTTTCTGAATATTATTTCATCTATGATGAATCGTTATTCATCATCTTAAATATACGCCTCATGGTTCCTTTTGTCAAATGTTTCTGTCAATTCTTTTTGAGAATGATGCAATGGCACCGTTCCGGCCTCGGGAAAAGTTGCGGAAAACATCTGCATGATGGAGAAATGCTTGTTTTTCAGAAAAAGCGGTGATATATTAGGCCGATGTAACGTGTTCAACGACAAAGGAAAGCAGATAATGAAACCGTTTTTTCGCATGTTTTTTTGCTGTGCCTGCGTAATCTTTTTGGGAACTGGTTGCGTTTTCAACAGCCGGGAGATCTCCGTGTCGCAGGACGATTCCCTCGGCAAGCAGCGGGACTATTTCCGCAACGAGCTGACCAATCCCGACGGGCTGGCGCTGGAATCCGAGAATTTCCTCCGGGGCAACCTGATGCAGGATGATTACGGCAAAAATCCCCGGGCCACGCTGACCAAACTCAATGAGTACTACGACATCTCCGGGAACCCCAAATACCTGATCATCGCCGCCGATCTCTGCCGCTATCTCGCCACCCAGAACGATGAGACGGAGGCGATTCGCTACCACCTCTCCAACTACCACTACTGCACCTCCTTCACCCGGGCCCAGCGCAAGGCCTATCTGGCGGGAGAGGCGAATCCGACCTACGATTTCGCCTCAGCCCAGTGCGCGCAGGACTACAACGAAGCCTGCTGCGGGATTTTCTCCTTTCTGAAGAAGCGCAACCTGCTGGATTCCAACTCCATCACCCTGCACGACGTCGAAGGGCATGAATTCATCCTGGCGTCGCCGATCTTCCGGCTCTCCGTGCCCCGGGAAGCCATCGAGGATTTCTCCCTCTGCGCCTCCTACACCGTCAAGAACCTGATGCAGCAGAACCGCCAGCCCGGCGTCGGTGTACCTCTGGTGGCCAAGGTCAAACTGAAGCAATGGTACTCCTCGCTGAAAACCCCGAAGGGCCTGACCATCCCGGTCACGCTGCTGATCAAGCGGGAAAAGAGTGCTTCCGGCGAAGTATTCCTGCGGCTGGTCTTCGTGGATACGGGGATGCAGGAGACTTTTCAGATGGATATGGAGGACTCCAACAAGATGCAGTGCTCCATGGCGCTGGACTTCTCCACGCCGCTGGGTTGCTTTCTCAACGACCTTCCCGAACGGAACCTGCTCTCGCAGATGCTCAATCCTTTCGATCAGGAGGCTACCGACGGACTTTACATGGTGGAGCCCTACCAGCCCAACAAAATCCCGGTGGTGTTCATCCACGGACTGATGTCCAGCCCGGAGACCTGGGTGCAGATGATCAACTCCCTCAAAAACGATCCCAGCATCCGCAAACGCTATCAGTTCTGGTTCTTCTCCTACTCCACGGGAACCCCGGTGCTGTTCTCCGCCAAGAAACTGCGGGAGGCCCTCTTCGCCGCGCAGAAGGAGTTCTGCACCACCCCGGAGGCCACTGCCAACTTCAACAAGATGGTACTGGTCGGCCACAGCATGGGCGGTCTGCTGACCCGGCTGATGCTCCAGAAGGACCGCTACTACATGTTTGAACACATCCTCAATACCCCGTGGGAACAGATCAAGGCCAAGCTCCAGCCCGAGGACCTCAAACTTGCGGAGGCCTACACCAATCCCACGCTGCCCTTCGTACACCGTGCGGTCTTCATGGCGGTGCCCCACCGGGGGGCGGAGATGGCCAAATCAATGATCGCCCAATTGGGAATCAGGCTCATCAAGCTTCCGGCATCTTTTCTGAGCAAGGAGGGCACGATCAAGCGGGTCGCCAAGGAGCTCAATTCCAACATTACGCTCAACACGAAAAACCGCTTCTTCACCGGCATCGACAATCTCAATCCCGACAGCCCCTTCGCTTTGGCGCTGAGCGACTCGCCGATGAAAGAGGACCTTACTTATCACTGTGTGATCGGCAATTCCAAAGAGGATGGAGTCCCCGGCGGCAGTGACGGCATCGTCCCCTATTGGAGCAGTCACCTCGACAATGCAGCAAGCGAACTGGTGGTGAAATCCGACCACAGCGTCCATCGGCGGCCGGCGGCCATTCAGGAACTGCTCCGCATCCTGCGGCTCCACCTGAAGAGCGAGGATCAGAAGTAAGGACTTCTGGGAGCCACGGCCCCACGGCGGCAAAACGGGACCGGCCTTCCATCGTCACGGCAAAGACGGGAGGCCGGTTTCTTTTTCCCTTGTTTTTCCGGAGAGGACACAGTATATTAAGTTGTATTTTTCAGCAGGAAGGAGATGACTTGATGCAACCCGTGATCCAGACGATCGAATACCTTTCCGATGGCGACGACACGATGCAACCAGCGCTTTTTCAGCAGGCGGAGGGAGATACTCCCCGTCCGCTGCTGGTGGTCCTGCATACCTGGAGCGCCGATCTCACCCAGCCGTGTCAGAAGTACGCTACCCGCTGCGCCAGGCGCAACTGGCACATGATCTATCCGCTGTTTCGGGGCGAAAACTGGAAGAAGGAGGCCTGCGGTTCCGATCTGGCGGTGGCGGACATCGCCTCCGCCGTCGCCTATGCCAAGACCCGTTGCAAGGTCGATCCCAAGCGCGTCTATCTGCTGGGCGGCTCCGGCGGCGGCCACGCTTCTCTGCTGCTGGCGGCCCGCCATCCCGAACTCTGGACGGCAGTCTCCTCGTGGTGCCCCATCTCCGACATCGGTTTGTGGCACCTGCAGCGCAACAATTCCGGCAAAAACGAACAGTATGCCGAACACATCCGCATGGCCTGCGGCGGCGATCCCCAGCGGAATGCGGCCGCCGCGGCGGAAGCGGCGCTCCGTTCACCCGTCACCTATCTCAAGGCCGTCTCCGGGAAAGTGATTGTTGACGTGGGCACCGGCATCCATGACGGACACACCGGCAGCGTCCCCATCGGGCAGGCGGTCCGGGCCTTCAATCTGCTTGCCGATCCCGCCGATGCAATCAGCGAGGAGGAGATTGTCTTCATGGAAAAGAACGAACAGATCCCGCCGGCACTGGCGTGGAAAGGTCCGGAAGATCCGGCCTACGGCCCCTACAAAGTCCTGCTCCGGCGGATCTCGCGCAAGGTACGGCTCACGCTGTTCGAGGGGAGCCACGATCTGCTGCCCGGTCCGGCGATGGCCTTTCTGGAGAATCAGGTCGCGGGGCAGGAAGCCGTCTGGTCCTCCGGCACCGTTTACGACGCAGAGCCGAACCGGCTCGGGCAATAGTTCCTCAAGTTACGGGGAGACGCTCCCTTCTGCGGGGAAACGCGCCTGCGCGTCCTGCGGTGGGAGCGGAGTCCTCATACAAGATACCGGTCGTGCTGTCGTACTCGGTGCTTGAGGCGTGCTGGTTGTCTCGCACGCAGTGGCACTCCCGCTGTCCGTTGATCGGTTCGGAAAGCCCCACATAGCCCAGCGACGCCCGCTACGCCCATGCCCCGATCGCCCATTCTGTTTTCGTCGTCGTCTTTGCCATTTTCAGCCTCCTCTGGTTGATATAATGTAATCCCGGTTCAACGATTTTCAAATCGTTTTTTTATTCTTTCTTCAGCAGCCTTCTTTTCCGCCTCGGTCATGTGGTACTCGCACTCGGCTCCCTCGTGATAGACGTCATCCGGTTTCCCGATGATGTCCTTCTTGCGGTAAACGAGGCAGTAATTCTTTTCCGGTGCATCCTCGAATGGAGCCGGACCTTTCGACCAGACGCACGTCCTGCATTGCTCGACGGTGATCGGCAGGCATCCCCACCGCTCATTGAGCTTTTCTTGCATCGCTTTTTCTTTTTTGTCCATCTGTTAATACTCCTTATCGGTCATAAAATCACCCGGTCGATCATGGACTCCCGCTTCATGGTGCGCAGCGAGAGCCCGTGGTAGAATCCGCCGAAGGCATAGAAATCATAGTACGGACAGAAAAGTTTCACCTTTTCGGCATCGAAACAGTTGTCCACGGCGGCGGTGATGGTGTGCGTTCCGGCGGAGAGGACGCCGGTTTCCAGTTCAAAGGCGGAGTAGGTCAACTGCGAAGCGCCGATCCCGCGGCCGTCCACAAAAAAGGACGCGCGCAACCCCATTCCGTCCACGCAGAGGAACGCATTTCTGCACGGCGTTTCCAGCGTGAACTCCCGGGAATAGACGCCGGTCCCTCGCTTGCAGTAATGGTCCGGCAGCACGTCGAAGCAGCCGGGGACGCACATCTCCTCCTGCAACGGCACGTCCGGGAGATTGATATCCTCGATCTGCTTTCCCTCAAAAAACTGAAACTTCCAAATCCCGCAAAGATCAAGCATACCCGTCTTCCCTGCCTATCTGACGTCGCCCACGGAGCGGATAATCCTGCCGCCGCGCTTGACGAAAGCCCGGATCTCCTTGCCCTCGATGGGCCGCACAAAGAGTTTTTCATCATCCGGGAAGGCTTTGTCGGTCACGAAGAGGCAGTCCAAATGTTCCAGAATACCGGCCTTGACATCATCCCGGGACACCGGGACCACGTCCACGTCGGGCCGTACATCCAAAGCAAAGAGGTCCCGGATCGGTTTCTTTCCGCCGATGCCGGTGCTGAAGAAGCCCACCCGGATCGCTCCCCGCCTCTTCTGCGGATAGACCAGGCGGATGGTCCTGCCGGTGAGCATTTTGATCCCGCCGATCACGATGGGGTGGGTGGAAGTGGTGAGTTCGGGATGGCAGTTGGTCACGAAAAGTTCCCCCTCTCCGTAGCGGCCGCGGAGAATCGCCGGAGTCTGGTCCATGGGGACCTTGATCAGACCGTTCTGCGAGAATTCGCAGTTGAAGCACCCGAGGACTTCGCAGGAAGCCCCGCCGATGATCGGTCCCGGCACGACGATGGGACCGTTGAGATAGGGGACCATCACGTCCTCCGGAACGCCGAACTGTTCTGAAGCCTCCTTGGTCAGAGCGATCCGGGCGGCCATCCCGCCCGGGGTCTTGCCGAGAGCGCTGTGGAAAGGAAGCATGGGGAAACGGTGGCGCTCATTGAGAACCAAGGCCATTCCGGCGCAGGTGCCGAAATATTTGCCGCCATCCCGCACGTACGCCTTCAACTTTTCTCCGCCGTTCGCGCTGAGGATGGACTTCCACTGGGTGGTGCTGTTGCCGCCGGGCATGACGAGGAGATCGAGGGCGTTCAGCTCCCCTTTACCCAGATCCTTTCCGTCCAGCAGATGGAGTTCCACGTCAGGAGAATTCTGCAGGAGCAATGCCCAGCGGAGGCTCCCGTTGCCCTTGCTGCCGAAATCAACGAAAAGTCCGACGTCCAGCTTTTTGGGGGCGTTTGCCTGCTCCTTTTCCGTCCGGGCGGAACTGCATCCGGGGAAAAGGACAAAAGAGAGAATGACGGTGCACAGAGTGAAAAATCTTTTTACGAGACGCTTCATTTTCCTGTTCCTGATCGGGAATTTTCGGGGTTTGATACCTGCGGCGGCTAATATAACCCGCCTCCACCGGGATTGCAAGGACTTTTTTGTACGCGCCCCACAGACGGATCCGCAGGGAAGCGCTTCCCCGTAAAAAAAGGGGCTTCGACTTGCTTTCCCTGCAGAACAAGGTATATTAGAAGCGTTCTGCAACCAACCAACAGGAGATAAAGAAATGATCCGATTCGGTTTTGCGAGAGAGAACATCACTCCCACAAGGGGCATCCCCCTCTGCGGCTATTTTGAACCCCGTCCCAACAAGGGCGCCTACGATCCCCTCTGCGTCAAGGCGGCGCTTTTCGCCTGCGGGAACGAGATCAGCGGCATCGTCAGTTTCGACCTCTGTCTTTTCGACCGGGCGCTGACGAAACGCTTTCAGGAGGCGGTTCGGGAAGCCGGAATGGATTTCGCCGGAAACCTTCTTTTCTGCGCCACCCACACCCACACCGGCCCTTACGTCTCGCCGCTTTTCGGCGGAGACGATACCGTGGACAAAACCTACGTGGAATCCCTCATCGTCAAGACCGTTTCCGCGGTAAAACGGGCCTTCGCCAACCTCTCCGGAGCGGAACTTCTGACCGGCAGGAGCACTTGCGGCAATCTGGCCTTCAACCGGCGCTTCTGGATGAAGGACGGCTCCGTCCTCACCAACCCGGGCAAACTCAATCCCAACATCATCAAGCCGGAAGGCGGGATCATCCCGGACATCCCGATGCTCGCCGTCCGTCAGGAGGGCCGGCTGGTGTTCCTGCTGGTCAACATCTCCAACCACACCGACACCATCGGCGGAGATGTCGTCAGCGCCGACTGGCCCGGACGGATGGAGCAGGAGATCCAGCACTCCGTCGGATACGATCTGCCGGTCATCATGCTCACCGCTTGTCAGGGCAACATCAACCACTTCAACGTCGAAAACGACGTGGACCAGACCAACTACGGCGAAGCCTGCCGTATCGGCAGGGGATACGCAAGTGCGATCCTCTCGCAACTCTATGCCCTGAAACCGATCGCCCCCGCCTTCATCCGCGCGAAGTCCGTGGAAATGGAGATGCCGCCCACCACCGTGACCGATCGGGAATACGCCGAAGCCAAGGCCATCGTGGAGAAATTCAGCGGGACCAAAGCCGCCACGGCAGACGACCTCACCAGCGAAGGGATCGCCAAGGGTAACGCCTACGTCCAATGTTTCTTCGCCCGTGCTTTGATGGGGTGCCGGGACAATCCGCTGAAAGAGAAACGGATCGAGACGCTGTTCTCGCTGCAATTCGGCGGAGAACTGGGGATCGTCGGCATTCCCGGCGAACCTTTCATTGAGATCCAGACGGCGATTCAGGCGGCTTCGCACTACCGTCTCACCATGGTGGGAGCCCTCTGCATGGGCGCCATCGGATACATCGGCATGCCGGAATCCTACGGGCGCGGCGGCGGTT
>DCGG01000132.1:0-3080 GCA_002315455.1 Lentisphaeria bacterium UBA1784
GGTCCTGCTGGATGCCAAGGGCCATCCGGTCCGCTACGCCGGCCGCTATTCTGCGAAAAAGGTCTATCTGCCGCCCTACCGCCCTCCTGCGAGGGAGTTCCGCGGGGTGTGGGTGGCTACGGTTGAAAACATCGACTTCGGCCCCTTTCGCTCCGCCGGGGAATTCCGGAGCGCCGTCCGTTCGTTGCTGGACCGGCTGAAGGCGCTGGGGTTCAACGCGGTGCTGTTTCAGGTGCGCTCCAACTGCGATGCATGGTATCCCTCCGGATCGGCGCCTTACTCCAAGTTTCTGGCCGGACGCGAGGGCGCCGGACTGCCCGGAGTGGATCCGCTCTCGGTCCTGATCTCCGAAGCGCACGCCCGGGGCATGGAGTTTCACGCTTGGCTCAATCCCTACCGGGTCGTGAGCCGGACCCCCATGAGCAAGAGTTCCTACCTCGCTACCCTCTCCAAACAGAACTTTGCCCGGCAGAACCCTGCGCTGGTGATGGACGTCCGCAGCGGCAGGGAGCACTCCCTCCTGCTGAATCCCGGAGAACCCGCCGTGATCCGCCACATTCTGCAGGTAGTGCGTGAGATCGCCGCCCGGTATCCGGTGGACGGCATCCACTTTGACGACTACTTCTACCTCTATCAGGACGTCGGCGGTGCGGACCACGCCGCCTTTCAGCGGCACAATCCCCGCCGTCTGCCCCTCGCCCAATGGCGGCGGGAGAATGTGACGCAGGTGATCCGCGGGGTCCATGAGGAGTTGCGGAAACTCCGCAGTCAGAACGGCCGCCGGATCAGTTTCGGCGTCAGCCCCTTTGGCATCTGGGCCAACCGGGAACATCTTGCCGTCGGTTCTCTCACGGGCGGGAAGGAGAGTTATTTCGTGCAGTATGCCGACACCCGGGGATGGATCAAGGCCGGTTATCTGGACTACATCGCGCCCCAGCTTTACTGGCCTTTCAGCCATGAGACCGCCGCCTACGCCGCTCTCGTCGACTGGTGGAGCGACACGGTGCGGGGGACCCGCACGAAACTCTACGTCGGTCACGGCTTCTATCAGGTGGGGAAGCCCGGGTGGAAGGCCGGCGAAATCGAGAATCAACTCCGCTACGATCAGCTTCGCAGTGAGGTCAGCGGTTCCATTTTCTTCTCCGCCCGGCATCTGCTGCGCCCGGACAATCCGGTGAAGCGCTCCGCCGTGGAACGGCTCCGCCGTTTGTGGGGCCGTTGAACTTTTCAGGCGGGCGGAGGCGTGAGTCCCCTGTGCTTTTCCGCGAAGGTCCTTATTTCCGGCAAATAACCTCGGGATCCGATTGTAATCTGCGGATTTTTGTGCTATATTATGAAACTCGTAATAGTCTGATTTCTCAGGTAACTGCAACGATAGAAAGGTTTGGTTCAAAATGGCCAACAAGCTCACCGATGCTCTCGTGATGAAGCGGGAGAATGCCCAGCCCTGTTCCGTGGAATTTGCTTTCACCCTGCCGCAGGATGCGGTTAAGGCGGAGACCGACCGGGTCGTCTCCTACGTCGCTTCCGCCGTGCAGCTCCCCGGCTTCCGCGCCGGACACGCTCCCATGGGGCTCGTCCGCACCAAGTTCGCCGGCGAGATCAGGGACGAACTCCGCAACCGGATCTTCTCCGCCGCTTTCGAGAAACTGGCCGAGGACAAGGCTCTGGACGTGCTCAACGTCAACTTCAAAACCGTTCCCGAGTTCAAGGACGGCGAGGATTTCAGTTTCACCTACGTGGCGGTGGTCGCTCCCGAGATAAAACTCGGCGACTACAAGACCATGAAAGTCGACGTGCCGCTGGATGCCGTCACAGATGACGAAGTCGCCAAGCGCATCGACATGTACCGCTCCATGTACGGCTCCTACGCCGAAGTGGAGGGCACCGCGCAGGCCGACGACATGCTGAAGGTTACCTACAAGAGCGATTTCGCCCTGCCCGAGGACGCCTCCGCTTCCCTGAAGCGTCAGGCCGCCGCCGAGGACACCTTCCTCTGGCTCAGCGAGCCGGAGATGATCCCCGGCTCCATCGCCGCCCTCACCGGCGCGGAGAAGGGCAAGGAGTACTCCTTCGAAGCCAAGTACGCCAAGGATTTCCGTGAGGCCGCCATGGCCGGCAAGACCGTGAAATATACCGTCACCGTCGCCGGGATCCAGCGCCGGACCAAACTCACCGACGCGGAACTCGCCGAAAAGACCGGTTCCGAGAACTTCGACAAGTTCAAGGAGACCATCGTCAAGTCCTGCGAAGCCGAGCACGCCTCCAAGCGCCGGGAGACCGCCAGCGAAGCGGTCATGAAGAAACTCATGGAGACCGCCGGCGAGTTCGAATTGCCCCAGGCGCTTCTGGATTCCGAGATCCAGCGGGAACTGCAGAACGTCGCCCGCGACGTCGTGAAGAGCGAGGAGGATGCCGAGAAGTTCAAGAAGGAACTGGATTCCCACCGCAAGGACGCGGAACCCAAGGCCAAGGAAGCACTCCGCCGCACCCTGATCCTGCGCGCCATCGCCCGCAAGGAGCAGATCGAGGTCTCCGATGCCGAGGTGGAGATGCAGATGTACGCCATGAGCCGCCACTACGGCTGCAAGCCCAAGGAACTCCGGGACCTCATGGAGAAGAACGGTTCCATCGATGAACTTCGCATGGACATGATGAATGCCAAGGCCTTGAACACCATCGTGGACAAGGCGATCGCAGACTGACTTCCCACAAGGGAAAAGGCTGTTTGAAAAGCGGGTCCCCCCGAGGGGGATGCGGAATGCCCGGCCGCGGTTTCCCGGTGGAAGCGCCGGCGGAGGGCAAGTCCGGATCCCGGGAAGAGGGGACCGGAACAAGGCGGGCGGGGAAGGGGTTCCTTCCTTTCCGCTTTTGTTTTTCCTGCGGGGATGCCGTGTACGGGTGAGCGTGCGAGGGGGATCGCCACGCAAAAAAACTGTGGAGCGCCCTCGGCGATGCCCTGTACGGGTGAGCGTGCGAGGCCGGAATTTCACCGACCGGCCCCTCGCCGACACCCTCGCGATGCCCTGTACGGGTGAGCGTGCGAGGCCGGAATTTCACCGACCGGCCCCTCGCCGACA
>DCGG01000132.1:3100-3555 GCA_002315455.1 Lentisphaeria bacterium UBA1784
GGGGGGCCGTCAAATCTTCCGGACGCCTCGGACGCGCGGGATATGGATCCGGAAACGTTCCGGTCCCAACTTGAAAAATCCGGAGAACGATATATGCTCTCCGGAAGAGGCTCCGCCGCCGGAAGCCGGATGGAAACAACGGGGCGGGAAAACGGTTCGCGGCGGATCGCCGGTGATTTCGTTTTCCGTCCATAACGAACTCCGATCACGTCGGAGAGACAAGGAGAAAGGTTTATGAAAAGCAATTCCTATCTGATCCCCATGGTCATCGAACAGACCGGGCAGGGAGAGCGTTCCTATGACATCTTCAGCCGCCTGCTGAAAGAGCGGATCATCATGCTCAGCACCCCCATCGACGATGCGGTGGCCAGCCTCGTGGTCTCCCAGTTGCTCTTTCTGGAGTGCGACGACGCCAAGAAGGACATCAGCCTCTACATCAACAGCCCCGGCGGCAG
>DCGG01000174.1:0-154 GCA_002315455.1 Lentisphaeria bacterium UBA1784
TTTCCCCGGACAGCAGTGAGTCCGGGAAAGAAAAAAAACAAGTCGAAAATAATAGCGCTATCTGCGAAAACGCGGAAGATGCCCGGCCGGTCCATCGCTTTTCAGGATTTATGGGTACCTCTGAAAATTCAAACGGATAGATTGCGAGCCTGTG
>DCGG01000174.1:269-10709 GCA_002315455.1 Lentisphaeria bacterium UBA1784
TGAATTTTTAGAGGTGCCCATAAGCGCTTCCGATCCCCGAGTCCAGAAGACCGTCTCCGCATTTTCTGCGGCGGCGGTCTTTCGTATTTCGGGTAGGAAGGGGGGTTATTCCACGACGATGCGGAATTTGTGGCAGAGGTCCTGCAGTTCGGCGATGACGTCCGCTTCCGTGATGGCCCGGAGGCACTTGGCGCTCCCGACGGGGCAGGAGTGGCGGAAGCAGGGAGAGCAGGGCTGTTTCCGGTAGAGCAGGCTCCAGCCGGAGGAGATGGGGCCAGTCACCGTGAGATCGGTGGAACCGAAGACCGCGATCCCCGGTGTGCCCAAGGCCGCGCCGAGGTGCATGGTTCCGGAGTCATTGGAGAGCGCCATCCGCGCAAAATGAAGCAGCAGCATGAGATCGCCGAGAGTGGTGCGTCCGGCGAAGTTCACCGACCGTTCCGAAGGAAGTCCCTTCAGCACCTCCGCCGCGATGGCGGCCTCCGAAGCCGCTCCTGTGACGGCGACGGCTCCGCCCCGGTCGCTCCACCAGCGGGCGGCGGCGCGGAATCCCTCCGCCGGCCAGCGCTTCGCGTCACCGTAGGCGGCCCCCGGCGCAATGACCAGAAGTTTGGGGTGGGAACACCACGCCGCCATCTCCCGGGAACGCTCCTCCGGGGGGATCGGCAGGACGAAGCGCGGCAATTTCCCATCCCAGCGGGGGGCGCCCAGGGCATACGCGATGGCGAGATACCGCTGGGAGAGTTGATCGTTGCCGAGGGTCCCGGCGGACTTTCTGCAGGGGAAGGCGAAGGCGCGTTTCAGCAGAAAGGACCGGCACCGGGCGGCGGCGCCGAAAAGCCGGGGGATCCCCGCCATCTTCAGTTGAAAAGCATCCCGGAAGGAGTTATTGAAGAGAACTCCTGCTCCGAAACGGCTCTGATGGATCATTTTCTGCAGTTCGGCTCCCCACGCCCGGTGAGGTTGGATGGGGAAAACTCCGTCCACCTCCGGCAGCGCGGCATAGAGGGGCTTCAGGGATTCCGGGGTGATGACTGCGAGGGCGCAGGATTCGGGCAGACATTTTTTCAGTCCCAGCAGAGCAGGGAGCGCCATGACCGCATCTCCGAGGTGGTTGGGCATGCGGACGATCAGGCCGTTTCTCCATTGCTCCCGGGGGAGGGGGCAGACGGGAAAGGAAACTGCCGGCCGCTCCTGCTCCGGATCGCACCGGAAGATATAGTCGCGATTTGTCTCCATGAAAAGCCGCAGATGTGAAATAGTGTTTCTTCCCTTAACATACCTCCGGTATGCGGAAAATGCAATCTTTTGTGGAAAATATCATATTTTTTCCAGTTTTCATCCGGCTTTGACTTGCATTTTTTTCAGAAAAAATGTCTATTAATAGGGATGCTGCATGCAACTCACTCAAAATCAGGATACAAAAGTCATGGGAACTCAATTTTTGGCCAAGATGTTTTCCACGCACATCGGAATTGACTTGGGAACCGCCAACTGCTTGGTCTTCGTCCGGGATCATGGCGTTGTGCTGAACGAACCATCCGTGGTCGCCATCAAGGTCAACACCCGCGAAGTGCTGGCCGTAGGCCGCGAGGCCAAGGAAATGTTGGGCAAGACCCCCCAGAACATCAATGCCATCCGCCCCATGAAGGACGGCGTGATTGCCAACTTCGAGATCACCGAGGAGATGCTCCGCTACTTCATCCAGAAGGCGTTGCGGGCCATGCCGTGGCACAAGCGTCTGCTTCATCCCCGGGTGCTGGTCGCGGTCCCCTCCGGGATCACCGAAGTGGAAAACCGCGCGGTGAAGGACAGCGCCCGCCACGCCGGTGCCGGTGAGGTGGTGTTGGTCGAGGAACCCATGGCCGCAGCGGTGGGAGTGGGGTTGCCTGTTGCGGAACCCGCCGGCAACATGATCATCGACATCGGCGGCGGCACTACGGAAGTGGCCGTGATTTCTCTTTCCGGCATCGTCGCCAGCAAGAGCGTCAAGGTGGGCGGCGACGCGTTGGACAGCGCCATCATCCAGTACATCAAGAAGGTCTATGGCCTTATGATCGGCGTACTGACCGCGGAGCAGGTGAAAATCAAGATCGGCAGTGCCTATCCGGTGAAGGACGAGGAGACCTTGGACGTCAAGGGCTTGGATTTCGTCTCCCGGGTGCCCAAGACCGTCCGCATCTCCGCGGCGGAGATCCGGACCGCGCTGCAGGAACCGATCATCTCCATCATTGAGGCGGTCCGGGACGCTTTGGACAAGTGTCCTCCCGACCTCGCCGGCGATCTGCTGGCCCGGGGCATCATGCTGGCCGGCGGCGGAGCCTTGCTGGCCGGTCTGGATAAACTGCTGACCGAGGAGACCAACCTCCCCGTATTCGTCTCCGACGAACCCCTGAACGCGGTGGTCCGCGGTACCGGGGTCATGCTCCAGGAAGACAATATCTGGGCCAACTGACCGCAGCCCCGTTGCCGTTTCTCCGCCGTCTGCGCGATGCGGGCGGTGGGCGGCGGCGTCTCCGGAGGGAAGACGTGAAACGGCTCTCTCCGCTTGAAAACGATCGTCTCCGAAAATATCCCGGAATGGTTCCGGGAGTATCCTCATAACAAGAAGTGACCGGTATGAAATTTGACTTGAGTTCCCTGCGTCCCATTGAGATGAAAGATCAGAAGCGCTTCGAAGCGGAACTGGAAAAGATGCACAGCCAGAGCTGCGAGTGCAGTTTCGCCAACCTCTACGCATATCAACCGCCTTATCAAATCGAATTCGTCGAGTGCGCGGGGCGGCTTGTTCCCTATGAGCGCAAGGCCCGAACGATCCATTATCCCATCGGCGAGTGGACCGATCCGGAATTGCTGCGGGATATCTGCGATTCCTTCATGAAGGCCGGCCTGACCGACGGCGGCATCTATGATGTGCCCGAGGAATTTCTCGACCGTCACGAGGACTGCGACGCCTACTTTGACCTGGAGTTCGACGAAGGTGCCATTGATTATCTCTTTTCCATCGAGAAGATTGCCGCCTTCACCGGTCCGAAACTCCGCAAGAAGCACAATCTGGTCAAACAGTTTCAGGCTAACTGGCCCTATGCCGAGGTGCAGAAAATCACCGAGGAGCAGATCCCCGTGGTCGCCAAACTGGCCACGGAACTGAACTCCCGGATGGAACACTGTGAATTCCTCGACGAAGAAGAACTGGCCATGGATCGGGCCTGGAAGAACTTCAGTCAGTTGGGGCTCCACGGGATCATCCTCTATGCGGAACCCGGATTCCCCGCCGGATTCTCGGTGTACAGTTACCTGCCTTCGGATACCGTTGACGTGCATTTCGAGAAGGCGGACCATTCGGTGAAAGGGGCCTCGCAGACGCTGACCTGGCAGTTGGCCGTCGCGCTCCGCGGCAAGGCGAAGTTCATGAACCGGGAGCAGGACATGAATGAGGAGACCCTCCGGCACGCCAAGCGTTCTCTGGATCCGGAGCGTTTCTTCAAGCGTTATTTCCTGCGTCGCCACTGATGCCGAAAAAGGCGCGGCACCGGCAGACAAGATAACTTCGGCAGGGCGGCGTTTCCCCTGCGATAAGTTGATGTGAGGTGAGATGATGAAAGTCCTTCTGCTGAATTGCAGTCCCCGGAGAAACAGCAACACTTCCATTGCGTTGGAAGCGGTGCGGAAAGGGTTGGCCCCCCGGCACGAGGTCGAACTGATCGACGTGGCCAAGGCCGGACTTCGCGGTTGTCTTGCCTGCGACGGCTGCCGCCGGAACGGTGGTATCTGCGTCCAGCCCGATGGGGGGGCGGCGCTCCTCGAAAAAATCGTCGCGGCGGATTGCATCATCTTCGGTTCCCCCGTCTATTGGATGGGGATCTCCGCCCAGGGCAAGGCTCTGCTGGACCGTTTCTACGCGGTGGAGGAGGCGTTGCACAAGGCCCCGAAGAAGTTGGGCATCGTCACGGTCGGCGCTGCCGGGACCGGGGATGGTCAGTATGATCTGATCTCCGGGCAGTTCCGAGAGATTGCGGATTTCCTGCATTGGGAACTGGTGCTGGATGCCCGGTTCTCCGGGTGGGAAGCCGGTGCGATCAGCGCGGATCAGGATGGTCTGCGGAAGTTGACCGAGACTGCCGCCGGGATCCGGTGAGCGGGGCGCGCCGGGAATACACAGGCTCGGACGTGAACGGGGGAACGCTTCATAGGTGTTCCCCTGATAGGGGTTGAGTCAGGGGAAAGGGACCTGTTGTTTTGAAGTTCAAAGTTTGTCTGATCGTTTTGTCCGCCGTATTGCTTTACTGTTGCAGCATCGGATTGCGGCCTCTTTTCTCCCCCGATGAGATCCGTTACGGCGAAGTCGCCAGAGAGATGCTGGCATCCGGAGATTGGATCACCCCCCGCATCAACGGTCTGCTCTACTTCGAGAAGCCGGCTCCCGGCTATTGGCCCATCGCGCTTTCCCTGAAGTTTTTCGGAGAGACTCCTTTCGCGGTCCGTTTCCCCTCTGCGCTGGCGGCACTGCTGACCGGCGGACTGATCTTCCTCTGGGGCTTGAGAAGCGGGCGCAGAGAACTGGGCGCCGCCGCCTCCTGGATCTATCTCACCATGGGATTGGTGTTCGGAGTGGGGACCTTTGCCGTGCTGGATTCCACCTTCACCTTCTTCGTGCTCCTCGGAATTCTCGCTTTTTACTTCGCCGACACGGAAGAACGCAGCTGGGTGCGCCCGCTCTACCTGATCCTGGCCGGAGTCGGTATCGGCGGAGGGTTCCTCGTGAAGGGGATGCTCTCTCCCGTGCTGATCGGCTTGACCGTGTTCGGTTATCTGCTGTGGCAGAAGCATTTTCTGCGTTTGTTTCTCTTTCCGTGGCTGCCCCTTGCGGTAGCGGCGGGCATCGTGTGGCCGTGGGCCTCGGCGATCCACCGGGCACAGCCGGAGTTCTGGACCACCTTCCTCTGGGTGGAACACGTTCAGCGTGCGGTTTCCGGCCGCGGCGCCAATGACGACAGAAGCGGGCCTTTCTGGTTCTACTTCCCCGTGCTGATCGGGGGGATGATGCCCTGGGGATTGATGATCCCGCTGGTCGTCGGACCGATCCGCCGGCGGATAAAAGAATTTGTCCGGGAACCGGCGATCCGGCTGGCGGCGGTCTCTTCCTGCGTCTGGTTCTGCGCTTTCTCCTGCGTCAGCGCGAAACTCGGGACCTACGTTCTGCCCTGCTTCGGAGGCTTGGCAATCCTGCTGGCATGGGGACTTCTCGCATACCGGGAGGAGTATGACTGGCACTGGTTCGACCGGATCTGGAAGGGCTTTGCGTCGCTGTTGATCGGTTGCGTCATCTGCTTCTTCGTGCTCCACACCTGTGCCCGTTTCGGTTTGATCAAAAAGAGCGGTTTTCTGCTCTACCGGCCTCATGAATCCATTTTGTTCCCCATCCTGCTGCTGCTGGTGATGGCGGCGTGGTATTGGGCCGCCTCCCTCGCGGAGAAGCCATCGGCAAAATTCCGCAGCGTGCTCCTCGGGACGGCGTTGGCGATGTTCGGCGCCCATGGCGCGCTCCCCTGTGTGATCTGGCAGGCCTACGCTCCGGAACCATTCCTGAAGGCGACCGCGGCCCCGCTGATTGACGGCCGGACCCGGGTCTATGCGGAGAAGTCCATGATCGCCGCCGCCTGCTGGACCTTCAAACGTACCGGATTCGGGATCTACGAGCGTCCCGGAGAACTGCTCTACGGAATGGAACGGGCAGGTGTGACGCCGCTGATACAGGCGCAGATTCCGGAACTGACGGGGAAGGGGACTCCGCTTCTGATCCTCACCGGGTCCAAGCGGATCACCAGGTCGATCCCCCAACCGAAATTGGTGTTCAACGGCACCAGGCAGTTCGTGATCTTCTGCCCGGCGGCGGGAGAACCCTTGCCGAGATCCGGAGGAAAGCGATGAAAAAATATCTGTGGCTTCTGCTCTTTTTCGCTCTTGCCTATCTGCCTGCCATGATCGGCCGGCCCATGGTCGCGGTGGATGAGTTCCGTTATGCGGAGATCGCCCGGGAGATGCGCGTGAGCGGGGACTGGGTGACGCCGAGACTTGCCGGAGTCCGCTACTTCGAGAAGCCGATCTTCGGATACTGGGCCATCGCCGGAGCGCAGACATGCTTCGGCGATAACGCCTTTGCCGCCCGTTTCCCCGGCGCGGCGGCGGCATTGCTGACGGCGTTTCTGCTGGTATTTTCCGCCTCCCGTTTGGGGGCATCGGAGGATTGTGCGCACTTGGCCGGTGCGGCTTATCTTGCCTGCGGCATGGTCTTCGGCGTGGCCACCACGGCAGTTTTGGACTCGCTGTTGAGCGGGTTCACCGCCGGTACGCTGTTTTTCTTCCTGCTGGCGCTGGAGGGGCGGAGCAGAAGTTGGCTTTGGCTTCTGCTGTGCGGAGCCTCCATGGGATTTGCGTTTCTGACAAAAGGTTTTCTGGCCTTTGCCGTGCCGGGACTGACGGTCGCGGCCTATTTGCTGTGGCTCCGGCGCTGGAAGGCATTTGTCACCCTGCCGTGGCTGCCGCTGATCGCCTGCATCGGAGTCGTTCTGCCGTGGGCGTGGCTGATCCATCGGGCGGAGCCGGACTTCTGGCGCTATTTCTTCTGGGAAGAGCACGTTCAGCGTTTCTTCGGGGATAAGGCCTGGCAACATCCCCAGCCTTTTTGGATCCTCTTTCCCGTGCTGATCGGAGGGGCCTTCCCCGCCATGCTTTTTGCCGTGGATGCGTTGTGGCGCAAGCGTGTCTGGAAAGAGTTGCTTCCTCTGCCGATGGTGCGTTTTTCACTCTGCGGAGTGGTACTTCCTTTGCTGTTTTTCTCCCTTTCCAGAGGAAAACTCGCCACCTACGTCATGCCCTGCTTTGCCCCGCTTGCATTGCTGATCGCCCTGCTGGCCGGTCAGACGATGCAAAGGGGAAATGCTCCCGTATGGCATTGGGTGAGAAGAAGCCTTTTCTGGCTTCTCGGGATCGCCTCCTGCATCGCGCTGGTCGCGGCGGTCGGCGTGGCGGTTGCGGGACGTTTCGGATCGTTCGGTCTGGCGTCGCAGCGCTGGTTCGTCGGATTCCCGTTGTTTTTGGGGGTGTGCGCAGTTTGCGGGGGCGTCATGACTTGGGGCGTGGCCGGGGAGGAGAAGGGACGCATCGCCCGTTCCTTCGACCGTTTTTTGATTGCGGTGGCGGTGGCGATGGGGGCGGTCTCCGCGGTGCTTCCAGACTTCGGGAGCGGCAAGATGCCCCGTTCCGACCTGCAGAAGGTCCGAGAGATGACCGGGATGGAACCTTCTCAATGCCGGATCGTCACGGTTCCGGCGCTGATCCATGCGACGAGTTGGTGCTACCGGCGCGACGACGTCAAAAGCATTTCGGTCGGCGAGCTGGAGTATGGACATCTTGCCGCGGAGAAAGAGGGGAAAACGGGGGCGGTCCTGCCTCTGCCGGAGCTGATCCGGGAGTTCCGGACTTCCCCGGAGGGAGTGATTTTCATCCATCGTTCTCCTCAGGACCGCGCGCTGTTCGATGCGGGGATCCCCGGATTGACGCGGAAGATCAGCGGCGACGTCATCTTCGATTACCGTCTGCCCTTGAAGCAGTCCCCGCAGAAATGAGACAGGGCGGCGCGGCCGGGGGCGGTGGAGAACGAAAATATGGAGATATTCTGAAAAATTATCCGCTTCCCATGTTGCATTTTGACACCAGATGGACTATATTAGCAACAGGTTTGTGTGAAGTCGCCTTGGAGCGCGGTTTTGCCTTTGTTTTTTGTAAATATCAGCAAATCAGTTTGAACCCAATATAACAGGGAGATAAGTCATGGATTTTGATCAGTCGGCAGTCCAGAACGAGAACAGTTTTTTTCAGGAATTCTTCTGCTTCCAGAAGATCGTTGAAACGGCGATCCGTTATTGGCGGATCGTGGTGATTTGCGGTCTGCTTGGCGTTTTGTCGGCGTTTCTGCTCACCAAGTACGTGATCACGCCGAAATACGTCTCCTCGACGACGCTCTATGCCTGGCAGGTCAATCAGTTGAACGACCGGGACGTCCTCTCCTCTTACCGCTCCCAGTTGATGCTGGTCAACATGCTCATCAACGACTATCAGGAACTGATGACCAGCAAACTGGTTCAGGAAAAGGTTCAGAAGAGCACGATGGAATACTGCGCGAAGCATGACCTCGTTTTTCATCCTTTTTCGGTGGAAGTGGATGCGAAACGGGATACCCGGATCATTACCATCACTGTCTCCAGCGCCTCTCCTGACGTCGCGCAGTATGCGGCGAAGGAGACTGCAGCGGTCTTCGGCGAAACGATCCGTGAAGTGCTGCGGATGGATAACGTGCAGGTGATCGATGAAGCCCAGCTTCCGAGCACTCCCTCCCAGCCCTCCAAGAAGAAAAATCTGGTCCTCGGTTTGATTTTCGGCCTCATCTGCGGCGGCGGCATCGCGTTGCTGCTCGGTCTGCTTGACCAGACGATCAAGAATGCTGATCAGGCCAGCAGTTACCTGAAGAAACCGGTGGTTGGCACGATTCCCTTGATCGACAAGGTCGATGCGCAGATGACGGCGCCTCTTTGGACGTTCCTGAAGAAGCGCAAGTATTACGAACTGGGCGAAGCGTTCCGCGTGTTGCGTGCGAATCTGCCCTATCTCGTCCCCGAATCCGGCAAGAAGCCCGGAGCCCGGCTGCTGATGATCACCAGTGCTCTTGCCGGAGAAGGTAAGTCCAGCTGTCTCTCCACGTTGAGCGTGCTGATCGCCCGGACCGGCAAGAGGGTCCTGCTGATCGATGCCGATCTGCGGCGTCCGACACTGCACCGCATCTTCGATTTGCCCCACAACAATGGTCTGGTCCCCTACGTCGCCGGCGTCTGCTCCTTCGACGAAGCCGTCTGCAAGGGTGTCGGGGAGGAACCTCTCCTCGATGTGATGCCCTGCGGGCCGATCCCGCCCAATCCTTCGGAATTGCTTTTGAGCAAGGCTTTCAGCAATTTGCTTGAGATGGTCCGAGAGAAGTACGATTACGTTTTGGTCGATACGGCGCCCAGCCTCTTCCTTTCCGATCCCATGTCGATCCTGCCGTTCTGCGACGGAGTGCTCTTCAGCGTCTCCTGCGGACTCGCCAAGATCGGTTTGCTCCGCAAGGCTCTGGCTCACGTTTCGCAGATCTCCCAGTTGCCCATCGGTTTGGTGGTCAACCACTATGATCGCCACGGCCAGTACGGCGGACTTCGCTACAAGTCCTATTACAAGAACTACTCGGATTACCGCTCTCCCTATCGCCAGTACCTCAGTGATAAGGATGAAGCCGAGGCCGACGAGACTGCAGAGAACGGCGGGAAGGAAAAGGCCAAAGAGGCCTGATGAAATCCCGAACGCCCGCAGGAGAAGATCCGCGGGCGTTCTTTTTTGTGTATCCGCCGGATACACGTCATCCGTGGAAGAAGGACGATGCAGATACCATTTTTTTCGATCTTTTGGGAAAGACGCCGCCGCCGCAAATTTCTGGACGACCTGCGGACCTGCCGCCACAGTGAGGATGATCTGCTTTCCGATGGGACCCGGGCGGAGTTTGACAGGATCATTTCCGAGTTGGCCGCGGCGCCCGAAAACGCGGATCCTGCCCCTCTGCAAAAGGCGAAGGAGCGTTTCGGAACGTTGGAACTGCCGACCCATTATGGCGCGCTGCGGAATTTTCTCGACCTGTTTCTGGTGATTGGCGCTGTGGCCTTCGGTCTGCGGGGATTGTATTTTCAGCCGTTCAGCATTCCGACGGGGTCCATGCAGCCCACGCTCTACGGGATCCACTACCGGACGGAGGAGGGCGGGCTGGCCCTGCCTCTGCCGGATCCCGTAAAAGGATTTCTGTTTGCTTCCCGCCGGGCGGAGGCGCGAGTGGCTGTCCCCGGAACGCTGGACCCGGAATCCGTTGCGGAGCACGGCGGTTTTTTTGAAAAGAGTTCCTTCGCCATTGGCGGCCGCAGATACACGCTCCCCGGGACCCTGTCCAAGGTTTCGGAGTATGCGGATTTGGAGTTGGACCGGCAATACCGCCCGGGGGACGTGCTTGCGGATGGTTATCTGGTCTTGGGAGACCATCTTTTTGTGGAGCGTTTCGGGCTCTATCTGACCGGTCCCTCCCGCGGCGACGTGATGGTGTTCAACACCGAGGGGCTGTTCTGCAACGACGTACCTCTCTCCCGTTACAGCGGATACTATTACGTGAAGCGGCTGGCCGGGATGCCGGGCGATACGGTGAAACTTTGCGGTTCACAGTTGTACGTGCGTCCGGCGGGAACGGAGAAATTCGTCCCCGTGCAGGAGTTGGAGCCGCGGTTCGGCAAAGTCTATTCCGGGAAGGGCGGCTATCAGGGCCATCTTGCCGCCATGGGCAATCTCGGGGAGGACGTGGAGTACACGATC
>DCGG01000037.1 GCA_002315455.1 Lentisphaeria bacterium UBA1784
GTCACCGCCGCCGCCCGCCGGATCATGGGCGGCGATTACAGCCAGCGGGTCCCCCAGCCCAAGGTGGGACAGGAGATCGATGAACTGGTCTCCACATTCAACATGATGAACGCCAACACCGAGGAACTTTTTCATCAGCTCCGCACCGTCACCGACGACGTGGCCCACGATCTCCGGACCCCCATCACCCGGATCCGGGGCCTGGCGGAGGTGACCATTCAGGGACCGCAGACCCTCGCCGCCTACAGGGACGCCCTCGGCGGCATCGCCGAGGAGTGCGATACCATGATCGCCATGATCAACACCATGCTGGAGATCGCCCGGGCCGAATCCGGTCTGGTAGCGCTGAAACACGCCCCCGTAGACCTCAACGATCTGCTCGGCAAAGCCATGGAGATCTTCCAGCCGGCGGCGGAGGAATCCGGTCTGCACTGGGAATCCAGGTTCCCGGACCATCCCGTGATCATTCCCGGCGACAAGGTGAAACTCCAGCGCATCGTCGCCAACCTTCTGGACAACGCGCTGAAGTTTCTGGAGGCCGGCCGGAGTTTCACCCTCTCCCTCTCGGATGACGGGGATCACGTCACCATCACCGCCGCCGACAACGGTCCCGGTATCCCGGACCAGTTCAAGGAGAAGGTCTTCGACCGTTTTTTCCGGCTGGATTCCAGCCGGACAAAGCGGGGAAACGGACTCGGACTCGCCATGACCCGGGCCTTCGTCCGCGCCCACGAGGGCGAGATCCGCGTGGCGGACACCTCCGGCGGCGGAGCGACTTTCATCGTCACCATCCCGAAAAAACGTCCGCAAGGTTGAAAAAAAGACGAAGTCAGAGTATATTATTAAAATGATTTCACAGGTCAATTCAACCGGAGGATCAATACATGGACACGTCGAAATTGGACGATTGTCTGGTCGCGGCGAACCCTCGGGCCACCCCCGCCAATCTGGACGCACTGCTCGCTGAACTCAAACGCAACGCTCCCCTGCCCCCCGAAATCGCCGAAAAATGCGATATGCTTTGGGAAGGATGGAACGAGAGCGGACTCTCCATCGAACAGGCAAACTTCTGCTTCGCGGTAGCCGCGCTCCAAAGCGCCGACTCTCCCCAGCTGCGCAAGATCATGACCGGGGCCGTGAAACGCCTGCTCCCCCCCTATCTCACCCACAATCCGGTGATCCGCGCCATCGGCGTCCGGGATACCGGCATGCCGTTGAGCGAAGCCGCCCGCAGAATGCATCAGCTCATGATGCTGAAGGTGGGACTCTCCCTCTTCCTGCCCACCAGCCGCCGCTGGGGCATCGCAGGCGCCGTCGACGGCATCAACGCCACTCTGGCCGTGACCGGCTTCGGCGGCATGGGCGGAGGGCTCTCCATCCCGCTGGAATCGGTGCTGAAAGAGGCGGTCCTGCTGAACCCCTCCCCCGATCTTCTGAAACTCGCCGGAGCCAGCACCAATCCCTGCGACTCCAACCGCTTCCGCACCATCATCAGCCGGCAGGCCGTTACCCCCATCGACGATGCCATGATGCAGCTGATGGCCCAGAGCGGATGCGCCTCTCACCTTGCCGGAGATGCCTTCGCCAAATACTGGAGCGCCGCGACTCCCGCGGCCGGAGCCACCGGCGAACGCCGCTCCTGCGACGGCCGCAGTCTGAAGGAGATCGACCTCCTTCTCTCCGCCGAAGAAAAGGCCGCTGCCGGAAAACTCACCGACGACGAAGCCGCGAAATTCCGTACCTTTTTCGAACGGTTGAAGGCGGAGTCCGCACGCCGGGACGGCAAACTGCTGGGCCTGATCGTGGGCAAGATCTCCGAGCGCGCCAACGCTTCCCAGATGGAGACCATGTTCGCCCCGCTGCTGAACAAGGCGCCCTTCTGGCCGGAGAATCCCGCCATGGCCTCGTTGCCATCCCTCGAAGTCTGGGGCGAACTGCCCAGCAAGACGCTGGACCAGATCGCCGCGGTCACGGCGATGAGTTTCCCGGAAGAATACCTTGCCGCCTGCGCCCTGCGGCTCCCGCTGAAGGCCCTGAACAGCATCTGCGAACAGGTCTCCTTCGAGACCCTCCTCGACACTGTGAAGCGTTTCCGCGGCTGCAGCGCCGATCTGATGCTCTGGATCTGGAAGAACAGGAAAAAGCATCAGAGCGACCAGTTGCTGGCCCTCGTCAATCTGGAGAACACCGTCCGGATCCTCGGTTCCGAAGATCCGCCGAAGGCATGGGGCGCCGCCCGCCGGGAACTCCGCGCCATGCTGTTGGACAAGGAGGATTTCCAGACCCGACTCATCGAAGGTGCAGGCGACAATCCGTCGCTCTTCTCGGCCATCCTTCAGAGTGCACTCTTCCTCTCCTCCGGGGAGCGGCAGAGCCTCATGGTAAAACTGGCCCGGCTCTCCGACAACTTCCGGCTCCATCTGGAAAGCGGCGCAGGTCAGAAGATCCTCACTGCCGGTATCGGCAAGCAGGAGCCCGTCGCCGCCCCCGTGAATGAGCCCAGTTACACCAGCGTGAAGTCCCACAAGGCCCTCATGGACGAACTGGACGACATCATCAACGTTCAGGTCCCGGAGAACCGGGAGGCCCTGCGGGTGGCCCGCGCACACGGCGACTTCCGGGAGAACTCGGAGTACGATGCCGCCAAGGAACGCCGCAACCACCTGAGCCGCCGCCGTTCCGAACTGGAGCGGGAACTGGCCAACATCCAGCCCGTCATCATGGCGCAGGTCAAGGTGGACAAGACCGCCGTCATCGGTTCCGTCATTGAGATCGAATTCAACGACGGCGCAAAAGAAAAGCACTATCTGCTGGGCGCCTGGGATGGGCAACCGGAGCGGAATTTCCTCTCCTACCGCACCGTTCTCGGCAAAGCGGTCCTGAACCGTGCCATCGGCGAGACCTTCGATGCGCCCGGCGGCCGGAAGGGCAAACTGGTCTCCGTCAGCGCCCTCCCCGCTGAACTCATCGCGGAACTGGACGCTTGATCGTCTGGAAGAACAGTCCGGATTTTCACCCTGTCTCCTATCCGGAGCGGGTGAAATGCTGGAAGAAGTGTTCCGCCGCCGCTTTGATTGAATCCCGGAGATGCGGCGGAATCACCGTTACGACCTGTCACCTTCCCCCGCCGGAGACGATCCCGGTGCCGGGGAAGATTGTTTTTCTGGCGGACTTCCATTTTCAGGATACTCCCATTTGGAGACGGCGGCTTTCCGACGTCGAGTCGGCGCTGGCCGAACTGCGCCCGGAACTCCTTCTGCTGGGAGGGGATGCCGTCGCCGACGCCGTGGATCTGCCCGCCCTGTCGGAACTTCTCCGAAGTTTGAGTCGTCACGCCTCCAACGCCTTCGCCGTCCCCGGCAACTGGGAACAGACAAAGTACTGGCTGTCGCGGGATTTCTGGCGGGACCTCTACCGCGACTGCGGCTTCACCTGGCTGGACAACCGAATGATCCGGTGCGGCTCCTGTTGCATCACCGGAGTGGAGGATCTGCGGGGAGAACCACGCCTTCCCGGACCGCCGCCGCCGAAGACCTGCAACATCCTGCTCTCCCACCGCCCCGACACCGTGGTCCAACTGGACCAAAAGGACGCGCTGAAGGATTATTCTCTCATCCTTTGCGGACATCTCCACGGCGGACAGGTCCGACTGCCCATCCTCGGCCCCTTGGCCGGACACAGCCTCTACGGGCGGAAACTGGACAGCGGCCTCTATCGGCGCAGGAGTTCCGATGGCCAGTCCGGTCCGTGCATGATCATCACCTCCGGGCTGGGCGAACTCTCCTTTCCCTTCCGGTTCAACTGTCCCCGGGAGATCGTGGCCGTGGATCATGACAGAACCTGAGGAATCCTCGCTTTTTTCCTTGAAAAAAGAGGGAAGGTACTGTATATTATCCCCATGAGAGGAACCTTGGAACAAAACCTTCAGACAGAAAGAGGTGCTACTATGCGTAAAGTTCTGATCCCCACAAAGTTGGACAAGTATGCCGCCAATCTGCTCTCCGAGCGCGGCTATGAGATCGTTCTGGATCCTTCCACTCCCCTCGCCGACCAGGTCAAGGCCAATCCCGATGCGGAAGTCCTGATCGTCCGCAGTGAAAAGGTCACGCCCGAGATCATCGACGCTCTGCCCCAGCTGAAACTGGTGGTCCGCGCCGGTGCCGGATTCAACACCATCGACATCAAATACGCCCGCAAAAAGAATATCGACGTCATGAACACCCCCG
>DCGG01000047.1:0-1772 GCA_002315455.1 Lentisphaeria bacterium UBA1784
AGGGTAAATGCTCCGTGGTCACCGGCATTATTTTCGTGGAACTGCTGTCGGAGTTCGCCGCCATCGCCCGGCACTTCGGGAACATCGCCGAACGTACCAGTTCCATCCGGCTGACCCAGAAGCGGGTCGGCGCCGGGAACTCAGCCGAGTAGGTTTCTGCAAACGCTCTGATCGCGCTCGGAATGCGGGAGCGGTCGTCGGAACGCCCCCTCACAGTTGGGAGAATACCTCCGCGAGATCTCTGAAACGCAGCGCGGCGTAACGGTCAAGGGCGGTGGGCTGATCGTTGACGATTACCAGTTTCGCGCCGTAACGCACCGCTTCCAGAGGCAGGTCCGCCGCCGGATGCACCGTGAGCGAACTCCCCGCCACGATCAGCAGATCGGTCCGCTGCATCTCGGCAAAGGCCTCCTCCAGAAGTTCCTCGTTAAGATTCTCTCCGTAGAAAACGATGTCGGGCTTGACGAGGCCTCCGCAGACGCAGTGAGGTACTTCATCTGCCATGACCCGGGGTGCAATCTCCGCATAAGAACTCTCCCTGCCGCAGCGGAGGCAGTGGTGCATGGAGGCGCTCCCGTGGACCTCCTTCACCCGACGGCTCCCGGCCCGCTGATGAAGCATGTCGATATTCTGGGTGTAGATGCCCTTCAGGATGCCCTGCCGTTCCAGTTCTGCGAGAGCGGTGTGGACCACGGAGGGGTGAAACTCCTCCAGCCGGTAGATGAACTCCTTGGCCCACGCGTAAAAGAGTTCCGGCTGGGCCATGAAACAGCGGAGCGACAGGATCTCCTCCACGCTGTGGCCCCGCCACGGCTGAAGATAGACGCCGTTCCGGCCCCGGAAGTCCCGGATGCCGGAGAGCGTGGAGATCCCGGCACCGGTGAAGGCCAAGGCGTGCCGGCTTGTCTGCAGAAGTTGTTTCAGTTGACCGATCTGTGCAGTGAGTTCTTCCGAAGGCATGATGTTTTCTCCGATATGAAAAGCGCATCCCCCGGTCGTTCGGAGGATGCGCGCGATGAACGGGAAAAAAAGGTCATTGCTAATTCTTGTTGGGATCAAGCCAACTGTCTTCGCTGATCAATTTGGCGCCGCGGTCCGTTGAACTCGTATAATAGGGATAGAATTTCGTTGCCATTTCCGACTGCCCCAGGGACTCGGTGTGACCGTCAAGGAAGAAGAGGTTGGTCTGTCCGCCGTGCAAATCGGCGACTCCGCCCTTCGATGCGGCAAAGTCAAGGATCGCGGTCGCAACCAATTCTCCGGCAGAGGAAACAGTCGCCCGGCATCCGCCTAAAGCCAGCATGCTGGGGGCCACGGTGTACTCCAAATTGCCTTTCCTGTAATCCAGATATTTCGTTCCGTGGAAATCAAACCCGCCTCGTGTTTCTCCGATTCTCAATGTCGGACGGTCTGCACTGTTCAGGTTTGCATACGCCATCGCGTAGGCTTCGGAACAGGGCTTGGCCAACTCGCCGCTGTCCATTCCCGCAAGGTTTGCATTGTAGGTGTACTCCAATGCAGGGCAGCGGAATGCCGTCAGGTCCTGAACGCGATTGATCCGGGCCAGATACAGGATCCAGGATTGATCGACCGCGTCAATTTTTGTGCTTGTCTTCGCGTTCGGGCCAGACACCAGAAAACCGTTTTCCGCGTTCATTGCGGGAATCACCATCTGCATCACCTGATTCTGGTTGCCGGAGCACTTGGTCCGCACGGCAGTGCCCCGGGCATTGTTCAAGGAGGGCAGGATCAGGCCCGCCAAAATTGCAATT
>DCGG01000047.1:1786-8845 GCA_002315455.1 Lentisphaeria bacterium UBA1784
CCGCCAGAATGGCGATGATACCCACCACCACCATCAGCTCGACGAGGGTAAAGGCGAGCTTCCGTTGCTTCATGACGATCTCCAAAATATGGTTATGGTATCAGGCGGGATCCCGCGGAAACGAATGCTGACGTCTCTTCACTGTTTTGCAAAGGGAAAAAACCCTTGAAAACGCGCGCAAAAGACGGTTATGGGACTGATCACTTCTTGTTGGGATCCAGCCAGTCATCTTCCACGATCTTCACGGCCTCGGTCCCGGCGGGGCAGAATTTCGCGCTCGTATCGCTATCCTTATCCGCAGTCAATTCATCCTTGGTGAGGGATTCAGAGTGTCCGTCAAGGAAGAACACATTGGTCATGCCGCCATGGATATCCACGAAGGCGCCGGGTTTGTGTCCGCTACCATCACTGGCGGAACTTTTCAGTTTGACAATGGGAGTCGCCGCAAGTTCCGTGTCATTGAGGTACGCGCTACATCCTCCCAAGACCAGCATGCTGGGAGAGACCTGATAATTATCCTTGTAGGTCAGGTTCTTCGTGCCGCGGAAATCAAATCCGTAAAACGCCTTGGGGTTGCCCTTGAATTTTTCCTGTTTGGAGGAGTAAACCATGCCGTAAGCCTCCGAGCAGGAATTCTTTTTTTCCTTGTCCGTTGCTCCGGCGAGGTTGGCGTTGTAGGTGTAATCCAAGGCCGGACAACGGTAGGCTGAAAGGTCCTGAACCTGATTGATCAGAACAAGGTAACTGATCCAAGATATCCGTCCAGTCACGGCACTCATGCTGTCCTTGGTATCAAAGGAGCTGGGGGCCCGGGTGCCGGAAACAAGATAACTGCCATGGGAATTCATTACCGGAAACACGGTTTTCATGACCTGAGTTTGATTGCTGGAGCACTTGGTCCGCATGGCGGAAACCCGGGCGTAGTTCAGGGAGGGCAGGATCATACCCGCCAGAATGGCGATGATACCCACCACCACCATCAGCTCGACGAGGGTAAAGGCGTGTTTCTGTTGTTTCATGACGATCTCCAAAATAGGGTTAAGGTGACAAACAGGATTTCTCGGGGATAAATATGATGTTTCTTCGCTGTTTTGTCAAGGGGAAACGCCCCGGAAAATGCTTTTTTTTCAAAAAAACCGACTTCCGCTATTGAAAAATCCCCCAAATGCAGGCATAATATAGAGAAAACATCCCGTCCGTTCCCGCAGGGGCGGCGGATTTCGTTTCGATCACGTCAAAAAAAGAGGGAAATATGCTGAAGCGCAATCTGTTTACGTTGGTGGAACTTCTGGTGGTCGTGGGTATCATCGCCATTCTGGCGGGAATGATCCTGCCGGCGGTGGTGGGGGCCCAGCAGCAAGGCCGCATCACGCAGGCCAAAAGCGACATGTCCGCCATCACCATGGCCCTGAAGGGTGTGGAAAATACCTACGGGAAAATCGTGACAAAAGATGGTTCCTACTACAAATTCGACGGAAAAAGGGCGGATATATGGAAGACGGAACAGAGTGGCTCAACGGAGCAGGAAGCCGGTATCCGTTTGGGGGATGACGAGCAAAGTACCGGCAACGCTTGGTACAAGGCCTACTTCCCCTTCATCGCAGAATTGACTGTCCCTGCACAAAAAAACGGGAGCTCATACGTCATCGGAACGATGAATACAAACAAGCGCCGCATCTCCTTTCTCGAGCCTCAATCCGGCTACAACCCCGCCGATTCTTACAGCTCCACCGAAAATAAGTTGAAACTTTGGAGGGACCCCTGGGGGTCCCAGTATTGCATCTTGATCCGCACCTCTTCCAGCGTGTATCTTGAGCATCCTGCGAAAAAAGAGAGAGTCAGCGGTAGCCCCAATAAGGACAAAATGCTTTCCGGTACGGTTTCGATCTACTCCTTTGGCCCCAACGCCAAAAACGATTACGCGGACAACGCGACTTTGGGCGGACCTGTCGGCACCGACGACATCGCCAGCTGGGAGTGATTTCCCCGGGCTTGCGCCGGATGGCTCCTTCGCATCTTGCGGGAGCAGTACGGACAGCAGACAAAAAATACGGAGCGGACGGCACAAGGTGTTTCCCGCTCCTTTTTTTACCGTTCGGATGGGATGACTGCGGCTCCCGCCGGGGGGACTACGGAGGATCCTGCAACGGATTCCGCCCGAAGCGCTCCACGATGGCAGGAAGCCGGTAGAACTGCTTGCGGTTGAAGAAGCTGAAGAAAAGAAAGTCCGCCGCATCCCGCTCCCCCGCCCGCCGGAGAAATTCTTTCACCACCGGGCCATCGGGGTCGAACTCCCACGCCATGCAGAAGAGGTTTCCGAGGAACGTGCTCCGGAACTTCTGCGTGAAGTGCTCCGGGCCCGAACGGTATCCCTCGTAGGCAATGCAGAACGGCGCGTATGCCCCCACCGAGCCCGTCACCGCTCCCCAGAGGATCAGCGCGAGGGCCGCTCCCTTCCACGCACGGAGAGAGACGGCGGCGATCCGGGGTACGTCGAGGATCATCCGGCCGGCGAAGTACCACAGCAACGGGATCGTCACGATGAGATACCGGAACCCGTAGGCCGCTCCGCCGTATTCGTCGGTGATGCCGAGGTAGAGCAGCACCGCCCCCGCAACCGCGAGAAGCGTCCCCCGCTCCGCTACCGTGAGGCGCTTCCGCAACGCAAACACCGCCGGGAACGCCAGCAGAAGGAAGGGCTGATAACTGAAGAGGCCCCGGGCACCGAGAAGGTTCTCCCACGCATATTCCAGCCAGTTTTTGTTGGTTCCGGCGAAGAAGGTGCCGCCTGTCCCCACGTAGAGAGGCAGGAGCGTCCCGTAAGCGTAAAGGTTCAGAAGACCGTGGAAGATGAGCGTTCCGGCTCCGGCGCATCCGGCGGCAAGGTCGCTCCCCAACTGCTTCCCCGGCGGCGCGGAAAAGGGCAGGACCGCCAGCACCATTCCGCCGAAAACCGCTCCGGAGGGCAGGTCCAGCCAGCCGAGAACGCCTGCAGAAAGTCCCGCAAGCGCGGCCGGGAGCATCCCCGGGCGGCGGCGGAATTTCTCCAGCGTGACGAAGGTCCCGAGGGCCGCCAGAGCCGCCGGAGTATGGTTGTTGAGGACGGTGTCGTAGGCGAAGATCCAGCCGGTGAGAACGCAGGCGGCGGCGAGGCCCGCCTTCAGCGGAAGCGTCCCTCCGCGGACCCGCCGGAAGGCGTTGAAAAGCCACCAGTAGAGCAGAAGCGCCGTGAGGTTTCCCCACAAGGCGTTGATCCGGAAGACAAGTTGATGGTAGTCGGTGCGGAAACTCTTGCCGGTGAACTTGTGGAACGCTCCGTAGAGGCTCCCCGCAAGGAAGGTGGCCGGCAGCGGTTTGTCGGAGTAGCGGCGGCCATTGCGCTCCACCCGGTCCACCGTCGGGAAGCAGGAGCGCTCGATGGCGAACTCTCCGCGCTCTCCCCACGCCTCGATGACGGCGAAGCGGCTGGCTTCATTGCCGGAGATGCTCACGTCGGGCTGTGTGCAGAGCAGGTTCACGGCGAGGATCAGAAGTCCTCCGCCAATCAGCAGAAAACGGCCTTTCCTGCGGGCCGTCAAAAGGCCAGTCTCCCGAGGGCGGCGCGTAAAAGTTGTTCGCTGTCCATCTTGGCGGCATCCGGCTCCTCGAGGATGGCGTTCAGCACCCGGTTGACGGCATCCTTCTTGTAGCCCAGCTGTTCCAGCGCGAGAGCCGCATCGGCCGCCGCCGAGCTGGCGGTGGGTGCGGCGGCTCCGGCGGCTCCGGGCAAGTCGGAGAGTTTGCCCTTCAGTTCCACGATCATCCGTTCGGCTGTGCGTTTGCCGATGCCGGGGATGTTGGAGAGGGCCTTCACGTCGCCGGAAGCGATGGCGGCGCAGAAGTTCGCGGGGGGCATGGCGCCGAGGATCCCGAGGGCGATCTTGCCGCCGATGCCGGAGACGCTGAGCAGCGCCCGGAAAAGTCCCTTCTCCTCGGGCGTGGCAAAGCCGAAAAGCGAGATGGCATCCTCCCGGACAATGGTGATGACGTGGAGCTTCACCGGATTTTCCGGCAGAGGCAGTTTGTCGAAGGTGGCAAGCGAGATGGCCACCTCGTAACCGACGCCGTTCACGTCGATGATGCAGCGGGAGTATTCACTCTCCAGCAGGATTCCGCTGAGGTACGCAATCATTTCTCCACCTCGATGTCCAACGAGATGTCGGCGGACTTCACCGAATGGGTCAGCGCGCCGCTGGAAACGTAGTCCAAGCCCAGCTTGGCGAGCCGGGGCAGCCGTTCGATGGTGATGTTGCCGGAGCCTTCCAGTTTGGCCCGTCCGGCGTTGATGCGGATGGCTTCCTGCATCATCTCGTCGGACATATTGTCCAGCAGAATGTACTCCGCGCCGGCCTCCGCCGCCTGCCGGACTTCGTCCAGTTTGTCGGCTTCCACCTCGATCTCCAGATCGGGCCAGGCCGCACGGGCGCGCTTCACGGAACGGGCGATGGCGCCGTCGCCTTCCAGCGCGGCCATTTCCCGGTGGTTGTCCTTGATCATCACCCGGTCGAAGAGGCCGATGCGGTGGTTTCCGCCGCCGCCTGCCGCTACGGCATACTTTTCCAGATTCCGGTAGCCGGGAGTGGTCTTGCGGGTATCGAGGATGACGGTCCTGCTTCCGGCCAGGGCGGCGGCATAGCGCCGGGACGCGGTGGCTACTCCGCAGAGCCGCTGGAGGAAGTTCAGCGCGGTCCGCTCCGCCGTGAGGACTCCCCGGGCGTTGCCCGCAATCTCGGCCAGAATCTCCCCTTTCTGACAGACGTCGCCATCCGCCTTTTTGGGCGTGAAGACAAGCGTGGAATCCACGGCCTTGAAGACCCGTTCCGCCACGGCGAGTCCGGCGAGGGCCATGTCCGGCTCCTTGCAGAGCAGTGCGGCGCGGCACTGGGCGGTGGCGGGGACCACGGAGTTTGTGGTGGTGTCGCCGCGGTCGCCCAGGTCTTCCTCCAAGGCGAGGGTGATCAGGGTATCCACCCGCTTCCAGTCGATGGGGGGCAATTTGCGTTCCATAGGGGTTCCTCCTGAAATATGAAAAGTTTCCTTGATGGTCTGCGCTACAATATACCGTTTCCCTGCGGGAAATGCAACGGGAGCGGATCTCATTCCCTCATTTGGAAGAGGCCGCTGGTCCACTCCTTCAGCGTGGCCCGGTGAAGTTCCCTGAATCCCAGCTCCTGATAGGAGGTGCTGACGTGATCGAACTCCGCACTGAGGATGCCCGCGAGAGTGAGGTATCCGCCGGGACGGACCCAACTTGCGATGTTCTCCCGGAAGCGCAGAAGCAGGTGCGCGAGAATGTTGGCGCAGACCAGATCGAACTTCCGCCCTCCTGCGGTGTAGTCGGCGGCATCGCCCACCACCGGTTCGAAATCCGGAAAGCCGTTGCGCTGGAAGTTCTCCTTGGCCACCAGCACCGCATCGGGATCGAAGTCGAAGGCCTCCACGAAGTCGTAGCCACGGAGTTTCGCAGCGATGCTCAGGATCCCTGAGCCGCATCCGGCATCCAGCATGCTCCGGACGCCCTCCCGCCCGGCCAGTTTGTCAACAGTCTGCAGGCAATAGAATGTGGTGGCGTGCTGGCCGGTGCCGAAACTCATGCCTGGATCCAGCGTCAGGACCTTCTGGCCGGGCTTGGGGGAATACTTGATCCAGCTGGGATTAATCGCCAGCGTGGGGGAGATCTCGATGGTGTGGAAATACTTCTTCCACGCCTCGGCCCAGTCCTCCTTCTTCAGCGTGAAGCGGCGGATGCCCCCCAGCCGGACACCGTATCCCTGCCATTGGGGCAGAAGTTCGCGGATCTGCGCTTCGGCGGCATCGGCCTCCGCCATGGTGCCGAAGTAGAGGGTGTGGCGCAGGGCCCGGACCTCCTTGTCCTCCCAGCTGCTGAACTGAAACTCCAGCGAGGAGAGAAACTCCGCGCCGAGATCGAAATCCTCCCCGGAATCCTCCAGAGAGACGCAAAAAAGTTGTTCGTCTGCCATGATCTGTTTCCTTCAAGAAGTGTGAACCCTCCGGTTTCCTTTCATAACATAGACGCAGGAGGACAAAATTTCAATGTTTTTTGCGTCGGGACTTGCACAAAAGCCGCTTCCGTTGCTATATTATCCTTGAGAATCGTTCAGAAACCATTTTGCAACCGGGAGACGTTATGCGGATCATTGCCGGCAGTGCCAGAAATCTGGAGTTGACCGCCCCGCCCACACTGGAAGTGCGACCGACGGCCGTCCGTTCCCGCAAGGCGCTCTTTGACAGCATCGGGAACTTTTCCGGGCTGCGGGTCGCCGACCTCTTCGCCGGGTCGGGTGCCCTCGCCCTGGAGGCCGCAAGCCGGGGCGCCTCCTCCATCGTCCTCGTGGAGCAGAACCCCCGCCACGCCGCCGCCATTGAGGAGAACGTCCTGCGGGTCCGGCGTACCGGAGCGGAGTTCACCTCCCGGGTCGTCACCGGGGACGCTTCCGATCCGCTGACCGCCATCGCGGCGGCTCCGGCGGACCTGATCTTTGCCGATCCGCCCTACGCCATTTCCGCCCAGTGCTTCGGGAAACTCATGGGCTCCCGGCACTTTCTGGGGGCCTTCTCCGGCGCCCGGATCATCTGGGAACTGCCCAATACCCCCGGCGCCGCAGGAGAGTTTATGGTGCAGATGCCGGACGACTGGGAAATGCGACGCTTCGGCGGCACCCTCTTCGCCATGGGGAGACTGCCATGAAAAGAGCGCCCGCCATGGAATACGAGCCGCAGGAGATCCTTGCCAAAGGGACCCTTATCAAGAGCAATCCCGTCCGGAAAGTTCTGCGCCTCGGCGATCTCTATCTCAAACTGGACATCCGTCCCGGCAGTTCCTTCCGCAGGGAGTTTTGCGGAGCGCAACTGCTGGCCCGGGCCGGGCTCCCGGTGGCGGAACACCTCGCCTTCGGCACGATCCCGGAAGGAAGTTACCTCGTGACCCGGGCGTGGGGTGACGGTTCCACCGTGATGGACCACGTGGAGTCCTGCGGTGCCGACGGGGAATTTCTCGCA
>DCGG01000047.1:8889-19883 GCA_002315455.1 Lentisphaeria bacterium UBA1784
GTTTTACGCCTCCCGCCTCTGGCACGGAGATCTGCACGGCGGGAATATCCTCTACCGGAAGGAGACGGGGGAGTTCGCCTTCGTGGACGTCCGGGCGGTGAGTTTTTCCCCCATTCGGCGGCTCCTTTTCGGAGAGCGCCTCCGCCACCTTGCCATGGACTTGCGCTCCTTCCTGCCTCTGCCCCGGCTTCTGCGTTTCGCGGCGGAGCTGGGCATCTCCGACCCCGGGGCGTGGTTCCGGCGGAATCTGGAGGCAGACGTCCGGCGGATCAGGCGCCAATGGCCCCGCCGGAAAGAGCAGATCTTCGCAGGATATCCCAAGTTCACCGTCAGGGAGGGGGAGCGTCTCTGGAGCGTTCCCCGCACCTCCGCCGGGGAGGACGCCGCCGGGGAATTGTTCTCCGGCGCAGAAGCGGAAAGGATCTTTCTCGCCCACTTCTATCTGCAGCTGATGCAGATCCCCCACCGCCGGGCGCTTTGGTTCGACTCCGGAAGCCGGACCGTCGCGCTGGAAGTTCTGTCCGCCGCCCCCGGCATTCCGCTCTCCGATCCGGAGTTGGCGGACTGGCAGGCCCGGCTCCGGCAGATCGGGAGCGATTCCGGCCCCTCCGACTGGGAACGCCGGGGCGACCGCGTCTTCTACCGGGAGACCGCCGGATTCGCAGAACGTCTCCCCGCCGCGGACAAAGCAAAATAATCCGTTTGAAAGGAATGAAGTGACATGTTAGGAAAGTGTTTCTCCGCCGCCGTCATCGGCATCGACGCCTTCACCGTGGAGATCGAAGCAAACATCACCGGAACCGGAAGCCAGATGCGGGAGTATTCCATCTCCATCGTCGGTTTGCCGGACGCCGCCGTGCGGGAGAGCCGGGATCGGGTCCTCTCCGCCTTCATGACCGGCGGATTCGTTCCGCCCTGCAACAATATCGTGGTCAACCTCGCCCCTGCGGACCTCCCCAAGGAAGGCGCCGCCTTCGATCTGGGGATCGCCCTCGGCATTCTCGGCGGAGCCGGAGTGCTGGATGCCGAACGGCTCCGGATCTTCGCCGCGGTGGGAGAGTTGGCGCTGGACGGCACGCTGCGCCCGGTGCGGGGCGTCCTGCCCATCGCCGATGAATTGGCAAAGGGCGGCAGGGTCAAGGCGCTCGTGGTCCCCCGGGACAACGCCCGGGAGGCCGCCTTCGCTTCCGGAGGCCGGATCGCCGTCTATGCCGCCGGGACCCTCGCCGAAGCCGTGGAACTGATCCGCTCCGGCAAAGGGACCCCCACTGCCCCGGAAGACCTGCGCTCCGCAGGAACGTTCTCCGCGCCGGACTTCGCCGACGTCAAGGGGCAGTCCGCCGCCCGCCGGGCGCTGGAGATTGCCGCCGCCGGCGGCCATAATACCCTGCTCATCGGACCGCCCGGGACCGGGAAGTCCATGCTGGCCGCCCGTCTGCCGGGGATCCTGCCGCCCATGACGCTGGAGGAGACTCTGGAGACCAGCCGCATCCACAGCGTCCTCGGGATGCTCTCCTCCGGGAGCCCGGTACTGAACGACCGGCCCTTCCGCTCCCCGCACCACACCATTTCCGATGCAGGCCTGATCGGCGGCGGTCACAATCCCAAGCCGGGGGAAATCTCCCTCGCCCACAACGGCGTGCTGTTTCTGGACGAGTTCCCGGAGTTCAAACGCTCCGCGCTGGAGGCACTGCGCCAGCCGCTGGAGAACGGGATCGTCACCGTTTCCCGGGCCTCCGGCAGCTGCGTCTTTCCGGCGAAGTTCGTGCTCTGCGCCGCCATGAACCCCTGTCCCTGCGGCCGGGGCGATGCGGAACTGGGATGCACCTGCCGCCCCGATGAAAAACAGCGTTACCTCAAGAAGATCTCCGGCCCGCTGCTGGACCGGATCGACATGCAGACCGACGTCCTCCAGCTCACGCAGGACGAACTGCTGGCCGCACCCAACGGGGAATCCAGCGCCGTCATTCGGGACCGGGTGGCGGCGGCCCGGCGCATCCAGCAGGAACGGTTCCGGGGCACCGGCATCCGCTGCAACAGCGGACTCTCCGGCCGGGAACTGCAGAAGTGGTGCCGTATCTCCGGTGCCGGAGAACTTCTGCTGCGGGAGGCCATCCGGCGGTTCCGCATGAGTCCCCGGGCCTATGACCGGGTGCTGAAGGTCGCCCGTACCATCGCCGATCTGGCGGGAGCCGCGGAGCTGAAGGAAGAACATCTCTTCGAAGCGGTGGGCTACCGCCGCAGCAAATTTCTCAACCAGTAGGCGTTTTCATGCAGGAACAGAAGATCAACTCCATCGTCAGCAGTACGGTCCTCGCGGAAGGCCGTTTCATCGCGTTCAGCCGCCTCGCGTACGTCGACGGCGGCGGCACCGCCCGCACCTGGGAAGCGGTCCAGCGGACCGGCAACGGCGCAAGGGGCGCGGCCTTCATCATCGCTCGGATCGTGCCCCAGCAGGAACTGGTGCTGATCCGGCAGTTCCGCCCTCCTGCCGGGCGGCTGATGCTGGAATTCCCGGCGGGTCTGATCGATCCCGGCGAAACGCCGGAGACCACAGCGTCCCGGGAACTTCAGGAGGAGACCGGGTTCCGTGGGCGCATCATCCGGGTCTATAAGGGCGGATACAGTTCTCCGGGGATGACCGGGGAGACCATCTGCCCCGTGGAGATGGAGATCGACGGAGAATACTACCGGACTCATGCCCCCACTCCCTGCCCGGAGGGATGCGAACACATCGAAGTGTTCCGGGTCCCCATCGCGGACTTGGAGGCTTTCATCCGGCGCATGGAGTCCGAAGGCACCGTCATCGACAGCAAACTCTACGCCTGGCTCGCCGCCGTGCGGTTTCAGAAATAGCCGGGATCAGAACTTGAGTTTCACCTTCGGCACGGCAAAGGAATCGATGGTCCCCTCGGCGTTTTCAAAGTAAAACACCGCATGGTTTCCGTCTCCCGCCTGATAGCGGGTCTTGAGCGAAGGATACGCCTCCAGCATCGCCTGCTGCGCTTCAGGGGACGGGTCTTCGACCAGCGTGCCGGACAGCCGGAGCCAGCGGTGTTCCGCCGGCTTGTAGGCGCAGAGTTCCACCTTTGGGTTCCGGATGATCTGCTTGGCAACGTTCTTTTTCTTCCCGGTCTGGATGTAGAGCCGCCCCTTGTAGATCAGCACCGTCCCGAACGGACGGACCCGCGGCTGGCCGCCATCGTCGGTGGCGATGAAGTAATATCCGGCCTCTTTGAGGAAATCACGGGCGGTTTCCATGTCTCCTGCAATGAGAGCCCCCGCACTCAAAACCGTGGCGGCAACGATCCCAAGTCCATGACAGCGTTTCATACGTCCTCCTGTTGATTGGTACACCGCGTCCCCGGTGCCGGAGCATACCATACACGAAGGGAATGCTTTTGTCAATCCGCAACCGCGGTTTTTCCGGGAAAAGACCAGGGAGAAACGGCTTCCGCGTCGGAGGGATCATGCCCCTCGGAAATTCCCGCCGCGGTACCTGAAATAAAACGGAAAATGGCCGGTCACGCAAAAAAGGATTCAAAAAGCCCCTTCAGCGTCCCGGGATACACCGCCGTCTGGACCGTGTCGCTGACCCCCAGCTGGTTGCCGCCGCACCAGAATGCCCGCACCCGTCCGTCCTCCTGAATGAACTCCGCATCGGAAGCATTCCGCTCATAGATGCCCGGATGATCCGCCGGATCGATCTCATGGGAGAAGTCGGGCGCAAGCACCGGCCGGTCCCCGGGGGCATCCTCCCATGAAATGAAATCCTTCGTCCTCGCGATTCGCGTGTCATAATACTCCGGATCTCCGTTGGGGGATGGCTTGCGGACTTCGTTCACGTAGGTGAGGCAAAACCACGGAGCCTGATAGCAGAGCGCCGGGCCTCCCAGATATTTCCGGTCGCCATAGATCCCTCCCGGGATCTTTTCCCAGTGGATCAGGTCGTCGGACTTGGCGAATTTCGCCGTGAACTTGGGATAACGGCAGTCGTCGGATTCATAGACCATGTAATAGCGGCCATCTTTTTCCGTGACGCTGTTGTTGAAAAGATTTTCATTCTCCGCGCGGATCACCGGGATGGGCGCCGTCCATGAGATCAGGTCTTCCGAGGTGATCGCCACAATCTGCCGGCACTGCCAGGTGGAAGCTTCACCATAGTCGGCGGTGAAGACGTGGACCCGGCCGTCCTTCACCATGATCTGGGCGAAATAATGGTTCAGCAGGGGGCGGGAGATCACGCGTCCAGACTCCGCGTCGCGGATCCGGAAATGATCCTCGTGAAAGAGTTCCGGGTGGCAATGTCCGTCGTAATAGTGGTACAGAACGTTTTCCAGCAGGTACTTTTTCCCTTTGAAAACGAAGGGCGAGACCTCGTCCCGTGTCCACGGGAGAAACTGATGCTCCTGCCACGCCGGGAACGCTTTGACGGCCGGGGGCACGGTTGGATTCGGGGCTTGTCCCATTGCAGATCGCCTTTCCATGTCGTTTTGAAAGATGTCGTTTGCGGTATTCCGGAAAACATGGCGTAATATATCCGGGGAATTTCCGGAAATCAATGGATCAAAACAACGATGAATGTCTCAAAACGATCATTTTGACTGCCGGACCTCCTCCCGACGGAACCGATCTGCAAACTGCGGTGGAGGTCCGGCCCCCGGTTGTTCTGTCGGCCGCCGTTGTGTTTTTCCGCTGGCCCCGGGTCATTTCACCTTGCAGATTGCGCAGAGAAAGATGATGAACCAGATGAATCCGGTAACGATGACTTTGAGAACTTGGAGAATTCCGCCTGCAATCTCGTTCAACATGGATCACCTCCGTTGCGTTGTTTTCCGGGGATAGCGGGTGGGCGGATCGCCCCGTTCCGTCTGAATGGTCTGACCGCGGGTATTCCGCGTGGTCTTGGTGACGGTCCCGTCCGCGTTGGTGTGATAGGTTTGCTTGGAGATGGTCCGGCCCTGCGCGTCCCGCGTCGTGGTGGTACGGTCCTGCCGGTAGGTGGTCCCCCGGCTTCCCGCCATCGCGGAAAACGCAGTCAGCAGCAGGCTCAGGGCAAGCATGGTTTTCATGGTGCGGCCTCCTTTGATGATGATGTTCCTGAAAAACGATCCGAGACGGAACCTCCGTCCGTTCTCCCTGCCGTCGGGCAAGGCGGGAGACGTTCTGCGGTTCCGGCGCAAATGCGTGGAGACAAGCCGGCCTTCGAAGTCCAATTCCTGCTGGAACGGATCGAAACTTTTCCGCGGCTTCCTGTGTTTTCTCATGGTTCTGCCCTCCTGTTTTGAAAAAGGTCTTGAAAAACGTGCTCTTTTTCTTTTTACAGCACATAATATACGCAAGATGACTGACACTGGGTGTCAGTTTTCTCGAAAAGAGTGAAAATTTTCTTCTTTTTTTCTGGCGGAGGAACGTGCCCCAAACACTTGAAAAGTTATCTTTCCGGTGATATCTTTATCTGCAAGTTGATCCGCACAAGGTAAAATACCGTTTCTTCGAGGAGTTTTCTGCAAATGGGAAGCATGGTTTTTCAGGAGGAGATTCCCGTTCGGGGGAAAGCCTATGACGTGATCGTCGCCGGAGGCGGCGTGGCCGGACTGGCGGCGGCGCTCACGGCCCGCCGGGCCGGAAAAAAAGTGCTTCTGATCGAAAAGAGCACGATGCTGGGCGGCCTCGCCACGCTGGGCCTCATTAACCTCTTTGTGCCGATGTGCAATGGCCGCGGCAAACAGATCATTTTCGGGCTGGCGGAGGAATTTCTGCGTTATTCCATCCAATACGGCTGGTGCAGGATGCCCGACGAATGGCGCAACGGAGAACCAAAGCAGCCCACCGAAGTCCGTTACATCGCCAGTTTTTCTCCCAATATTTTCGCCGTGGCGCTGACGGAATTTTTCGCCGCAGAAGGGATCGAACTGCTCTTCGACGTGACGGTATCGACTCCCGTGATGGAGGGGAAACACTGCAAGGGACTCATCATCCAGGGGAAATCCGGACGGGAGTTCATCCGCGGCTCCATTATCGTCGACACCACCGGGGATGCCGATCTTCTGCGCCGCGCCGGGGTCCCGACCCGCAAGCGCGGGAATTTCACCACCTACATGGGCAGAATGATTACGCTGGATGGCTGCCGGAGGGCGGCGGAAAGCGGGCGCATCGAGGACGCCTTCAGCCGCGTCTCCGGCTACGCCATTGATCTCCATGGCAGGAACCAGCCGCCGGAAATCCCCCTGTGCGACGGGACCGACACCGATCAGGTTTCCCATTATATTGAACTCAATCAGCGCAAACTTTTCGAGAACATCAAGGGTGACACCCCCGAAAGCCGCGAGATCGTCACGCTGCCCGGCATGGCGCAGTTGCGGACCACCTGCTGCATCGACGGGGATTACACGCTTCAGGAGTCTGACACCTACCGCCATTTTGACGACTCCATCGGAGCCACCTGCGACTTCGAGCGTCGGGATTTTCTGTACGAAATGCCCTATCGCATCCTGATCCGCTCGGGATTCGACAATCTGATTACCGCCGGACGCTCTGCCGCCGGAGAGGGATACGCGTGGGATGTGATCCGGGTGATCCCCCCGGCAATCATCACCGGTCAGGCGGCGGGGAACGCGGCGGTCGTCGCGCTGGATTCCCGGTGCGGCATCGACAAGGTTGACGTTGTGAAGGTCCAGGCGAAGCAAGCGGAACAGAACGTCATGCTCCACTTTGATGATGCGCTAATCCCGAAAGATCTCGAAAACGCCGGGGAACCAGGCGAGGATTACGGACACATTTAGGGCGGACGCCGATCCCGAAACTGACGTTTTCTGTCAGTTTCCCCGGAAGGTGCAGAAAATGGAAAAAAGTTCAGCGCAGGCCAAAAACATTACCCGGATGCAGGTGTTCCGCATGGCGCGGATCGTTTCGCTTTTGAAGCAGAACCGCTATCCGTCGGCTGAACGTCTTCTGCGCGAGTACGAGAAGTTGGAGTACGAGGAGAGCCTGCTGATCCGTCCCTCCTACAATATCCGCACGGTCTATCGGGACGTGGATTCGCTGAAGAACGACTTTCACTGCCCCATCGCCTACAGTCAGGCGCGCAAGGGCTACTACCTCACCGACCACACGTGGGAGTTCAACTGCCCGGCGCAACTGTCGGAATCCGCCATGTTCGCGCTGGTCCTCGGCGCGCGCATCGCCGAGGACGTATTCCCCGACCCTCTGCGCGGGCGCATCCGCACTGCTGTGGCTGAGATCCTCAAGGGCAACAATCCGGACTTCCTCGACACGGCGCTTCTGCATTCCCTCAAGGTTTTTGCGGAGTCGGGAGCCGTGCGGGATTCCGCGGTCTTCCCCGTCGTTTTCGAGGCATGGCAGACCCACCGGCAACTCCGCATTTTCTACGACGACATGAGGGGAGGGAAGCCCGTGGAGCGCGTCGTGGACCCCCACGTCCTTTTCCTCTACGTGCGCGAGTGGCGGATCAAGGCCTTCTGCCACCTGCGGAAGGCGCCGAGGACCTTCGTGATCAGCCGGATCGTCAAGGCGGAACTTCTGGAGACCTCCTTCGTGCCCGACAAAGCGATCATCGATTCGGTGTCGCTCGACACCATCGTGGCGTGGAAGAAGTATCCCGACGTGAAGATCCGGCTCACCGGAGACGCCCGGAAATTCGTCTCGTCCTACCGGATGCACTCCCGGCAGACCCTCACCGAGGAACCTGACGGCAGCTGGCTTTTCACCATTCCGGAAGTCCCGGAGCAGGTAGTGGTACCGTGGATCCTCTCCCAGCAGGGCGACGCCATCCCTCTTGCTCCGCCCGAGATTGTTGACGCGGTGAAAGCCGCCGGCCAGGCCCTCCTCAAGAGAATGCAGCAGACGGATTTTGCTCACGAAGCCCCGTGATTTTCATTATTGATTTCAAAAGTTTATTGAACCGCGGATCGCGGAGAGAAGCGCTTTGCTATCACGTTTTTTGTTTCTGGCGAAATGGTGGGACCTCCTGAAACTTTCAGGTTGCCCGCTTTTCAGGACTGGCAGGAGGTTATGACTTTGCCCGGATTCAGGATCCCTGCAGGATCAAAGAGCTGCTTGATGCCGGCCATCAGCGCCATTTCATCCGTCGAAAGCGCTTCATTGAGATAACCTTTTTTCGCAAACCCGATCCCATGTTCGCCGGAAACTTTGCCGCCCAGTTCCTGAGCCTTGCCGTAAAGTTCCCCGAAAACCGCCGACAGCATTTTCTGCCATGCGGTTTCATCCAGCTCATCACGCAGGACGTAAATATGCAGATTTCCGTCGCCAGCGTGTCCGAACGAGCGTATCCGAATCCCGAATTTATCTTGAAGCGAATGCGAAAACTGCACGAATTCGGCGAAGAATTTCCGGGGGATGACCACGTCGCACTCATCCATTTCCGTAGTGCTTGCCTTGATGGCTTCCAGAAAGGCGCCGCGTGCGCTCCAGATGGATTCGTTGCGTTCCTCCGTATCGGCAATGAAAACGTCCAGCGCGCCCAGTTCCTCTATACAGCGGTGCGCCACCGCCTCGTAAACGATGTCGATCTCCTGCTGGCACATGCCGTCGAAAGTGAGCAGAAGATAGGCATCCGCACTGTTGTCCGGGAACTTGCGGTTCAGGAATTTTTCCGAGGCAAGGATCACTTCCCGTTCCATGAATTCCGCGGCGGTCGGAACGGAACTTGTGCGGATGACCTCCGGTACGGCGGCAATGGCGGTTGCTACGTCGGGGAAGGGGACCAGCAGGCTGATCTTGAATTTCGGCAGCGGGATCAGTTTCAGGATGAGTTTCGTGATCACTCCGAGGGTGCCTTCCGAACCGATCAGCAGATCCTTCAGATCATAGCCGGAACTGTTTTTGACGACTTTACCACCGAGTTCAAGAATGCGTCCGTCGGCGAGAACCACGGTCATGCCGCGCACGTAATCACGGGTGACGCCGTACTTGACGGCGCGCATACCGCCGGCATTGGTATTGACGTTGCCGCCGATGCTGGCCGTCTTTTCCCCGGGATCCGGCGGATAGAACAAGCCGTGAGGCTCCACGTACTTGGCAATGTCCATCAGCAGTACGCCGGGTTCCAGCGTGAGTGTCATATTCTTTTCATCGAATTCGAGAAAATGGTTCATGAGCGAGAGATCGAGCATAATGCCGCCGTACAGGGCAACCGATGCTCCGACCAGTCCGGTGCCTTGACCGCGGGGCGTCACGGCAATGTGATGTTTCTGTGCATACCGGAGAATGGCGGAAACTTCTTCCGTGCTTTGGACTTTGACCAGAACGTCCGGGGCGCGGCGTACTCCGCCGAGTTCATCGTGATGGTAATCTTCGCTGATCTCACTGCCGGAGATCACCCGTTCGGGCGAAGTTACGGACTTCAGATATTCGATATCTGCCGCTTCCGGGGTATGATAATTCCGGCTGTTCATCCGTTGATTTCTCCTTTCATTGCCTCGATCCGGGCAATCAATCCCGGAATGATCTCATAAACGTCTCCGACGATCCCGACGTGGGCGATGTTGAAAATCGGCGCCTCCGGATCGGTGTTGATCGCCACGATGAACTCGCTGCCGTTCATGCCGGCGGCAAACTGCACCGCACCGGAGATCCCGCAGGTAATGATGAGTTTGGGCTTCACGGTACGGCCGGAAAGACCGATCTGGTGCCGGGGGTCAAGCCAGCCTGCTTCCACAACGGCGCGGGAACATCCGAGCTGTGCGCCGAGGAGATTGGCGAGACGCCGGATCATGGAAATGTCCTCCGGTTTTTTCAGACCGCGGCCGACGGCCACAAGAATATCCGCCTCCTCGATCCCGCATTCGGCGCTTTTCCGGTTCATGGCAAGAAATTCGATGCGGGAGAAGAACGAGGCCGCCGTTGGACAGTGACGGATGATCCTGGCATGAGGTTCGGTTTTTTCCGGCGCCGAAAAGATCTTGTAGCGAACGGTTGCAAACTGCGGACGCGTGAATGGTGTATTGATGTGCGCCATGATGTTTCCGCCGTATGCGGGCCGGATCTGATCGAGATCCGTGTTGGTCTGGATGTCCAGCATCGTGCAGTCTGCCGTGAGTCCGGTGCGGAATCTGGCGGCGGCGCGGGGTGCAAGCGAACGCCCGATGGGGGTCCCGCCCACCAGAATGACGGCAGGTTTCACCTCGCTCACAAAGGCTTCCAGTTCGGCCGTGTATGGCTCGATCCGGAAATGTTCCAGTTCCGGCGCATCGTAAACGTGGATCTCATCCGGGCCATACGCGGCAATTTTCCGGACGGCGGCATCCGTTTGGTATCCCTGAACGAAGCAGAAGACCTGCTGATGGATCTTTTGCGCCAGATCGCGGGCTTTGCCCAGAAGTTCCAGCGAAACCGGATGAACGTCTCCATCCAGCAGTTCCGCTGCCACGGCAATGCCGCGCCACTGCGTTTTATCTGCAACGGACCGCTGGATATCTTCCACGTACTCAAAGACCCCGCCGCCTTTTTTACAGCACATCCGGCACATTCGGCACCCGGCATTGATGGCAAGTTCTCCATTGGCTTCAACTTCGATCGCGCCGAACGGACAAAGTGCAGTCAACGCGGCATGATCCACGATTTTTTCCTGATGAATGACTATTTTTGCCATGATCACCGCACCTCGCTTAAAAATTTCCGGTCCGAGAGCATCCGGAAAAGGCGGTCCGTCAGTTCTGTGCCGGCCCCCTCCCATTTTTCATTGCCGGCGGCCGGTGCCGGGGGAAAGATCCGCTTGACTTGGGTCGGTGAGCCGTTCAACCCGTAGTGCATCGGATCCTGATCCTCCATATCCGCGAAGGTATAAGTGGTGATCTTTTGGTCCCGGGTCGCCAGTTTTCGGCGGAATGAGGGCAACCGGGGTTCGCAAATCCCCTTTTCCACGGTGACGAGACAGGGAAGTTGTATGCGGAGCGCCAGAGAATAAAGCGGAATGTCCGTCTCAAGGTCCAGCGTTTTGCCGTCGTCGGACA
>DCGG01000047.1:20027-20793 GCA_002315455.1 Lentisphaeria bacterium UBA1784
GCGAAATGGCGTAACTGGTCGCCAGAACGTCGGCACCTCCGAATTTTCGGTCCGAAAGCAGTACGGCGCCGTCGACTCCCATCATAAGAGCCTCGCGCAGTACCTTTTCCGCCTGCGGCGGTCCCATGGTCAGCGCCGTAACTTTTCCGCCGAAACGGGCTTTGAGCCGCAGGGCGCTTTCCAGCGCATAGAGGTCGAACGGATTCATCTTGGACGGTATTCCATCCCGTTTCAGGGTTCCGGTCACGGGATCGATCTCGACCTTCGCCGTTCCGGGGACTTGTTTGATGCAGACGATGATATTCATAGGTCCTCAATGTTGACGGTTTCTCTTCCGGCATGGAATTGATATTTTATGTGCCATAACCAGCTCTTTGGTTTTTTCAAATATAGCACAAAAAGAGATGAAATACAATAACAGAAACAAGCTGATGATACATGAATTGGAAAAAGAGGAGTGCGGTTCCCTCACCGAAAACTGGCCGTTTTGTACCTATTCAAGTTGTCCAGTTTTCGGGGTGAACCGCATTTTTCAACCCCTGTTTTTCAAAACGTGCGCAATTTTCCGGACGTTATCTTGCTATCAGTTTAATCGTTGTTGAGTCAACAAGATGTATTGCCCGCTTGAACCGCCACGGCATGCCCGGATAATGTCGGCTTCCTGAAATAAACTCGGGATACTTTTCCTTGATATCGGCAAGTACTCTCCAGAATAGTCCTTCTGCTAACGCGGCATCACGCTTGGCATTGGCATGAGCCAACCCGT
>DCGG01000144.1:0-1547 GCA_002315455.1 Lentisphaeria bacterium UBA1784
CGACGCCGCACAATAAAATATTCTGTATCATATATATGCTCCTGAAATCATGTCGTCTCTTACTATACATCAGAAATCATGGAAAAGAAAGCCGCAAAAATGCTTTTCGTGAAAAAAAACGGAAGTTGGCGTGGAGGTATGAGGTATTGCTGGCGCATGCGCAAATCGCCGTTCGTGGCAGCTGTTTTTGTCTGATTTTTCCGACTTGTCCGATTGAGATAAATCGGTGATTTGCATACGCGTCAGCGGTATTTACCTCATCTCTTTTCTCTCATCTCTACTACCTGAGAGACAAATCTCTGTTTGTCGAGCACTCGTCGACAGAATTTGACGGTGTTTCTCAAGAAAAAATCACAAAGGACTTGTAAAATCCCCGCCCGGCGTTATATTATTAACAAGGAAAAAGAAAAGGAAGCCTGAAAAAGATTGAAGGAGGTCAAGCGGGAAGAGTATTCTGCCCGCTTTTTTGTATTCAACGGGACCGTGTCGCAAAGCGGTCCGCAAACTGTTCAGCGCCGAAACGCGGAGAAAAGCGAAGCGCTGAAAAAACAAGAAGGAGTTTTATCATGAGCAACGAATTGCTGACGATCCTCGAATATATCGAGCAGGAGCGGGGCATTTCCCGCGAGAGTCTGATTAAAGCGCTGGAGACCGGCATCCTCTCCGCATCCCGGAAGAGCATCCATCCCGCCAGCGAACTGCGGGTCAAGATCGACCCCCCCACCGGCAAGATCCAGGCGTGGGCCACCCTCACCGTGGTGAAGGATAATCCCAACTGCGATCAGCTTCTGCTGGAGCGGGCCCGGGAGCGTTTCCCCGAGGTCAAGGCCGGCGACGTGGTGGAGTGGGAGGTGACTCCCCGGAACTTCGGACGCATCGCCGCCGCCACCGCCAAACAGACCATCAGCCAGCTGCTCCGCAAGGCCGAACGGGAGAACGTTCAGGCAGAGTTCGCCGACCGGGTGGGCCAGATCATCAACGGCTCCGTCCGCAAGTTCGAGCGGGACAGCGTCATCATCGACTTCCAGAAGGCCGAGGGGATCATGTCCGGCAAGGATAAGATCCACGACGAGCAGTACATGTCCGGCGACCGGATCAACGCTCTCCTCGTCAAGGTTGACATGGAGACCTCCGGGCCCTGTCTCATCGTCTCCCGCGCCAATCCGGACTTCGTGGTCCGGCTTTTTGAGCGCGAGGTCAGCGAGATCCGCGACGGCATCGTCCAGATCAAGGGGATCGCCCGGGAACCCGGACGCCGCACCAAGATCGCCGTCTGTTCCAGCGATCCCCGCATCGACCCCGTGGGTGCCTGCGTGGGAATGCGCGGGACCCGGGTCCGCCGCATCACCGATGAACTTGGCAACGAGCGCGTGGATATCATCCCGTGGGACGAGGATATCCGCAAATACGCCGCCAATGCGCTTCTGCCCGCCAAAGTGATCGAGGTCTCCGTGAACGAGGAGAAGCATGAACTGCTGATCCAGGTCAGCGACGACCAGTCCAAGATCGCCTTCGGCCGCAAGGCGCAGAACGTCCGTCTCTCCGCC
>DCGG01000144.1:1557-2425 GCA_002315455.1 Lentisphaeria bacterium UBA1784
CGCCAAATTACTTGGCTGGAACATCAAACTCCTCAGCGAGGAGAAGACCGCGGAACCCACCATGGAGGAGAAACTTCAGAAGGCTTCCGAAGATCTGGCCGAGGCCGCCGGCGTCAGTGCCGCGACCGCGGAACTGCTGGTCCGCAACGGTTTCCTCACGGTGGACGGTCTGCTGGCCGACGGTGCGGAGGAGACGATCCTCGCCATCGACGGCATCGATCAGACCGAGGTCCGGCAGGCGCTGGATCAGCTCCGGGCGTAATGCGGGGGGTCGACCATGGCTGCCAAAACAAAAGTGCTGGTAAAGGACCTTGCCAAAAAGTTCGGGATCTCCAACGTGGAGATCATTGAGGAACTCAATAAGCAGGGGATCGAAACTCCTAAGGCGGAGGCAAGTCCCATCCCGGAAGATATGATCGAACTGGTAGAACTTTACTTCGCCGACCTCTACGATACCAGCGAGGACATTCCCGCCGGAAAGGGCGACAAGGGAAAGCGTTCCAACCGCAAGACCGCGCCCAAGCGGGGCAAGGAGGGCGAGATGCCCGTCGCGGGCGGGAAGGCTTCTGTCGTCTCCTCCGCCGCTTCCGGTGCTGCCTCCGGAGAGATCAGCCTGACGCCGCCCTTCATCGTCAAGGATTTTGCCGAGGCGGTGGGTAAGCGTCCCAATGAAGTCATCACGGAACTGATCAAACTGGGTGAATTGGCCGGGATCAATCAGGCCATCAGCGAAGCCAACGTGCGGAAACTCTGCGCGGCCTTCGGCGTGGAACTGGTGATCAAGGCTCCGGAGAAGGTTCCCGCTCCTCCCGCCAAAGTCAAACCAGAGGACGATCCTGCTCTGTTGCGGGAACGGCCCCCCGTGGTC
>DCGG01000144.1:2435-2598 GCA_002315455.1 Lentisphaeria bacterium UBA1784
TGGGCCACGTGGACCACGGTAAGACCTCTCTGCAGGATGCCATCCGCCACACCCACGTGACGGCAGGCGAGGCAGGTGCCATCACCCAGCACATCGGAGCCTCCACCGTCACGTTCAACGGCAAGGGCATCACTTTCATTGACACCCCCGGACACGCCGCATT
>DCGG01000093.1:0-2910 GCA_002315455.1 Lentisphaeria bacterium UBA1784
AGCGGAGGGCCTCCGCCACTTTGCAGGCGGCGGTGTCGGCGTTGATGTTATAGACTTGCCCGTCGCTGCCGATGCCGAGCGGGGTGACCACCGGGATGAACCCGGACTCAATGCTCTCGAGGATGGGGGTGGGATTGACGCCGACGACCTCGCCGACGAAGCCCACGTCCTCGCCCTTGCCGGTGGCGGGATCGATGGAGAGGGTCCGCCTGGCACGCAGAACGCTCTTGCCGGAGATGCCCTTCAGGCGTCCGCCGTTTTCGGTACCGAGTTGGACCAACTGCCGGTTGACCTGATTGTGGAGGACGTCATCCACGATGGCGATGGTGCGGTCGCAGGTGAAGCGCAGTCCGTTGACGAAGCGCACGGGGATATCCTGCTTGCGGAGTTCGGCGCTGATGGCCTTGCCGCCGCCGTGGACCACCACCGGACGGATGCCGATGGCCTCCAGCATCACCACGTCCCGCATGGCGCCGCGGACGAGGGCGGGATCCTCCATGACGCTGCCGCCGAACTTGATGACCATGAGGGAACCGCGGAACCGCTGGATGAAGGGCAGAGCCTCCACCAGAACGTTGGCTTTTTCAATCAAACTTTTCATGGGTGAAAGAATCCTTTCCAAGTCAAATGCCGCCGGGCCCGCGAACGGATGCCGGCGGAGAGATTTTTATTGCTGATCCGAATTTTCCTGAACGTATTTCTGCAACGCGTTGAAGTCGATCTTCTCCGCATAGATCCAGCCGAGGGACGGGATTTTGGAATAGACCCACAGGATGGTCCGTTCGCCCTCCTTGGAGAAGACGCCGCCGTTGGGGTTGGCACGCATCTTGCGAAGGACCTTCGGCCACTGGAAAGAGGGCATGATGCAGACGCCGTTGCTGTTCTGGATGGATCGCAGAGGCACCAGTTTCCCGCCGCGGCTCTCCGCCATCACGGGGATCATGCCGGACTTGTTGATGAGCATCCGACGCAGGGTGTAGGAGGCGGCCTCCTGTCCCTGCAGAAGCAGCTTCTCGGCGGACTCCAACTGCAGGTCCACGCCGGTAACGCCGAGATGTTCCCCGTCCCGCCCAAGGATTTCCATGGAGCAGGAGATCAGCGGCACCGCCTTGATGCCGGTATTGAAGTAGGTCTTGCCCCAAACGCAGGCTCCATGACGGTTCAGCGCAGTGGAGTACCATTCGCGCTTGCGTCCGTCGTAGTCGGGAGAATAGTCCCGCTTGCCGGGATAGACCGCATGCAATCCGCTCTTCAGCGAGAAGAAGGTGGAAATCAGCGGAAGCGCGTTGGCGCGGAAAGCCCGGTACCCGTCTTTCAGGTTTCTTATGGAACTCTTCAGACTGCTGTTGAGTACGGTGCGCTGCATCCACGGAGCAATGGCGCGGAGCCGTTCCACTTCGCCGAGGATCATGCCCTGGTCCGCACCCGGAGCGGTTCGCCAGCTGGCCGCCGTGAGGCAGATGGGCTTGGCGTAGTAATCCGGCGTATAGACGTTGTATCCGTCCTGGGGAAGCGAATCCAACTCCTTCTGGGAGAGGAAGATGCTCCGGTAGAGGAAGGGCCGGTCCGGATGCTCCTCCAGCAGGAGGGCGATGCCGGAACACTGCATGGAGAGCAGCCGTTCGATGTGGGAGGTCAGAAGCCCGATGCCTTCGGCGCGGCTTCTGGCTTCGCCGTAACTCCAGTTGAGGGAGGCGTCCCGCAACTGACGGGACTTGCTGGTCTTGGCGGTCTGCATCCCGAAACTGATGGCGCTGACGGTGATTGTCCCCAACAGCAGGACGAACATGACCAGAAACACCGCACGCCGGTGCTGATTTGCCTTGCGGACGATCTTGCCGATCCAGCTGTCCGGGTTGGCAGAGACCTCCGCGCCCCGGAGGTAACGGTAGAGGTCCTCGGTCAACTCCTCCACCTGCCGGTACCGTTTGGCGGGGTCGATGGCCATGGCCTTGCGGATGATCGCCTTGAGGTCCGGGTGGATCCGCACGCCGAACTGATGATGCAGAGGATTGGTTCTACCGGCCTTGACCGCCTTGATCAGTTCCGGCATGGTGGCGCCGGAGAAGGCGGGATGCAGCGTGACCAGTTCGAAGAGGATCACGCCCAGCGTGTAGATGTCGGAACGGCGGTCGCAATCCGCACCGGAGAGGTTCTCCGGCGAAGTGTAACGGGGAGTACCCATAACCTTTTCATCACTGGAACGGCGGGAGGACTCCTCCCTGGCGATACCCCAGTCGAGGATGTAGGTCTCATGGTACTGCCCGATCATGATGTTGTCGGGCTTCAGGTCGCAGTGGATGATCCCCTTGGAGTGGACGTACGCCATGGCTTCGGTGACCCGGAGAAAGATATTCAGCCGGTTCACCAGAGATTCGTTCTCGTCGTAGTTCTGGACCCCGTTTTTCTGGTAGCACTGGCAAATCTGCTCCAGCCGCTCCCGGAGGGACTGTCCCCGGAGCATCTTCATGGCCAGATGGAGGCCGTTCTCGGGGTCGGAGTTAAGGTTGTAAACGGGGATGATGGCCGGGTGTTCCAGTCCGGCGGTAATCCGGGCCTCGGAGATGAAACTCTGCCGGGCCTCCGCGTTGCCGCAGTGCTCCTTGCGGAGGGATTTGACGGCGACCTTGCGCTTCAGCGCGCAGTCCTCGGCCGCCACCACGATGCCCTGTCCGCCCTCGCCCAGGACCTTCCCCAGTTCGTAGGAGGAGTGAACGTCGGAAAATCCCTGCTCCTCAAGGGAAACGGGCGCGGCTCCGGAAGCCTTACCGTCGTCTGCGGCGGTGGAGAGTTCATCCTCCACGCGGCGCAGTTTCCGGCTCCGCAGGACCCACGTGGGCGAACTGGGAAACAGAGAGGAGGTGATGATTTTTTTCAAACTCTGCTTCTCCTCTCCTGGGATCGGCTCGG
>DCGG01000093.1:2917-5018 GCA_002315455.1 Lentisphaeria bacterium UBA1784
CGGTCTCCGCGGACGTGCCGGCCGCGGCGAGCTCCTCCGGAGAAAGTTTCACGGTCCTGTCCTGATCGTCCTCCGCGAGGGTACCGGAGGGTGCGTTTTCCTGCCCGCTTTGCGGGGGTGGGACCTGCGGCAAAGGCTTTTCGTCCGGCATGGTATTCTCCTTGTCTTTAAGCTGTTTTGTGCCTATGGGCTTCTGCTCCGCCAATGAAATCCTTCCGGCGGAGATCAATCACAATTCACGAATCCGCACTGTTCCGCGAGGAACGCGGCGGCCAGTTCCGGCCAGGAGCGGGCGGAATTCTTCTCCGCCAGCCCCAGCCCGTGAGGACCGTCGGGGAAGACGTGCAGTTCGGCCTTGTTGCCGAGGTCCCACATCTTCTGAGCGTAGATCAGGGCATTCTTCCGGTTGACGGCATTGTCATTGGCGGTGTGCCACAGGAAGCAGGGCGGAGTATTTTCATTGATGCGGTTTTCCAAATCGAGCGAACGCCGCAGAGCGGGGTCCTGCGTGTAGGCTTCGCCCAGCAGGCTTTTCCCGGAGCCGACGTGGCCGTACTCCTCCTCGATGTTGTGGAGCGTGTAGCAGAAAATGGAGGCGTCCGGACGGCAGGAGACGTTGTCGTACTGATCGCCGACGTTGCAGTCCAGTTCATCGTAGAGCGCGGCGGCGCAACTGGCGAGGTGACCTCCTGCGGAGAAACCGAGAATGGCAATCTGACCGGGATCGACGCCCCAGCGTTCCGCGTTGGCCCGGACGATCCGGATGGCGCGGAGGGCATCCAGTTGGGGCTGGGGATAACGGTAGGGGGCCACGTGGTACTGCACCGTGAAACCCTGAAATCCGTGAGCCCGGAACCGTTCCGCAACGGGCACGCCCTCGTAGGGAGCGCGAATCTTGTAGCCGCCTCCGGGCAGGACGATGACGGCGCCCCGGGGACGCTTCACGTTCTCAATGAGGGAGAACTCCATATACGCCTGAAAATCATCCTCCTTCTTCCCGGTGGGAGAGGATGTTTCAAAAGGCCACAAACGAAGATTTTCCATGATGAGCAAACCTCACACCTGTGAATATTGACAAAAAACGTGCTTCCCCCTAATGTAGAATGAAAACTCCGGATTTTCAAGAGTTCCCTACGGGAAAGTGTCGATTTTTCCGGCAGAGCCGTTCAGTTCAGCAGTTTGCAGAGGTTGTTCCCAAGCATGACCACTCCGGCGACGCCGAGGATCGCATAGACGCTGAAGCGGAACCAGAACTCGCTGACCCGGTGATGCAGGTAGTCGCCGAGGAGCACGCCCGCCGCCATGAAGGGAAACATCCAGATCAGCACGCGGAAGATCTCCGCATTCCAGACGTTTCCGCTGACGGTCCAGTCCGCCAACCGCCAGGAGTTCAGCGAGAACCAGAGCAGACTCAAGGTCACCCGGAAGAGAGACTTCTCCGGCAGTGCCTTGGAGGCGTAGATCACCACGAAAGGTCCGCCGGTTCCGAAGGTGCCGTGAATGATGCCGCCGCAGAAAAGGACAATCCCCATCAGCCAGTTCTTGCGGGGAGGAACCTGCGGGCCGGAAGCGGTGCGGCTCCGCCAGGTGCGGACCGCTCCGTGGATGCCGACGCCGACCATGAATCCCCCCAGCACCAAACTGAGACCGACGGGAGACATCTTCTCGAACATCAGCATCCCAAAGGGCATGCCGATGCCGGCACAGACGGCGATGTAGAAAAACTCCTTCCACTGGATCGCCTTCCGGGAACGGATCACGATGTAGAGCGCCATGCACCACCCCAGAACGCAGAGCATCGGCACCGTCAGTTTGATCCCCAGCAGGAGCGAGATGAAGGGCAACGCGATCACCGCGCATCCGAAGCCGGTGATCCCCTCCAGTGTATGAGCGAGGAAAACGATACCGCCGATGAGGACAATGTGAAAGATCTCATTCATTTTCCGGGGAACTCCTCTCCTCCCGGTCAGCGCGCCAAGGCGGGGAGACCGCTCACGACTCCGTCGCGGTGGTCATAGACGTTGATGTAGAAACTCCGGGCTTCGGCGGGGATCTTCGCGGAGACGGTGTTCCCCTTGATCTCGGCGGGGCTTTCCTGCCA
>DCGG01000093.1:5068-8027 GCA_002315455.1 Lentisphaeria bacterium UBA1784
GTCATCAGCCGTCCACGCGAGAGTGGCCTTCGCCACCGGCGCAGAAGCCTTGAACGCCGCAGTGGCGGTATCTCCGTTGCACTTCGTGCCGGAGACCATTGGCAGTCCGGGAGCACCCCGCAGGACGGAATCCATGAAGATATCCGCCTCGGGCCGGATCCCCGCCTTGTGGCTGTGACCGAAATTGGGCCGACAGGAGCGGTTGGCGCGTTCCGGCAGGAAGGAACTCCTGGTCCAACTGCTGAATTCGTAGGGCGGATCGGTGGGTCGGTTGATGAAAAGGATGGGACACTCCACCGAAGGGAGATAGTTTGCGGGATCGTAGAGTTTCAGCCACGCGGGATCGCTGATGCGCTTCAGGGTCCAGCTGGACTGCGCGAGGAATCCGCACCCGTAGACCGGCGCCGCCGCGGCGAAACGGTGATCCACTCCGGAGGCAATGCAGGTGAGGAAACCGCCCCAGCTGATGCCGACGATGCCGATCTTGTCCTTGATGACGTTGGGCTGTTCCCGCAGGAGGGAGTGGGCGAGGATCACGGCGGAGACGGCTTGGACCGTCCAACTGTTCTCCGGGGTCGCGAGGTCCCGTTCCTGCTTGTAGGTATCCGGACCGCCGTGCTTGAGTTTGGCGCGGCAGGGTCCGTCCTTTTTGGTGAGTTCCGCGGCCCGGAGGGGGTAGTGTCCCACGGTATCCATGGCGATGACGGCGTATCCCTGTTTGGTCCAGTGTTCCACCCATGCGGCGAAAGCGGTTCCGCCGCCGCCGTGGACCAGCACGATCCCCGGGACCGGTCCGGAAACCTTCTCCGGCATCCCCAGCAGGGCGAAGACCCGGGTGGGATATCCTTTGTACGCCACTCCCTCATAGAGGATGGGCCGGATGTTGGCAGGCAGTTTGAAGCCCAGTTCCACGTTGTTTGGAAGCACCTTCGGAGCCTTGGAGAGTTTCTCCATGTCCCAAAGTTTCGGAGCATCGCCTCTCTTGGGCGGAACAAGCTGAAAATCCGCCAGTCCGGCGGATAACGTGATCCCGGCGGCGGCCGCGATGACCGCAGGCAAATTGAAAAGTTTCATGATGATTCTTTCTTCCTTTTTGGGAGTATTGTGCAAAGGAGGTTCAGCCCCGGATGCCGTAGCGGAGCCGATCCCACCAGGAGAGCGGCGGAGCCGGGACGCGGTAGGGATCCTTGCCCTCGGTCATGCGCTTGGGATTAACGTCAAACAGCACTTCCACCGTCTCGGAACCGTAGGTCCGGAGAAGGACCTCCCTCGCTTCGGCAAGGGCGATCCGGCGGAGGCCTTCCGGCTGGTGCGCATCGGACGCGATGGCATGCCCCAGCCCCGCTTTCAGCAGAAGGTTGGCGAACGCGTTGATGAACTTGCCGGATTCCGGCAGGAAACTGACGGCGTTGAGCTGAAAGACTATCTCCGTATCCTGCAATTTCAAAAACGTCCTGATCTTGTCGGGAGAAAAGAGCTGTTCTGGGTGAACGATCACCATCCGGTACCCGTCCACCGTAAGCTGGAAAATGGTCCTGTTCAGGTTGGTCGGGATGTCGTTGTGACGGAAATCCACCAGAAAGAAGGGACTTCCATCCGCAATGGTGACCGGTTTGAACCCTTCCTCCATGACGTGCGCAAAATCATACTCGAAGCCGCCGTGAAGCCGGATTCCCCGGACCGCAGCCACCGGAATGAGATCGGCGACGATGTTCTGCAGCAAACCTTCATAGGCCGGGGCATAATGGCAGACGCAGTTGATCCAGGTGACACCTTGCCGGGCGGCATCGTCCAGCATCGCTTCACTGATGGAGCGTTCTCCGGGACCATCGCTGATGCCGAACGGCAAATGGTTATGAATGTCATACATCTCTGTTGCTCCCTCTTTCACGGCAATCTTCCGAAAATAACTGCTCGGGACCGTGATATAACATACTTCCGATCCGGCAAATTTGCAATCTACCTTGCCGCGATGTATTGTATGCACCGGCGGAGTTTATCCGGATTTTTTGCTTTTCAGGAGGTTTTCCATGGAATTGGAACAAATCGTGCGTTCGAGGCGGACTATCCGCCGTTATCTTCAGAAGCCGGTACCGGAACGGGAACTCCGGCGTCTGCTGGAATTCGCCCGCCTCACGTCCTGCGGCGGTAACCGGCAACTGCTCCGCTTCATCGTGGCGCGGACTCCGGAACTGGTCCAAAAACTCTTTGCCATCACCGCATGGGCGGGGCTGGTCCGTCCCCGGAGGACTCCGGAATGGGGCGTCTCCGCACCGTTGTGTTTCATCGCCGTGACTGCTCCCCGGGAGGGCGGCGAGATCCTCCATGCCGATGCAGGAGCCGCCATTCAGACCATGCAACTGGCGGCGGCGGACCGGGGCCTCGGATGCTGCTGGCTCGGAGCATTCGACCACGGTGCAGCAGACCGCCTGCTGGAACTTCCGCCGGAACGCAAGACCCTCTACCTTCTGGCGGCGGGGTACCCCGGCGAAGCCCCCGTTTCCGAAACCACGGAGGACCCTGCGCAGGTCGCCTACTATCTGGATGACAAGGACGTGCTCCACGTGCCGAAACTCTCCGTGGATGCCCTCGCCGACTGGAGGTAAGGGCATCCGGAACGCTCACTTCCCCTGCACGGGAGCGACGGGGGAGACGGTGTTCTGCCGGACGTTCTTCTTACCGTCCTTCTGCTTCTTGTTGCCGTTCGTACCCAGCTTGCCGCTTTTCTTTCCCTGTTGCCACGGATTGCGGGGCATGACGTAGAAATCCTCCGCGGGCAGCAGATGGTCGTAAGCGAAGGCCTGCGAGAACGTATCGCAGGGGATCACCGGGTGACACACGGTTTTGCCGTTGATCTTCGCCTCGGCAAACAGGTTGACCCTCACCGGCCGCCGTCTGACCTGCCCGGGGCGTTTCTCCTGCCGGTCGCGGACCTTCCAGGCGCCGTGCCCCCACGCGG
>DCGG01000093.1:8115-9847 GCA_002315455.1 Lentisphaeria bacterium UBA1784
CTCCGAAGTGATGCGGAGTTCTTCCGCAAAGCCGTCGATGGAGACGACGTGCAGTTTCACTCCGCCCTCCTTGTTCCAGGAGTAGAGGGAACTCGCCGTGTAGACCTGAAAGTCCGGCTTCGGCGGCCCCACCCGGAGCCAGAAACGGTAGCGTCCGCCGCAATTACCGGTACGGTCGAAGAGGGTGAGCGTGTAGATCCCGTCCGCCGGCAGAGTGATGGCCATGTAGGGATCGATCTGCTGATGCACTTCGCCCACGTTCAGATCGGAGGGGGAGTCGTCCGCTTCCGCAAGTTGTTTGCCGTCCGGGCCGGTGAGCCGGAGGACGCCGTCCAGCGGCGAACTGCTCCGGCGGGCCGCCCCGTCAAATACCAGCATCTGCCCGGCTTTGCCGTCGAAGCGGAAGGTACACCCCTCGGGCTTCGTCACCTTTCCTTCGAGGACGGCGGTGCGGTCCACCGGGATCATACTCCCGGCGTCGGCGGCGATCCGAGGCAGACCGGGGAAAGGATCCGCGCCGAACCGATAGGGCCGGATCCCCGGTTCCACCTGCACCCGATAGACGAAATCCTTCCGTCCCCGGTAGAGATTGTCCCGGATCTCCAGCGTGTAGACGCCGCTCTTCTTCGCCTTGAAGCGGAGCACCGGATCGGGCCGGAACGCATCGTCATCCGCAAAGGCTTCCGGTTTTCCGGTGGGGTCCAGCAGGTTCAGCACCGGCTGAAAGTGTCCCGGCACCGCATCCCCGATGAAGGGCAGAAAGTGCCGTCCGATGAGGGTGATGGTGTACTCCTTGCCCTCCTCCAGCACCAGCCGGAAGCGGTCGGTCTCTCCGGGCATGATCTGCCCATCCAGCACCACCGGGACCACCTGGACGAAGGGAGGTTCCGGCTTCTTTTTGTAGGGCGGGGTGTACTCCGGTTCCAGCACGTGAGGACACTCGTCCACGTAGAAGAGTTTGGGCGCGGAAACTCCGTTGCCGTAGAGCCGCAACTCCCGGACGCCCGGTTTGGCATTCGGGGCGATCTCCAGGTCCAGCAGGACCGTCTGGGAGAGAGAAGGGGTCATCTGCAAAGCGTTTTTCTTCACGTAGATGTTCTCTTCCACCAGCAGAAGTTCCCGTGGTTCCAATTGATCCAGTTTATCCCACCATTCGCACTTCCGCCAGTACTGGGTCTCTACGGGGTTGCCCTTGGAATCCTTTTCGGGGATCGGCGGTTTTTCCGGATTACCGGCATGGATCTGTTTGATCCAGTCGGTGAGATATTTCCGCTGAGAAGCCCCCCCCGTCGGAGGGAAATTCGGTACGCTGGTGATTTTTTTCACTGTCACGCCGCCGCCGGAGATGATAACGCCTTTGACGTTGCGGATACGCTGCCCCGCCACCAGCACGTGGACGGTGGTCCCCTGCTGACCTCCGGCGGGATAAAGCAATCCGACAAAGGGGTCCTCTCCGAAAAGAGCGAGGCCAGTCAGCAGAAAAAGCGAAGAAAGAAGGTTGCGTTTCATCTTGTCACCTCATTCTTTCCGGTAGATCTCCCGGAGCCGTCCGGCGGCGGACTCGGGAGGCAGTACCGTGGTTTTCAAGCCGATGGGATTGGGCAGCGGGCCATCCGGATCAATGCCGCAGAGTTCGTAGATGCTCCCCAGCAGATCCTGCGGAGCCACCGGACGGGAGACCACGTTGGAGGCGGTGGCATCGGAAACGCCCACCACCTTTCCACCCTGAAAT
>DCGG01000093.1:9917-16464 GCA_002315455.1 Lentisphaeria bacterium UBA1784
AATGGTTGCGCCCGCCGTTCCACGGAGGAGCCACGTCTACCTTGGGTCCGCGGCCGAACTCCCCCGTCCACCAGATGAGGGTGGTATCCAGCAACCCTTTCTCGCTGAGGTCGGTGATGAGGGCGGTGGTGGCCTTGTCCATCTCGGCGGCTTTGGTCTTCATGGTCTCGAAGTGGCGCTTGTGAGAATCCCACCCCTGCGCATTGATGGTGATGTAGGGGACCCCGGCCTCCACCAGCCGCCGGGCCACGAGGAAGGCCTGCCCGAGGTCGGTCTTGCCATAGCGCTCCCGCATCTCGTTGGATTCCAGCGAGAGATCGAACACCTTGGCGGCATCCCCCTCGATGACGTGCCGGGCCTCCCTGCCCGTCCGGTCGAAGTCGGCGAGAACGGGAGAGGCCGGGTCCGCCGCCCGTCCGAAACTGTCCAGTTTGTCAAGAAGTTCAAAGCGGTGTTTCAGTTCTTCGGAGGAGATGTTGCCGGGCGGAACGATGCCGTCCACCACGAACCGGGCGGCATTGGGCTTTCCGCCGGTGACCAGCGGAGAATATTTTTCGCTCAAGAACCCCACCTCCGAGAAGCGCCCCTTGGGCACCGTCAGGATCACGTAGGGCGGCAGATCTCCTTTGTAATCTTTGGATTTGAACATGGCGATCACCGCGCCGATGGCGGGATAGACCTTGCCGCCGCCGGGGACCCGTCCGGTCTGCATGAGGTAGGTGGCGGTCTCATGACCGTTGTAGGGATGGGTCATGGAGCGAATGATGGAGTATTTGTCCGCGTGCCGGGCCAGCAGCGGAAAGTATTCGCTGATGCTGATCCCCGGAACGTTGGTGGGGATGGCCTTGTGTCCGCCGTTGTACGCTTCGGGGGCATCCGGCTTGGGGTCGAAAGTCTCAAGCTGGCTTGGACCGCCCCAGATCCACACCTCGATGACGCTCTTCGCCCGGGCGGCCGGAGCCTTTCCGGAGGCGCCGGCGGCTCCGGCCTTCTGTCCGAAGTCGAACCCATACAAACTCCCGGCGGCGCAGAAAAGGCTCAAGGCCGCCATGGTCTTCAAAATTTTCCGTCTGTCCATGATCTGTCCGCTCCTTCCTTCAATGGCGGTGGAGAAATTCTTTGGTGTTCAGGAGGATCCATGCGAGGTCCTGCATGAAGCGGTAACGCTGGCGCACGGGGATCTGGTCCAGTTCCGCCCCGATGAGGGAGAGTTCCTGCGGCATCGGCGGCCGGGAGAAGAAGAGCCAGTAGAGCAGAGCCACCCGGGCCGAAACGGGAAGCCGGTTCCAGTTTTCCCGGCCCGGAGCGTAGTTTCCTTTGCCTTTGCCCATGCCTTTGCCCCGGAAGATGGTCCCCAGCCGGGAGTAGATGTCCCCGGAGTTGAAGAGCTGAAGCCGCTGTTTCCCGGTGATGGCGTTGTTGCGTTCCGCGAAGGTCCCTGAATCCCGGGCCGGCCGCCCGAAAAGGATCAGAAACGAACTGCTGATGGAGCCGTCGGCGATGTTGATGGCCCGCATCTCCCCCGGCAGGAAGGTGAAGGGCTCCGGGATAACGCTCTGGAACTGGCTCCCGGTGCCGGTGATGTCCCGGATGGCATCGTCGATGAGTTCCGCATCCAGCCGCCGGACGGGATAAGCGGCGAAGCATTTTTCCGCGGCAGCGCACCCGGTCCCGGCGGAACGGTAGGCGGCGGAGAGGCAAATGGTGCGGACGAGTTGCCGCAAATTGTACTTGGACGCAACGAAATCCCGGGCGAGTTCCGCGAGAAGTTCAGGGTTGACGGCCGGATTGTCCGGGCGGATGTCATCTGCCGGTTCCACGATGCCGCTTCCGAAGAGCCATGCCCAGACCCGGTTGACCAACGCGGGCGCGAACCGGGGATCCGCCAAAACGGCGGAGGCGGCCTTCTCCTCTGCGCCGGGAGCAGTCCAATAGACGACCTCCTCCTTCCACTCCCGGGTGATCTTGAACCGCACCGGTTCGAAGAGCGCGACAAAGGCCTTCCGCTCCGGCTCGGACCACTTCTCCAGCCGGGAACCGAGGAAAGTGAGGGCCACGGCTCCCGCGATCCCTTCTGGCGTCCGGTTGGCAACGGCGCGGTAGAAGTTGGCCTCGGCGACCCGAAAGTTGCTGCCCTTGGCGGTCAGAAGCGAACGGACAAAGTCATCGTATGGCCGGTTTTTCCGCAAAAAATGCCGGATGCACCGCTGATACCCATAGACCGCGTTGGGCCAGAGATTGATGGGGAACTCCGACTTGACCCGGAGGGCATCGCACCAGTGCATGGTCCAGTAGTCGGCAAAATCATCGCCGCAGAGGAGGCGGTCCACCAGCTTCGGATACTTTTGCGGGTCCCCGCTGCGGACGTAGGCCCTGGCCTCCTCCGGCTTCGGGAGCCGTCCCGCCAGATCCAAGTAGAGCCGCCGGACCATGACGCAGTCCGAGGCCTCCTTCGGGACCGGGAGAGAGTGTTTCTCCCAGCCGGCGGCAAGAGTCCGGTCGATGCCGCTCAGGAGCGGAACGGGGAAATCCTTCCAGTAGACGTTCCCGGCGGCGCACAGCACCGGGACACACAGGAGCGCGGAAACAAGCGCGGAAAAACGTTTCATCGGACACCTCGACAATGTTTCAGAAGATGGTCTGTCTGCTCTTTCAATCCGGTCAACTGATCCGGTGTCAACTGCTGACGGCTGTCGCACCGGGTGCACTCCGGCGAAGGGGAACACTCCAGCATGACCCCGTCCAATCCGGCGGCGGCCGCCGCAAGCGTGAGGGGGGAGACCAGTGCCGCGTCTCCGGCGGCGTGGCTGGGGTCCGCGATCACCGGCATGGGATAGCGGGACTTCAGCCAAAGAGCGCCTCCGAGATCCAGCGTGAACCGGGTCACCTCCGTCACCGTGCGGATGCCCCGCTCGCAGAGCAGGATCTCCCGGCAGCCGGAGGCGGCGAGATACTCCGCCGCGTTAAGGTACTCCTCCATGGTGACGGCGAAACCGCGCTTCAGCAGGACCGGTCTGCCGTACCGCCCTGCCAGTTTCAGCAGGGCGTAGTTGAGACAGTTCCGGGAGCCGATCTGCAGGATGTCCGCCACCGGCAGAAGCGCCTGAAGCGAGGATTCATCCACCACCTCGGAGATGAAGGCGAGGCCGTACTTCTTTTTCGCTTCCGCAACCAGCGCGATCCCCTCGCACTGCAGTCCCTGAAAGGAATAGACGCTGGTCCGGGGCTTGAAAAGACCGCCCCGCAGAACGCCGATGCCGCAGCGCTTCATGGTTTCGGCGCTGGCCTCCAGTTGCGGGCGGGATTCCACGGCGCAGGGGCCGGCGATCCAGCCGAACGCTCCGTCGCCGAAGACGGTGCCGTTCACCGTGATGCGGGAGGCGCATTTTTCCAAAAGGGGCATTCTGTCCATCATGCGAACTCCTTGAATCCCGGGTCTCCGGCGGCGTTGACGGCGATGCCGTCCATCTCCACCAGCCAACCCGGACGGCAGACGGAACCGCGGACGATGATCCGGGCAGTCTTCGGCGAGAGCCACGAATCCAGCACCTCGGTCACAACTCCGCGGTCCGCGGGGTCCCGCAGATAGATCACCGCCTGCTTCAGATCGTCCAGCGTACCGCCGCCCTCCGTCAGCAGGGCCTCGGCGTTCTCCAGAAGCCGCTGGGTCTGCCGCGCCACGTCGCCGGGGAAGAGGATGGTCCCGTTCCGGTCGATGCTGGCGGTGCCGGAGAGGTAGTAGTGGGAACGGTCACCGTAGCAGATCCGCGTAGCACGTTCGAAAGTCACGCCGTAGTAGTGGGTGGGGGAGAGATGGTCCAGCGCCTCAAGGTACTGGATCTGCTCCGGCTTATGTCCGAAGAGCGCAAAAGAGTCCATGCGGACCAGCCGGTGGAAGGGGTCGGATTGGCCTTCGATGCCGGTGCTGGCGACATAGTGGGTCTGCTCGGTGAGGCCCAGCGCCCGGAAACGTTCCCGGCGGGAAGTGACCAGTCCCGCGTAGTTGTTGTCGATATCCCGGCAGTAGAGCCACGTGCGCTGGAGGTTCTCCGGGATGGAGCCGCCCTCCTGCGCCAGCAACTTCTCCGCGAACGCGAACTCCTCACCGGTCTGGGCGGCGCTTCCCGCCGACTTCAGCTCAGGAGCGCAAAAGTAGAGCTGGCGGTAGTTTTTCAGGGAAAGTTTCCGGCAACTCTCCTGCACCGAGAGAGGAGTCCCGGCGGGCAGATGCCACGCTTCCAGCGCTATCCGGGCGCCGTTGGCGGGGGCCTGCCCCACCACGGGGACGAACTCCCCCACGCACTCCCGGAGGATGGCCGCCTGATTGGCGACGTCGCTCACGTGAAACCGCAACCAAACACAGACGGAATCCCCGGCCTGCCGTGCGTAACGCTCCAGAAGACCCTCCAGTTCGCTCCGGAAATCCGCGCCGGGGCGGGAGGTCATGGCGAAGTAGGTCTCCGCCATTCCCGAAGCAGAAACAAACGTACTTTTCTCCGTCATTTTCCGGCGGCCTCCGGGGAAACGGCCGGATCAGCGGCCGCCTTCGCCTTGGGGGTTGCGCCGGTTTTGGCGTCCGCTTCGTTCATCCGGGGAGCGGAACCGTCTTTCTCCTTGCGGGCCCTTTTGCGGGGGGGAGTGAGCAGACGCTCCATGCGTTTGTCGATCAGCTTCTCGGCTTCGGTGATCCGCTTCTGATAACCGGCACGGACCTCCTTCAGCCGCAATTCCTGCCGTTTCAGCTGGATCTCGATCTCACGGGAGGTCTCGTCGAACTCCTCCTGTACGAGCTTCCGCAGGTCGGCAGTGAGTTTCGCCTTCTCCTCTTGGTCCCGGCTGGCGCGGACGGCGGCGGCGCTTTTTCGGATGGCAGTTGCGCGGGCGGCCTTCCGCTGTTTTCGGGCATCCATGCGGACGGCGATGAAATTCCGGGCGGCTTCGGGATCGGACGCGGCGAGGGTCTTCAGTTCCTTCTGCTCCGCCTCGGGCAGGGAGAAGAGCATGGTGTCAACCGCACCGGGAGCGTAGGGCTGATCCTTCAAGAGTTCCTGGAGTTGTCCGGGCGGCAGGATTGACCATGACGACGCATTTTTTTTGTTGCGGGGTCCGGCGGCCGCCAACAGCGGCAGAAGCAACGCTGCACAAACAAGAATCCGGAATACTTTCATCGTTATCCCCTCCCCAATGCGGTTTTCTGTTTCCATCCTGAAAAAAACTTACACGTGGTCCTCAAGGTCTTCTACGCCGAGCCTCTGCTGGGTTGCGGAAAGCTCCTGCCCGATCTCGGAGAGTGCCCGTTCCAGTCCGGCACCGCTCCACACCGGCTCGGACTTGAATCCGGCGGAAGGCGTTCCGTCCGGGGCCGGGCGAAAGAAAAACACCCCGGACCCGATGCAGAGGCAGGCCGCCGCCACCGCCGCACCGCTCCAGAGGACGACCCGGGAGAGGCGGCACCGCGGCTTGACTTTACGGTATGCGGCGAGAGTCCGGGCCTCCAGCGCGGGAGGCAAAGCGAGTGCTTCCGAATCGTTCCCGGAGAGTTGGGCAAGCATCTCCCGGCGGCACGCCGGACAGACGCGGCAGTGATCCAGCACCTCCCGGCTCCAACCGGCGGAAGGCGCGTTCAGTTGACGGCAAATCGTTTCACATCGTTTCATTTGAACTATCCTCCGTATTCCACGGCAAATCCGATCGTTTCCCTGTTTCTCCGGCTTCCTCACCGATCCTTCGTCTCCTTCCGCAGAATGCCACAAAGCCGCTTCATGGCGTAGCGCATCCGCTGGACGGCGGTGTTGACCGGGCAGTTCTGCACTCCGGCGATGACCCGGAAGGAGAGTTGTCTGCGCCGCATCTGAAACACCGCCCGCTGTTCGGGGGAGAGTTGTTCCAGCGCCCGGTCCAGTTGCAGAAGGAGTTCCCCCTCCTGCTCCGGAAGCCACGGATCGTACTCCTGACCGGCGGCCCCGTCCTGTTCCTCCAACTGCGGCACCTCCTGAAGGCGCTTCCTGCGACGCAGAAGGTCCAGCGCGAGATTCCGGCCGATCCGGAAGATCCACGCCTGAAACTTTCCATCGTCCCGGTAGGAATCCAGTTTCCGGCAGACCCGCACCCAAGTCTTCTGAAAGACGTCCTCCGCGTCCGCCTCGGAAAGCATCCCGCGCAGGTATCCGAAAAGTGGCAGACGGTAGCGCCGGAAGAGTTCCCCGAAGGCCTCCTCCGCTCCCGCCAGATAGGCGCGGATCAGATCAATGTCATCCGTTTCCATGGGTGCCGGATCATTCTTGCTTTTTCGATCAGGATAACGCAGGCGCTCCGGCATTTGTGATACCGGGACGCAAAAAAAAACGAAAAATTCCGGTTCTCCGCGCAGAAGCAGGAAGAGGACCGTCAGGAGAACTCCGGCGGCCGGACCTCCAGTTTCGCATCGCAGGAATCCACGGTGCTGAGCCGGTGGGCGGCCATGAGAACGGTGATATCTCCGCGAAGCCCCCCGAGAGCTTCGGCGAGGGCTTTCTCGGTGCCGGGGTCCAGCGCGCTGGTGGCCTCG
>DCGG01000093.1:16519-17151 GCA_002315455.1 Lentisphaeria bacterium UBA1784
CCGCTGCCGCTGTCCGCCGGAGAGCAGGATGCCGTTCTCGCCGATCTCCGTGGCACCGCCCAGTGGGAGCGAATCCACGAACTTGTCCAGTTGGGCAATGGCCAGCACCTCCCGGAAGCGGGCAAGGTCCAGCGGCTTGCCGGGCGCCCCGATGGCCACGTTTTCCTCAATGGTCCCGTCGAAGAGGAACACCTGCTGGGGAACGTAGGCGAGAGAACGGCGCCAGCCGGTCAGATCGGAGAAGATGTCCCTGCCGTCCGCGGTGATGGTCCCGGACGTGGGACGCAACAGGCCGAGGGCGAGATCCAGCACGGTGGTCTTGCCGCCCCCCGTGGGACCGACCAGTGCCAGGGAGCGTCCGGCGTCCAGCGTAAAGGAGAGGTCGCGCAGGACCTCCTTCCCGCCGGGATAGGTGAAACTGACCCGGTCGAACCGCAGTCCCTGCCCGAAGGAGAACTCCTTCCCCTGGCCGGTCTCCTCCTGCGGGATCTGAAGAGCCTCGCAGACCGATGCGAAGTTGACGTGGTTCTGCCGGATGAGGGTCAGCGCGTAGTGGATGCGGCTGAAGGCCGGGAGCATCCGGGAAAGCACCGCGATCAGCAGTCCGAAGAGGAGCAGGATGTCCCCCCGGT
>DCGG01000093.1:17160-18598 GCA_002315455.1 Lentisphaeria bacterium UBA1784
CCGGCTCATGCCGCAGAGAAAAAGCACCGCGAAGATCCCCAGCGCCAGCAGGATGGCCGCACTCTCCAGCAGGAGCCTCGGCAACTGTCCCAGCAGATAGCGGACCGCCCGCCGCCCGCTGGCGCCGGATCGGCTGGCCGTAAACACCCGCAGAAAGTGATCCTCCGCGCAGAAGGCCTTCACGCTTTTGATCCCGGAGAGGCCGTTGAAAAGCGCCCTGCCGGCGGTGAGTTCGAAGTTCGCCTCCTCGGCACCGCAGGCTTGGTTCTTCTTCCGCAGAGGCAAGTAGATCAGACCTCCGCCGACGAGCAGGACCCCTGCCGCCGCGCAGAGGACTCCGGGCATGATCCACAGGAGCACGCCTGCCAGCACCGCCACTGCCAGCAGATCGGCGGCGATGCAGATGAACGGCATGAGGAACTCCCGGCACACCACCGGGATCCGCTCCATGACCACGGTGGATTCCGCGACGCCGTGCCGCAGATGCCACGGATAGGGAGCCTGCAGAAATGCACAGAAAAGCCTGCCGGAAAGTTCCGCCTCCTTGCGGTAGACGAAGCGGCTCTGCAGCCGGGCGACCCACAACGCGATGAGGTTCTTGCACAGGTAGAGCAAAGCAGCGAGGAGGCATCCGGCGAGGATGAATCCGCCGTCGGAGAACGTTCCGAAAAACTCCCGGAACCGCCGGAGCCCTTCACTGGTCTGAAAACGACCGGGGTCCGCCACCGCCGCCACGATGGGAAAGAGCAGGCCGATCCCGGCCGCTTCCAGAAGCGCGGAGACCGCCATCACTGCGGCGATCCCGGCCAGCCGGAACCGGTCCCGGAACGAAAAGATGATGTTCCACGTTTTCAACATGCAGATAAGGTATCCCATCCACGGAAGGATTGCAAGGAAAATCTTGAAAATTGTGCGCTCACAATCTATATTATTGGGAGAGTGCCGCAATGCCAGCACAACCCATGGAAGGATGACCGATGGCCGCGACTCGACGGGAACGTTTCCGGATCAACTACCATTCCGGTGACCGCAATGGACAGGTGAAACTGCGGGAATATTTCGATTTCATGCAGGAGATCGCCGCTCACCACGCAGAGGACCTGGGCGTGGGCTACCATGCCATCCTCCCCATGAAACGGCTGTGGGTGCTGAACCGCCTGAAGTTTCAACTCTCCGGTTCACCAACCGTCGGGGATCAGGTGGAACTGCTGACCTATACCTCGCCCTCCTGCAAACTTTTCGCCGGCCGCCAATTCAAATTCTTCTACCGCGGGGAGGAGATCGGCAGAGGCTCCAGTTTCTGGCTCTTTCTGAACGCGGAGAATCTGCGTCCCGTCCGGCTCACGGAACTCCCGGCCCCGCTCCCCGACAATGACGGCCTGCCGGTTTACTTCGCCATGGAGGACAAACTTCCCCGGCTCTCCATCGAGGAAGCCCC
>DCGG01000093.1:18663-24156 GCA_002315455.1 Lentisphaeria bacterium UBA1784
CTCCATCGAGGAAGCCCCTCTGACGGCGGAGTTCTCCGTCCGCTGGTCCATGGAGGACGTGAACGGACACCTGAACAACGCCGAATACGCAGGGCTGGTGCAGGACGCGCTCGCACAGTGGGCCGCCCCCCGGACCGTCCGCATCCGGGAGGTGGAACTGGTCTGGCACGCCGCGGCCCGGGCCTTTCAGACGCTCCGTCTCGCAGGAGAAATGCTGCAGGACGGAACCTTCCGCATCTCCGGATATCTGGAGGACGGAACTCCGAGTTTCAGCGCGCGGGGAGCGGCTTCGCTCCAAGGGTAGTGTATTCCACCGTCTCCACCGGGACCCACGTTCCGGCATCGTTCCGGAAGAAGAGCCTCTCCCCCTCCAAAGCGAAACGCCCCCGGGCGAAATCCTCCGCCACACGGGGAAACACCACGTGGTCGCCATCGGTCTTCAGGCGTTCGATGTGATCGAGAGCAAGCCGGCGCAGGGCATCCCGGAAAGGGGCGGAAGTCCGGGCATCGGCAATGGCCTGCAGTTCGGGGAGCGTATGCCCCTCCAGTTCCACGGGGACGGCCCCGGAGATCCCGAGGATGGGTCCGGCGTCCACGTCGCCCCGGGCGTTCCCCTCGTAGGGCTGGACCAGAATCACGCTGCTGCGGAGCGAAGGATGTCCCGCGAGGATCGCCCGTTCCACAGGACGGACGTGAAGCCCGGCCAGCATCCGGCCGCCGGCACCGTCCCGGACCCGCAGGTCCCCGGGATGGACGTTCAGCGAAGGGAACTTGCCTGCGGCGTTGGTCAGGGAGATGAATCCAGCCAGCAGAAGGAAGTCCGCTTTCAGCCCCCGGAGAAGTTCCACAAGCGCGGCGCTCCACTCCTCCCGGATCGCCCGGCGGCGGGGAGTGTCCAGCCGGGTGCTCTCCTCACCCCGCTCCAGGTAGAAGGCCCGGATATCCAGACTGCGGACGGGTATCCCGTACTCCTCGCCGATGTTTTTCGCCTGACTGGTCTCCGGAGCATCGGTGACGATGGCCTCGACAGAGAAGGCTCCGCTTCCCTGCCGGAGCCGGTTCAGAACGGCCCGGGCGTTGCTGCCGGTCCCGCTCATCAGAACGACGCACCGGGGCAAACTCCCCGGCGCGGGACGAAAGATCTCCTGCATGACGTTTTCCTGTGGTTTTCCGTTTGTTCGCGCTATAAAATGCCACAGAAAACCCCATCCTTCAAGCGAAACGCAGATTTTTTCAAGAAAAGAGTGATTTTTGATTTGCCAATTTCCGCAGGGGCGGTTATATTTATGGTATGTACAGGTATTTTTGAAACCTGAAACGATTCGAGCCATCATTGGAGGTTTTCATGAGCCGGATTCTTTCTCTCAAGTCGTTTCTGGCGGCGCTGACCATCGTCTTTGCCGTCGGAGTGGTCGCTGCCCCCTGGAACTCTTTGGGCCCCAAACGCAAGATCATCACCGTGATCTTCAGCGGAAACTACAAGAGCTCCCGGCTCATGGCGGATCTGATTCAGAACGAGTGCCGCCAGCCCTACATCCTCTTCCCCGCCGTGGATGACGACACCCGGATCTTCTACTGCCCCCCCACCAACAAGGGTAATTCCCTCCAGATCCGCGAGGACCGCTTCAATGAATTCATCCGCACGCTGAATCCCAAGCGGATCATCGTGCTGGGCGACGAGCGCTACGTCCCCCGCCGGTACATCGAGATGCTGGACGGCACCATTCCCGTCGTCCGCATCGAAGGCCGCAGTTGGAACCGGGTCGCCGAAGAACTGACCTTCCTGCTCAACCTCAGCAATCTCGGCAAGGATTACAAGCGTCTCCGGGAGCAGTTGCTCACCGATGACCAGCTCTACCGTCCGGTGAGCCGTCCTGCGGAGCCCGTCGCTACGCCGGCCGAAGCGCCTGCCGCCACTGCGGACGCTCCCATTGTGGACAATACCGCTCCCGCGGCGGATGCCGCGGCTCCTGCGGAGGCTCCTGCCGCCGCCCCTGCGAAGTGACGCCGCTGCGACACTGAATCAAGATGCCGGAAGGACCGGACCCGGAAAACGGTCCGGTCCTTTTTGGTGATGTCCCCGGACCGGAACGGTGCGCTCCTCTGCATCGGAGTCTGATTTCCCACGCTGAAATGAGGAAAGATCCATGTTCAATCTGCTGAAAATCGCCGGAAACGCCTTTCGGGAAGCGATCCGGGAACCGGTGTTCTGTCTGATGCTTCTGGGCGCGCTCCTGCTGATCGGGAACCTGCCCGGCATGGCCATCTTCACCTTCGCGGAACAGGTGAAGCTGGTGGTGGACAGCGCCATGGCCGTCATGCTGACCTTCGGCCTGATCGTCAGCGTGCTCTCCGCCGGCAGCACCATCGCCCGGGAGATGCGGAACGGCACCGTGCTGCTGCTGCTCTCCAAACCGGTGGGCAAGTGCACCTTCATCCTCGGCAAAGTCCTGGGGATCGCTCTCGCCGCCGTCCTCTTCTCCGCAGTCTGCGGAGCCGGAACGGTGCTGGCGGTCTACGTCGCGATCCATGAATTCCACCTGAACCTGACGGTCTATTACTCCTATTTCGGACTGGTCGCCGCCGCCTGCGCGGGCGGGATGGCCTTCAACTTCTGGCGGGGCGGTTCCTTCTCGGAGGGGACCGTGTGGCTCCTGACGCTCCTGATGCCCGCCTGCGCCGTCGTTTGCGCCTTCCTCGAAAAACTGCCGGAGAACCTCGTCCTCTCCGATCTGCTCTCCGCGCTCATCCTCATCGGCATGGCGGCGGTGCTCATGGCGATCCTCGCCGCCGCCCTCGCCACCCGGCTGGACGTGGTACCCGACCTCTGCGTCTGCTGTGCCCTCTTTTTCGGCGGTCTGGTGTCGGGCTATCTCTTTTCCCAGTTCGAGGAGGGGAGCCTGCTGGCGGGAGTCGGTTCGTGGCTTGGCACGCTTTTGCCGAACTGGCAATATTTCTGGCTGGCGGATGCCGTCGCCACCGGCAGGAACATCCCCCTCTCCTATCTGGGGACAGCGGCCCTCTACGTTGCGCTCTACGGCGGACTGGTCTGCACCTGGGCGGCGCTGATCTTCCGGGATCAGGAGACGGCGGGCAGCCGCCGCTGACGGAGTCCGGCCATGCTTCAGGCATCTTCCCCGCCGCCCGTGCTCTGGCTCTCCGAAGTGGATTCCACCAACACGTTCGTCCGGGAACACTTTTCCGAACTGCCGGACGGCACTCTCGTCGCCGCGGAATTCCAGACCGCCGGCCGGGGCCGCTGCGGACGCAAGTGGATGGCTCCCCGGGGCGCCAACCTCACCGCCACCGTGAAACTGGCCCGCGTGACCAACGGGTTCCATGCCGGATGCATCGCCGGATTGGCAACGCTCTCGCTGGTCCGGGAGATCCTGCCGGAGTGCTGCACCTACCTCAAATGGCCCAACGACGTCTATCTTCGGGAGAAGAAACTGGCCGGCCTCCTCTCGGAAGGCGTCCTCATCAACCGCAAACTGGCCGGAGTGGCGGCGGGCATCGGCCTCAACGTGAACCTCACCCCGGAGCAGCTGGCGCAGATTGACCAGCCGGCGACATCCCTTGCCGCGGAGGCGTTTTCCGAGGCCGGAAAATTTCCCGTTTTTCCCGTAAAAAACCTGACGGAACGACTGGCAGATGTACTTTTTTCGTGCTATATTAACTATATTCATCATCCGGAGGACATTCTTGTCCGATGGCGCCGGGAAAACCGGCTGATCGGGCAGAAGATTCAGGTGGTGGACCCGCTTGGCAAGTCGTTTGAAGGGGTTTTTTCCGGGATTTCGGCGAAAGGAGCCTTGGAGATGGAGTTGCAGGATGGGGTCCGGCAATTCTCCTGCGGAGACGTCAAGATCGACGTGAAAAGCGTTGATTTTTGTCGGATGCAGACAAAAAACATGGATTTTTGATACAATTTCAATTTTCAACAGATGGGTCCCGGAGACCGACGCTCCGAAGGGGCCCGTAACAGAGCGGAACTCCCGCTCAAGGAGAAGTTTCAGAAAATGTCAAACAGCGAGATCTTTCTGGATGGTCTGAAGATCACCGTGCTGGGAATGGGATGGGTGTTCCTCTTCCTCGTGGTGATGATACAGATGATGAAACTGCTGTCGGCCGTGCTGGCCCCCTTCACCAAGCGCGAAGAAGAAGCCGCCGCCGCTGCCGCCGCCGCCGAAAAGGCGAAGAGAGCCGCCAAAGCCTCCGCAGGATCCTCCGATGACGCGGATCTGGCCGCCGTGGCCGCCGTGGCCGTCGCCCGGTCTCTGGCGAAGTGATCTTCCGGGCTTTTGCCGCCGGCTTCCGCCCACGATGGCGAAGTTGACCGCTGAAGTTCGGCCCAAACGAAGAAAAACAGATCGAACGATCAATAACGTAACATAAGGAAAAAGTTCGCTATGAAAAAAATCAAATTCATGGATTGCTCGTTCCGCGACGGCTTTCAGTCCTGTCTGGGCGCACGGGTCCGCACCGAGGACTTCCTGCCCGCGCTGGAATCCGCGGTGAAGGCCGGCATCAACTACATTGAGATCGGCGGCGGTGCCCGCTTCCAGAGCCTCTATTTCTACTGCCAGGAAGACGCCTTCGCCATGATGGACAAGTGGCGTGAAGCCGTGGGTCCCGAAGTCAATCTCCAGACTCTCTCCCGGGGCGTCAACGTGGTGGGCCTCTCCTCCCAGTCCACCGACATCATCAAGCTGCACGCCAAACTCTTCAAGAAGCACGGCATCACCACCATCCGTAACTTCGACGCGCTGAACGACGTCCGCAACCTCGAGGTCTCCGGCCGCGCCATCGCCGAGAACGGCCTGAAGCATCAGGTCACCGTCACCATGATGGGCCTCGCCCCCAACCTCAACGAGAGTTATGCCCATACCCCCAAGTTCTACATGGACCGCCTGAATGAGATCCTCGCCAGCGGCATTCCCTTCGATTCTCTGGCCTTCAAGGACGCCAGCGGCACCAGCACTCCCGCCACCGTCTTCGAGACGGTGAAGATGGCCCGCGAACTTCTGGACAGCACCTTCGGCAAGGGCGCCAAGGAAATCCAGTTCCACACCCATGACACCGCCGGGATGGCCGTGGCGTGCAACTTCGCCGCCATCTCCGCCGGCGCCGACGTGATCGACCTCGCCATGGCTCCCCTCTCCGGCGGCACCTGCGAGACCGACATCCTCACCATGTACCATCGTCTTCGCGGCACCGAGTTCACCCTCGACATTGATCCCGAGAAGATTCTCGAGGTCGAAAAGGTATTCAAAGACTGCATGAGCAAGTACTTCATGCCGCCGGAATCCATGCAGGTCTCTCCGGAAGTGATCTTCAGTCCCATGCCCGGCGGAGCCCTCACTGCCAATACCCAGATGATGCGCGACAACAAGTGCCTCGACAAGTATCCCAAGTGCATCGAGGCCATGCGCGAAGTGGTGGCCAAGGGCGGATTCGGCACCAGCGTGACGCCGGTCTCCCAGTTCTACTTCC
>DCGG01000093.1:24234-24656 GCA_002315455.1 Lentisphaeria bacterium UBA1784
TCGGCTACTTCGGCAAGACCCCCGTGGCCCCCGATCCCGAGATCGTCAGGATCGCTTCCGAGCAACTGGGTCTCCAGCCCACCACCGAAGCAGTGGTCGCGCTCAACGACAAGAATCCCAAGCTCGGCATCAAGCCGGCTACCGAACAGCTTCAGGCCGCCGGACTGGAAGTCACCGATGAGAACATCTTCATCGTGGCTGCCTGCGGCGACAAGGGCCTGAACTTCCTGAAGGGCGACCGTCCCATGGGCATCCGTTATGCCGATGCCGCGCCCAAGGCCGCCAAGGCCGAGAAGGCCTACACTGCCACCGTTGACGGCAAGCCCGTGGTGGTGGAAGTCGATGCCTCCGGCAAGGGTTACACCGCCACCGTCAACGGCCGCACTTTCCAGGTGGAAGTGGCCGCCGGCGCCGCCAAGGCT
>DCGG01000093.1:24710-26481 GCA_002315455.1 Lentisphaeria bacterium UBA1784
CGGGCACGGTCATGAAGATCGTCGCCGCTCCCGGAACGCAGGTCGCCGCCGGCGATACCATCGTGATCGTGGAAGCCATGAAGCAGGAATCCCCCATCACCAGCGACGTGGCCGGGGTGGTCCGCTCCGTGGAAGTGGGCGTGGGCGACGTGCTGGGCGAGAGCCAGGTCATCGCGACTGTGGAGGAAAAGTAAGCCATGCGTAACGTATTTCTGACGATCGCTTTGCTCCTCACCGGACTCCTCGGCTTCGCCGCCGCGGAGCCGGCGCTGGGGGTCAAGAGTACCGTTTCCTCCGGGAAAACCTCCGTCTCGCTCGTCCTTCCGCAGGTATTCTCCGTAAAGGAGGAAGCTCCCGTGATCGGCGGCCTCGCTCTGCCCAAGAAGGCGGAGAAGATCGCCCCCGTCAGCAATGATATGGATGGACTTCTCTCCTGGTATCAGGACTCCGCCACCGGGATCAAATATCTGGTCTATGAGTGGGAACAGCCCGCCGTGGTCTATTCCACCAACATCGCCAAGAACAAGAGCCTCTCCGCCGGGAGCGAGATGATGACCGTCCAGCCCAAGGGCCGGAGCAAGGGCAAGATCAAGACCGGCGTTGGCGTCAAGGTCGTCGCCATCAACGCGAATCTGGCCCCGGCCATGAGCCTTTCCAAGGGCATGGTCATCGCCAGTTTCCTGCCGCTGGAAGTGACCCACGACTCCGTGGACAACAGCAAGGCCGCCAAGGTGAAACTTCCCGGCTGGGGCGATGCACTGAAGGGACTGTGGCACAGCACCGGCATCTACGACATCTGCCGTCAGACCACCGAGAACTTCTCCTCCACTTGGAACCTGGGTCTCGGCCGCGTGCTGATGATGCTGGTTGCACTGGTACTGATCTACCTCGCTGTGGCAAAGGAGTTCGAACCGCTTCTGCTGCTGCCCATCGGATTCGGCGCGCTGCTGGCCAACATCCCGCTGGCCGGCATCTCCGGACCGGAAGGGCTGCAGGGCATGATCTACAACGTGGGTATTGAGAGCGGCGTCTTTCCGCTGCTGATCTTCCTCGGCGTGGGAGCCATGACCGACTTCGGCCCCCTGATCGCCAATCCCCGGACCGCTCTGCTGGGCGGCGCGGCGCAGTTCGGTATCTTCATGGCTCTGCTGGGAGCGCTGCTGCTGGGCATGATCCCCGCCATCGGATTCGACATCCGGGACGCCGCCAGCATCGGCATCATCGGCGGCGCCGACGGCCCGACTTCCATTTGGCTGACCAGCAAACTCTCTCCGAAACTTCTGGGCGCCATCGCCGTTGCGGCGTACAGCTACATGGCTCTGGTCCCGATCATTCAGCCACCCATCATGAAGGCGCTGACCACAGAGAAGGAGCGTCAGATCAAGATGGTCCAACTCCGCAAGGTAGGCCGTCTGGAGAAGATCTGTTTCCCCATCCTCATCACGCTTCTCTGCGCGTTGCTCCTGCCGGATGCGGCTCCGCTGATCGGCATGCTGATGTTCGGAAACCTGCTCCATGAGTGCGGCGTCACCGAGCGTCTCAACCAGACCGCTCAGAACGCCCTCATCAACATCGTCACCATCTTCCTCGGGATCGCGGTGGGCAGCAAACTCTCCGCAGAGCAGTTCCTCTCTCTGCAGACGCTGGGCATCCTGGTGCTGGGTTGCATCGCCTTCTGCGTGGGAACCGGCGCGGGCGTGGTCTTCGCCAAGATCATGAACATCTTCTGCAAAACCAAGGTCAACCCCCTCATCGGAGCGGCCGGAGTCTC
>DCGG01000061.1:0-253 GCA_002315455.1 Lentisphaeria bacterium UBA1784
GCCTATTACTGCTTCTGCGACAAGGTGGAGGAAGATCATGATGCCGAAGCCGAAACTCCCGTCTCCACCGGTGGATGCCCCGGGACCTGCGGCTTCCTGACCTTGGCGGAAGCCGATGCCAAGATCGCCGCCGGAGCGCCCTTCGTCGTGCGCCAGCGGATCCCCAAGGAAGGCTCCACCGCTTTCGATGATGCGGTCTACGGTCACATCGAGATCGAAAACAAGGTCCTCGACGATCAGATCCTGCTGAAGC
>DCGG01000061.1:284-11450 GCA_002315455.1 Lentisphaeria bacterium UBA1784
CTGCCCACCTACAACTTCGCCAACGTCATCGACGATCATCTCATGGGGATCACCCATGTGGTGCGGGGCTCGGAATACCTCTCCAGCACCCCAAAATACAACCTGCTCTACCGGGCCTTCGGCTGGGAGATTCCGGAGTACGTGCATTTGCCCCTCATCATGGGCCGGGATGCCGACGGCAACGTCTCCAAACTCTCCAAGCGCCACGGTTCCGTGAGTTTCGAGAACCTCGTCGCCGAAGGCTATCTCCCGGAAGCCATCGTCAACTACATCGCGCTGCTCGGCTGGTCGCCCAAGAGCGACCGGGAGATCTTCTCCCTGCAGGAACTGGCGGAAGCGTTCCAGACCTCGGGTCTCAACAAGTCCTCGGCGGTCTTCGACTACGACAAATTGCGCTGGGTGAATGCGGAACACATCAAAGCCCTCCCCGTGGAAACGTTCGCGGAACTCTCCCTCCCCTTCTCCGGCGTTGCCGGGTCCTGGCTGGAAAACAAGTGGACCCGGCTTGCCGGACTGCTTCAGCCGCGGACTGAAAAACTGACGGAGATCCCGGAAAAGATCGGATTCCTGCTGGCGCTGCCGGAATTTTCCAACGACCTCTTTGTCAATAAAAAGAGCAAGTGCGATGCCGCCGTGGCCAAAGAGCTCCTTGCCAGACTGATCCCGGAATTTTCCGCGCTGCCGGAAATGACCGCCGATGCGGTAGGCTCGATCATCTCCGCCGATGCGGAAGCCCGGCAGGTGAAACTGGGCCAGCCGATGTGGGCGGTCCGCATCGCCCTCTCCGGTTCTCCGGTCACTCCCGGGGGGCCCGGTGAGATCATGGAGTTGCTGGGCAAAGAGGAGTCCCTCCGCCGCCTGAACCTTGCACTGGCACGTCTGTAAAAAAAGGAATTCTTTCATGCGAAACGTCTTTCCCCGTCTCTCCCGTACTGTCTTTGCGGCAGGAGCCTTGTTCCTCATCCAAACGGTGCAAGGCTCGACTGACAGCATGCTGAAATTGAACGGCACCTTTCAGGGAGTCCCGGATGGTGCCGAAACCGCGCCCGGCTGGACCATTGCCAAGGGACGCAACGGAGCAGTTTGCTCCAAGGTCACGTTTTCAGACGATGGCAAGGGGACCATGGAACTCCGCGCCGACGATGAGGAGAGCGTCGGTGCCTTTTCGCCCTTTTTTGCCGCGAATGGGAACGTGCTGGAGTTTGAATTCGAGGTCCAGGGCATCGGCAGCGGCACCAATCTCGGATATGGGGAGTACGTCATCGGCTATCAGGGATTCGACGGTGCGCGGAAACATATTCTGGGGGCAGACGGTCTTCAGACCGGAACGCTGTACCCGGTTGTAAAAAAAGAACGCTGTTATCTTCCCCTGCGCGAAGGCGTGAAATTCTTCCGCATCTGTCTGGTGGCCCGCCCCGGAGCAACGGCGAAATTCAGCAATCTTTACGTATGGCTCAACGATGATGCTTCTCAAAAAGCGCTTCCGGCGGAACCGACTTCGTCTCAGGCACTTCCTGATCCCCAAGCCGCCGCTTCTGTGAAATCCGCATCAAAACTTGCGGCGCCGATCTCGCTGAACGACCTGCCGTTTCTGCTGACGGACTACCGCTACAAAAACGATGAGTTGAAACCTGCCTACCAGATCATTGTTCCGCTGGGCGACCGGATCACGGTGGAACTGGAGGAGGATTCGTATCGCGGAGAACTGTGGAGCGTCAACCATTACAACGTTGATATCTGCCGCATCCGGATGGAGCACAGCCGTTTCGGCGTGGCCAACCTCCGCAAAGACAGCGCCAAAATCAAACTGGAAGCGTTGAAGCAGGGAACGACAAACGTGGTCTTTGTCAATGCCAACGGGAAAAAAATGACGCTGCGCTTCATCGTCCGGTAAGCCGGAGCCTACATGCTCATCCGAGGCCGGTCCCCGTCAGTCGGTGATCGGCCTTTTCATTTCTTCGCAGACAACACAACGCAAAAGAAGCACCGCACTGTCCCTTCCGCCGAAACGGTCAGAGACAATGCGGTGCCAAGGGGGGCATTCAGAGTATCAGGAGCGCTTCCTGTTCCGCAGTTTCTCCCGATATTCCCGGGGCGGCATTCCCATCTTATTGTGGAACACCCTCGAAAAATAGAACTGGTCGGAGAAGCCGGATGCGAAAGCGACTTCGCAAACCGTGGCTTCGGGATACTCCTTCCAGAACTGTTCAGCCAGGTGCATCCGCTGGGAGATCAGCAGATTTTTGAAGTTCGTCTTGTACTCCCGGCGCAGGAACTGGGAGATCGTGGAGACGCTCCGCCCCAAACGCTTCGCCATGTGGGAGAGCCGGATGTCTTCTCTGGCGTGTTCCTGAATGTAGTTGTCGATCTCCGTCCGGAGCCGGTCACTCTTCAGAACTGCAAGTTCGCGGACGGCGATGTAGTCGATGAGGGTCCGCAGCATTCCCACGATCCCGGAGAATTTCTCCGCGGAAAACACGGGCAACGTGTTGAAGGCCGCCATGAAGCGTTTCCGCAAAGCAGATTCCTTGACAAGCTTCAAATACTCTTCCGGCTTGACGTCGCCGACGCGGAACTGGCCGATCATCAGGTATCCTGAAAGTTTTCCCCGGATGAAAATGGGAGCGATGCTCTCGTAAAGCCCGGCGTGGCAACGGTAACACACCACCTCCCGGGTCTGCAGAGCTTCCGCCTGCTTGTCTGTATCCAGAACGATGCATTTTTCCAGATCGTTCATCTCATTCTGAACCATTTGGCAGTACTCGCAGTTCGGCATCTCCTTGCCGCGGCGGAGGCGCTTCCCGTCCACGGAGAAAAAGGTGACGCGGATATCGAGAAGTTTTGCAAAATCGTCCAGAAGTGCTTGGACTTCGTCGCTCAAAAAAAGTTCAATGGCAGAACCAGACATTCCCTTGGGATCCTTATGATATTTTCTTTCTAACGCATTATAATATAATTCAAATTTTCAAAAAATCCATGTTTTTTATTGAAAAATAAATATTTTTTCAAGTTTCAGGGTAAAAGAAATCCGGTGACCTGATGTCTGAAACTTGTCACGGAAATAAGATAATCCGCTTCCCTCAAAAATGCAATCCTTTTGCGGAATATTTCCTCACGGATAGCAAAAAGCAGAAATATCATTTTATATTTTTATCCATATCTTTATACTGCAGTGCATTTATTTTTTCTTTTTTCAGGTGTACAGTAAACACCGTGAACAGAAATTCACAATGGCAGAACAAAAACATTCAAAGGAGATTTTTCATGAGACCCAACCGAAAAACAGCGAGCCTGCTACTGGGCATTCTGCTCTCATCCTTATCGCTTCTCGGGGCGCATCCCGACTACAAGGCAAAGTGGATCTGGTATCCGGAGCGCTTTCTGGATGCCGTCCACTCCTCCCGCTGGTTCCATCGCAGTTTTGAATTGAAACGGCTTCCGGTCCGTGCCGCACTGATCTGCCGCGCCGATGACGCCCACACCGTCAGCCTCAACGGGACCCCTGTGAAACCGCAGAAAAACAAGGTCGTTTCCGACGGGCAGACGTGGGAAAAACTCGACCGCTACAACCTCCTGCCGATTCTTAAGACCGGGACCAACCACCTGCAGATCCGGGTGGACAACGGCACCGGTTCCGCGGGGCTTCTGGGCAAGGTGAAATTCACCTATGCCGACGACTCCATCGAGGAGTTTTTCACCGACGGCAGTTGGACCGCTTCCAAAACGGAGCAGGATGCCGGAGTGCCCTCCCGGGTGCTGGGCTTTGCCGGGATCGCGCCTTGGGGCGAAGCGGATTATTCCGCCTTCCTCGCGCAGGATGAACTGGCAACGTATCAGGCCTTCCGTCAGGATCTGGACCAGAAACAGGCGGCTCTTGTGGAACAGTTGAAACGGGAACCCTACCGGAAACACTCCATCCTTTACCGGAATGGAGTCCCTTTTATTTCCGCAGACGGACAGGAGATCCCCGCATTCTTCTACAAAAACCTTCATCTCAGTCCGGATGATCCCAAACTGATTCGAAAAGTGCAGGCGTTCCACGACGGCGGCAGCCGCGTGTTCACCGTTGACGTGGATCTCAAGAAATACTGGACCCCAAAGGGGGTCTTCTCGCAGGAACTGCAGGATCTGATCCTGCGTCTGCTGACCCGGTTCCCGGACAGCAAGATCCTGCTCGGACTCAATCTGAACAATCCCAACTGGTTCATGAAAGAGCATCCGGAGGCGCTGATCCGATACGCCACCGGTCCCGTGGATACCAAGACCGACGTTTTCAAACGCTATCAACAGTGTTCCTATGCATCCGAGATCTTCCGTGAGAATATCACCAAGGCCATTTCTGAATTTTGCCGCCAGTTGTACGAATCCCCCGTCGGGAAGCGCATTGCAGGCATCCGGATCGGCTACGGGATCTTCAATGAATGGCACTGCTTCGGCATGAAGGCAGATATGCCGGACGTCTCCCCCGCCATGGGTCGGGCGTTCCATGCTTACCTGAAGAAGAAATACAGGACGGAAGCCGCTCTCCGCAAGGCGTGGAAGAACGATACCGTTACCTTTGACAACGCCCCCATGCCCGGAGTCGCGGAGCGTTCCGCCACCGATCTGGGGGAACTGCGCGATCCCGATGCCCAGCGCCCGCTGCTGGATTATCTGGATGCCTACCACGACACGCTGGCGGATTTCGTCATGCTGGTCAACCGGAGTGCAAAAGAGGCCATGGACAACAAGGTCCTTCTCGGCAACTACTACGGCTACTTCTTCGGGATGGGATACCCGTCGGAAGGCTGGCATCGCCGGACGGAGAAAGTGCTGGATTCCCCCTTCGTTGATTTCCACATTTCGCCCTATCCCTATCCGAAGCAGTTCCGGGCGATTGGCGGTTTTCCCCAAATCCGGGCCGTTGCGGACACCTACCGGCTCCGCAACAAACTGCTGATCTTCGAGGACGATACCCGCACCCACCTCAACGAGACCAATACCTGCATCTTTGCAGATGATCTTCCGGACAGCATTTCTCTGCTTCTGCGCAACACCATGCACACGCTCTGTCACGGCAGCGGGATCTGGTATCTTGATTTCGGTCACAACTGGTATGACTGTCCCGAACTGCTGGACCTTTTCCGCACGATGGGAAAGATGTACAACTCCGGCATGGACTGCTCCAGTTTGAGCGAAGTCGCGGTTATCTGCGACTTCGACGCCGCGACCTTCATGCAGAAGGGCGACCGCGCCTCCTCTGCGCTCTACGAAATCATCAACGGGACAGCCCGGGAGCTGATCTACAGCGGGATCGCCTTCGACTCCCTGTTGCTTTCTGATCTGGAGCGTTCCGGCTGTCCGGAGTACAAGGTCTATCTCTTCCCCGGGCTCATCGCCATGACGCCGGAAAAAATGAAGATCATCCAAAAACTGAAGCGTGACGGCCACACCCTGATCTTCTTCTACGGAGCCGGCTGTCTCAACGAGACCGGCCTCGATATGGCGCAGATGAAGGCGGTGACCGGAATGGAGGTAAAACTGCACAAAGACCCCGCCGCGGTCTGGATCGACTGGCAGAAGCCATGGAATTCGGGAACGGAAAAACAAAAGCCGTATCGCACGCAACTTGCGCCCTGGTTCTCCATCCCGCAGCAGCCGGACCTGACCGTTCTCGGGACCATGCGCTACGCAAAAAAACGCGAGACTTCAGCCGCCATGCTCCAGACAAAGGACTATAACACCATCCTGCTTTGCGCGCCCTGCCCGGATCGGAATTTCTACCGCGCTCTTTGGAAGCAGTTGGGCGTGAAGATCTATTCCGACTCCAACGACGACGTGCTGAGCATCTGCCGTTCGCTGATCTCGCTTCACACAGCCAAGGGCGGACAACGCATCGTCACCCTACCCCCGGGGACCGTGAGAGCGGAACTGCTCTTCCCCGAAAAGAAGCCTCTTGCCATCAGGAATGGCAAGGTGGAACTTACCCTCCTGCCCCGCAGCACCACGGTGATCCGCTGTTATCAGAAATGATCCTGACCGGCGGATGAAAAGCAAAACCACAAGCTCAGCCGGGTAGTGTCCGATATTTTGCGCATATTTGATTCTGCCAGACGACAGAACCACATTTTCAACCCCTGTCTTTCAAAATGTGCGCAATTTTCCGGACGTTATCTTTTGACCTAAAGGGGTACAATAAACGGCGACGATCAGGAATACTCCTGACCGCCGCCGTTTTATTTTGTCTTATATCAGAGACGGGAGACTTTACTTCTCGCTGATGGCAGCCTGGGCCGCAGCCAGCCGGGCAATGGGCACCCGGAAGGGACTGCAGGAGACGTAGTTCAGACCGACCTTGTGGCAGAAGGCCACGCTGCGGCCCTCGCCGCCCTGCTCGCCGCAGATGCCGAGTTTCAGTCCCGGACGGGTGGAACGGCCGCCCTTGGCCGCGATCTCGATGAGCCGGCCGACGCCGTCCACGTCGATGGTCTGGAAGGGGTCCGCGTCGATGATCTTGTTATCCAGATATCCGGGGAGGAACCCGCCCACGTCATCCCGGCTGAAACCGAAGGTCATCTGGGTCAGGTCGTTGGTGCCGAAGCTGAAGAACTCGGCCTCCTTCGCCAGCAGATCCGCCTGAATCGCCGCACGGGGGATCTCGATCATGGTTCCGACCATGTAGTCGATCTTGGCCATCTTGAATTTGGCGGCGACCTCCTTGGCCACACGCGCAAGGATGTTCTTCTGGAACTTGATCTCCCGCACGTCGCAGGTGACGGGGATCATGATCTCGGGCTTGCACTTGCCGCCGTCGCGAATGATCTCAGCCGCGGCTTCCAAAATGGCCCGCATCTGCATTTCGGAGATCTCCGGATAGACGATGCCAAGCCGCACGCCGCGCAATCCCATCATGGGGTTGACTTCATGAAGGGCCTCGGCGCGCTTGGCGATCTCACCGACCTTGATGCCGAGGGCATCGGCCAGTTCCTTGCGCTTGGCGGGTTCGCTGGGCACGAACTCATGAAGCGGGGGATCCAGCAGGCGGACGGTCACCGGAAGTCCTTCCATGGCAACCAGAGTGTTCTTGATATTCTTCTTGGCATAGGGGAAGAGTTCCTTCAGCGCCTTGGCACGTTCCTCGGCAGTCTTGGAGAGGATCATCTTCCGCAGGCAGAAGAGCGGCTTCTCGCTGTTCTTGCCGTAGAACATATGCTCGGTACGGAAGAGACCGATGCCCTCCGCTCCGAACTGACGGGCCACCGCCGCATCCTCTGGGGTATCCGCATTGGTACGGACACCCAGTTTGCGGTATTTATCCACCAACTTCATGAACTTGACGAAGCGGGGATTCTCGCTGGAATCCATGGTGGCGACCTTGCCGGCATAGACGTATCCCTTGGTTCCGTTCAGGCTGAGGCAATCCCCATCCTTCAGCACAACGTCTCCGACTTTGAGGGTCCGGGCGACTTCATTGATGACGAGGGTGCCGGCGCCGACGATGCAGCACTTTCCCCAACCGCGGCAGACAAGAGCCGCATGACTGGTCATGCCACCGCGGGCGGTCAGAATACCGGTGGCGGCACGCATGCCTTCCACGTCCTCGGGGTTGGTCTCTTCCCGAGCCATGATGACGGGTTCGCCCTTCTTGGCGGCGGCAACGGCTTCGGCGCTGGTGAAGACCAGACGGCCGACCGCTCCTCCGGGGCCGGCGGGCAGTCCCTTGGCGATGAGCTTGGCGCTCTTCTCGGCCTTGGGATCAAGGATCGGGTGAAGCAGCTCATCCAACTGCGTGGGAGCGACCCGCATGACGGCGGTCTTCTCATCGATCATCTTTTCAGCCAGCATATCCATCGCCATGTTGAGGGCGGCGGTACCGGTCCGCTTGCCGACCCGGCACTGGAGCATGAAAAGTTTCTGCTCCTGAATGGTGAATTCGATATCCAGCATGTCGTGGTAATGCTTTTCCAACTTGGTGCGGATATTGAAAAGTTGCTTGTAGATGGCAGGATAGAGATCCTCCATGGAGGGCAACTTCTTGTTCTGTTCGTTGCTGGTATCCTTGTTGAGGGGGTTGGGAGTCCGGGTCCCGGCGACCACGTCCTCGCCCTGGGCATTGATGAGCCACTCGCCATAGAACTTGTTGTCGCCGGTGGCAGGATCACGGGTGAATGCCACGCCGGTGGCGCTGGTCTCGCCCATGTTGCCGAACACCATGCTCTGAACGTTGACGGCGGTGCCCCAGTCATCGGGAATGCCCTCAATACGGCGGTAGGAGACGGCCTTCTTGCCGTTCCAACTCTTCAGCACGGCGCCGATTCCGCCCCAGAGCTGCTTCATGGCATCGTCGGGAAATTCGCGGCCGAGGACCTTCTTGATCCTGACTTTGAACTTATCGCAGAGGAGTTTCAGATCGGCCACGGTCAACTCGGTATCGGACTTGTAGCCTTTCTTCGCCTTGAGTTCATCCATCATGTCGTCCAACTGACGGCGGATCGCCTTGCCTTCGGCGGGTTCGATCCCCTCGGCCTTCTCCATGACCACGTCGCTGTACATCATGATGAGGCGGCGGTAGGCGTCATAGACGAAACGCTCGTTCCTGGTCTTGGCGATCAAGCCGGGAATGGTCTTGGTGGAAAGTCCGACGTTGAGGACGGTTTCCATCATTCCGGGCATGGAACTTCTGGCGCCGGAACGGCAGGAGACCAACAGCGGATTCTTGGGGTCGCCGAACTTCATGCCCATGGCGGCTTCCACCTGTTTGAGAGCTTCCGCGACCTCTTTTTCCACGCCGGCGGGGAGTTTGTCTCCGCCCTTGAAGTAATCAACGCAGCACTCGGTGGTAACGGTGAACCCGGGGGGGACAGGAAGACCCAGTTTGGCCATTTCCGCGAGGTTGGCACCCTTGCCGCCGAGGAGGTTCTTCATGGAACCGTCGCCTTCGGTGGTCTTGCCGCCGAAACTGTAAACATACTTCTTTTTTGCCATTTTCAAATTTGCCTTTCTTCGTTGGCTTACGGGGCCCCACACGGCATCAGAGGTCCCACTTACTTACGGCCGCAATCGATACAGCAACGGCCTACTCAAACTTTCGGATGGTTTTTAAGATCTCCCGTTTCTTCGGGTTTTTTTCCAATCCGAAAAACATGAACGAACCATGGATAACGACAGGATAGGGAACACCATTGATGTAGGTACGTCCTTTCTCTTTGATCTTCGCAAGACGATCCTGCTGGATCTTGGAGGTCTGATCGTACTTGTAGACACCGATCTCCGAACCGGCGATCATATATCCGGTCCCGCTGGTGGCGCGGAAAGGATCCGGCTCCAACTCCCGGGTCTTTTCGACCTTGATCCCATCTTTTTCAAGGTAGGAACCGAACTCTCCGGTGGCGAGATAATTGTTTTCCACAGCACAACCGCAGAGCAGAACCACGATGGAAACAACCGCGAACAATCCGGTTAATTTCATCATTTTTGCAAAATTCTCCATGTCAACAAGAAAAAACACCCTTCCCGGATGAAACCGTATAATATAGCAGGAGAAACGCCTTTTTTCAAGCGGGGCTATCTTTTTTTACGAAACAACCGTCTGAAAGACAGAGTATCAGAGGAGTTTTTCCAATGAATCTATGGTGCGGTCCGTGGCGCCGCAGTTCCGCATCACCACCTCGAAGGCCCTCCGTCCGAGTTCCGCACGCAGAGAGGAATCGGAGAAGAGTTCCCTCAACCGGGGCGTCAAGTCGGAATCCTGCTCGATGGCGACCAGCGCATCTGCACGGACCAGCGTTTCCAAAATGAAACGGAAGTTTCGCAGGACGTGTCCGGTGACGATGGCTTTGGAGAGCAGCGCCGGCTCCAGAAGATTGTGGCCTTCGTCGTGTCCGGCAAGGCTCTTGCCCATGATGACGACGTCAGCCCCGGACATGAGTTTCATCATCTCGCCGGTGGTATCTGCAAGCAGAACGTCCACAGGTTCCGCGGCGGAAGCACATTTGCTCTTCCGGGCAAAAGAAAGTCCTTTCTTCCGGAGCATCGCGGCGATATCTCCGCCCCGTTCCGCATGGCGGGGAACAAGGATCAGCTTCAGATCGGCGAAATCCGACTTCAGGGCGAGAAAACTCTCCGCCACGACTTCTTCCTCTCCGGAGTGGGTGCTGGCAGCCAGAAGGATCTGGTGCTTCCCTGCTCCGAAATAATCCTCCAACCGGGGATCCGGCAGGTCTGCGGGGACTTTCTGATCGAATTTCATGTTTCCGGAACACTCCACCGATGCCCGGGGAGAAACCGACTTATAGCGGGCGTAATCCGCATCGCTCTGGACCAGGATCTTGTCGAATTGAGCAAGCAAAGGCGCAAAAAAGAGCCTTGCACGCCGATATTCTTTTGCCGATTTGTCGCTCATGCGTCCGTTGACCAGCGCAACGGGAATCCCCCGGCGCTTGCTTTCGTGAATCAGGTTCGGCCAGATCTCCGTTTCAAAGATCACGAACATCGCAGGCCGGATCACCTGAAACGTCCGCTTCACCATGCAGAGAAAATCAATGGGACAGAAGATGACGGCCGTGTTTTCGGGACACTTGGTGCGTGCCAGTTCCTGACCTGTGGTGGTGGTAGTGGAGAGAACGAACTTCCGTTGCGGGTAACGCTCCAGATAGCGGCGGATCATTCCCAATGCGAGCACGGTCTCACCGACGCTGACGGAATGGATCCAGATTGCGCCGTGATACGCTTTCAGCTCCTCCTGCCGCTCCGGAGAAAATACACCGAACCGCTCTTTGAAGGTGCTTTTCCAGCCGCCGCGGTTCCGCAGTTTGTAAAGCAAACCGGGCAGAAAAAAGAGGAATCCAATCGGCAGCAGAAGGTTATAAAGGAGATGCATCATGGTTCAAAACTCCGCAAAATGGTTTTGGATGTACTCCACCGCCTCATCCAGTGAAGACAGGATCTTGGTGCAGTAGCGGGCCATCCACGGACTGCAATCCTTGTACTCGCACGGAGAAAACGCCACAACGAATTTTCCGAGATCGTGCGCCGCGTAAAAGACTTCCATGCTCGTGCCGATGGAAGGACGATTGTAGTTCACAAGAAGCAGATCGGCTTCCCGGACATCCAGAAGGTCGAATTCCACGATCTCGTTGGCGCTGTCTACCTGCCGGTCCACAAATTTCCGGCGCATGGGGTCCAGCA
>DCGG01000042.1:0-315 GCA_002315455.1 Lentisphaeria bacterium UBA1784
CGGCGATCCGGGAACTGCTGCGCATCCTGCATCTGCATCTTGAGGAGGAGGGGCAAGCGGACGAGGCGCTCCGTAAAAACGCGGGGATGGACCCCTTGGCGCCATTGAAAAACGGGAGACCTTGAAGGGGTGCTCCCTTCTTTGCCTGTGCGAAGTTGCGGATGGGGTTGTATTACCCCTCGGCGTTTGAATGTGAACATGATCGATCAGGGAGGATCCACTGCATGAGAGTGATTGATTTTGAGGAGGTGGCTGCCGCCGCGGAGGCTTTGTGCGGCCGGGCCGCCTGCGATCTGCCGCCGGACGTGCGGCAGG
>DCGG01000042.1:367-10905 GCA_002315455.1 Lentisphaeria bacterium UBA1784
CGCTTGCCGCCGCCGGCGCGCGGGAGACATCGGAGCAGGGACGGGATTTCTTCGCCCAGTACCAGAAAAATGCGGACGTTGCTGTCGCGGAACGGATGCCCCTCTGTCAGGATACCGGCTTTGCCGTGTGGTTTGTGGAGATGGGGCGGGACGTGACGCTGAGCCGGGGGACGATCTCCGAGGCGGTCACCGCCGGGACCCGCGCCGGATACAAGCGGTTCTATTTGCGGAAGTCCATTGTGGCGGACCCGCTTTTCGACCGGAAGAACACCACCGACAACACCCCCGTCATCCTGCATCTGGAGCAGGTCGAGGGGGACCGTTTGAAGTTGATCCTCGCCCCCAAGGGCGGCGGTTCGGAGAATATGAGCGCCCTGCGGATGTTGAAACCATCCGACGGCCGTGCGGGAGTGGTGGAGTTCGTGGTGAACTCCGTGATCTCCGCCGGCGGAAATCCCTGTCCTCCCACCATCGTCGGTGTCGGCATCGGCGGCACCATGGAGCGGGCCGCCTGCCTCGCCAAGCGCGCTCTGCTTCGTCCGGTTGGGCAGCCTGCCGCCGATTCCCGTTACGCCGAGCTGGAGCGGGAGATCCTTGAGCGGATCAACGCCTCCGGGATCGGTCCGCAGGGGTTGGGCGGCGCCGTGACCAGCCTTGCGGTCCACGTTGAACACCACCCCTGCCACTGCGCGAGTCTGCCCGTGGCGGTCAATCTCAACTGCCATGCGGCCAGACATCAGGAGGTGATCCTGTGAAGACTCTTTCTGCACCCATGACGGCGGAACAGGCCCGGGAACTGAAAGCAGGCGATCTGGTCCGCGTGTCCGGCGTGATCTGGACCGGTCGGGATGCCGCCCACAAGCGTCTTGTGGAAATGCTGGACGCCGGACAGCCGCTTCCGGTGGACCTTCGCGATCAATTCATCTACTTCGTGGGCCCCTGTCCTGCGCCGCCGGGGCGCCCCATCGGCAGTGCCGGCCCCACCACCAGCGGACGCATGGATGCTTACAGTCCCCGATTGATCGCGGATTGCGGTCTGCGGGGAATGATCGGCAAAGGGGTGCGTTCCAAGGCGGTCGCGGAGGCCATGGCGAAATACGGCGCGGTCTATTTCGCGGCCACCGGAGGAGCCGGAGCTCTCATTGCCAAGTGCATCAAGCGTGCGGAAGTGGTGGCCTTCCCGGAACTCGGCCCCGAGGCCATCTACCGGCTGGAGGTGGAGGATTTCCCCTTGATCGTCGCCATGGATGCCCACGGCGGTTCTCTCTATTGAAGCAATCTCCCGAAGGAGTGTCTGTATCATGAAGAAAGTGTTGACGATCCTCGCGGATGGATTCGAGGAGATCGAGGCGGTGGCGGTGATCGATATGCTGCGCCGTCTGGGAGTGGAAGTCGTGGTTTCCGGTCTTGCGGGGAGCCGCGCCAGAGGCGCCCACGGGCTGGAGATCGGCTGTGATATGCGTCTCGCGGACGTCTCCTCCGGTTTTGACGCGGTGTTTCTCCCCGGCGGCTTGCCGGGAGCCACCACGCTCCGGGATTCGGATGCGGTGATCCGTCTGCTGATCGGAATGGCGGCTGCGGGGAAGGTGGTTTCCGCCATCTGCGCGGCGCCCATTGCGCTTGCGAAGGCCGGGCTTCTGCAAGGGCGCAGGTTCACCATGTATCCCGGCTTTGAGACGGAACTGCAGGGCGCGCGGCCTACGGGAGCCCTTGCGGAGCGGGACGGCAACGTCGTGACCGGAAAGGGACCGGGGGCTGTGTTCGCCTTCGCTTTGAAACTTGCGGAGGCGCTGGAGATCCCGGCGGACCGCCTCTTGGCATTGCGGAACGGCATGTTCCTGCCTGGAAATTAAGCGTTTGTCTGCGGAAAGGAACCGATTTTGAGCAGTTGTTTTTCATTGATCTCCAAGGACCCGGGCAGCCGGGCGCGCCGGGGCGTCCTGCATACGCGCCGCGGGGACGTTCAGACGCCGATCTTCATGCCAGTGGGGACCCGGGGCAGCGTTAAGGCCGTCTCCCCCCGGGAACTGGATGAACTGGGGGCCCAGATCATCCTCGGCAATACCTATCATCTGTTTCTGCGGCCGGGGCTGGAGATCATTTCGGCAGCGGGCGGATTGCACGCCTTCAGTTCCTGCAGATTGCCGATCCTCACGGATTCCGGCGGATTTCAGGTGTTCAGTTTGGCGCCTTTGCGGAAGATCATGCCGGACGGGGTCAAGTTTGCTTCGCACATTGACGGCACGCGGTTCTTTCTCGGGCCGGTGGAATCCATGCTGATCCAGCGGACTTTGGATTCCGACGTCGTCATGGCCTTCGACGAGTGCACTCCCTATCCGGCCACGCTGGAGCAGGCGGCGAAAAGCATCGCCCGGACCTGCCGCTGGGAACAGATGTCCCGGGAACAGCCGCTCAATGACGGACAGTTGCGCTTCGGGATCGTGCAGGGTTCCACCTTCCCGGAACTGCGGGAACGTTCCGCAAAGGACATCACCGGCATCGGTTTTGACGGATACGCCATCGGCGGCGTCTCCGTCGGGGAGTCGGAACCGGAGATGTTTGCCGCGGTGGATGCGGCGGAGCCGTTTCTGCCGGAGGATGCCCCCCGCTATCTGATGGGTGTGGGTACGCCCCGGCAGATCGTCGAGAACGTGGCCCGGGGCGTGGATATGTTCGATTGCGTCCTGCCGACCCGCATGGGACGGCATGGGTCCGCCTACGTGGGATACGGTCAGGTGATGCACGTGAAGGCGGCGAAGTTCGCCCGGGATTTCTGCCCCATCGAGGAGGGGTGCCAGTGTTACGCCTGCCGGAACTTCACCCGCGCCTACATCCGCCACCTGCTGAACGTGGACGAAATCCTCGGACTGCGTCTGCTGACGCTGCACAATCTGCACTACTATCTGAATCTTGCCCGCCGGATCCGGACCGCTTTGGAAGCGGGCACCTTCGGTGAATTCCGGGCGAAGTTCGCAGAGGCGGCGGCGGATCCGCTGGCTTCTGCGTAGGATCGGCGGTTTCTTCGGAAAAAAAGAACTCCCCTTGCTTCCTTGTACGGAGGCAAGGGGAGTTTTCGTATCGCCGGAGATCAGTCTTCGACCTGCATGATGAACTCGCCGGTGACGGCGCCCTTGGAGGGCGCTGGGACCCGGTCCAGGTGTTCCAGCATCCGCTTGACGGAATCGTCCATCTGGTGATTTCCGCTGGGCTTCAGGATCTTCCAGGAGAGGACCCTCCCGTCGGCTCCGATGGAGATCTCGATCAGCACCTGCGGATGCGTATCCCCGATGAACGCCTTGGATGGTTCGGCCCAGCGGGTCTTGAGGTACTTTCCCACACCTTCCAGATAGGCCTGCATTGCCTGATCCTGACCGCCCATGGGGGTCTTGTTGTCCTGCTTGCCGAAAGCCTGTCCCCGGTCCCGTGTGCCGATGGGCACGTTGGGATTGAAGTTGCTTCCGCCGCCTTGGAAGACCTGCTTCTGGGCCTCCTCCACGTTCTTCGGGCGGCCGGTGCGCTTGGGCTGGACCGGTTTCTGCACCGTCTTTTTCGGAGCGGTCTTTTTTACCGGTTGTTTCTTCGGCTTTTCCTGCTTCTTGGGCTTCGGTTTTGCCTTGGGCTTCGGTTTAGGTTTCGGCTGCGGTTTCGGTTGCGGTTTTGGAGCGGGCGGCTCCGGGGCCGGTTCCTGCTTGGGAGCTGGCGGTTCCGGTGCCGGCGGTTCTGGAGCTGGCGGCTCCGGTGCCGGTTCCGGTTCGGGCGCGGGCGGCTCCGGCGAAGGGCGCTTCCGTTCCGGCATGCCGACTTCGGGGGCGTGAGAGGGTTCGTCAGCGCCCAGTTTCACCTTGAAGGCGTTCTCCTTGGGCGGCGAAAAGAACTGGCTGATGAAACTCAACGCCAGTGGTCCCAGCAGAAACAAAACGTGGATGGCGATAACCCACGGCAGAATTCGCCGCATGCCAATCCCGTTCCTCTGGAAGGATGAATTTGGTTCTGTCGGGGAAAAGAGACTCATTTGGGGGACTTCTCCGCCTGCGTGACCAAGGTGACGTCGGCGAATCCGCTGCGTCGGATCAGCGCCATCAGTTCCATGACCTCCGCGTAGGAGCGCTCCCCGTCGGAGCGGAGCAGAAGCTGGACTTTGGGATTATCCGCTTTGACGGCGGCGAGTTTGCCGGGCAGTTCCTCTCTGGAAACGGCGTCCTTGTCCAGCATGATGGTGCCCTGTTTGGTGATGGTGATGCTCTTGAAGTCCACGTCCGGCAGTTTGTCGGAGTTCATTTCCGGCGGATTGATGCTGGTGCCGTACTCCATGAGCGGCATGGTGATCATGAAGGCGATCAACAGCAGAAACGTCAGGTCAAGCAGCGGCGTGACGTTGATCTGGTCCATCGCTGCCAGAGGGGCACGGCCCCGGTTTTTCCGGCTGCGCATGGGTCATTCTCCCGGTTCGGTGGATTTCTTTTCCGCCTTGGCCAGCGCCACCTGCTCCAGTTTCAGCCGGACCAGGAAGGACTCCACGAAGTTATCCATGATGACGGTAAAACTCCGGATGCTGGCGGTCAGGGCATTGTAGCCGATGAGGGAGGGGATGGCAACGATCAGTCCGGCCACGGTGGTCAGCAGAGCACCGGCCACGCCGGGGGCGAGGGCGGTGAAGTCCGCCCGTCCGGCGGCGGCGATGCCGCAGAAGGCCATCATCACGCCCCAGACGGTCCCGAAGAGGCCGAGAAAGGGGCTGAGGCTGACCAGCGTGGCCAGAAGACCGATGCGGGTCTCAAGTTGCTGGATCTGCCCGGAGACGGCACTCTCCAGCACGGCTTCGATGGCGTTGAACTGGGCTTCGGAGAGTTTGGATGGGGCGATGTATCCGCCGGAACTGATCCGGGTCTCGGAGGAATCCTTCTCATAGAACTCCAGAAGTTTCTCCATTCCGGCGGAGTAGATGTTGCCGATGGGGTCCACGGCGTTCTTGCCTTCCATGAGCAGGGTGGGGGAAGCCAGTTTCTTCTGCTGCTCTCCGAAGAGGGCGAGGAAGTGCAGCGAACGGACTTTGGCCCGGTGCATCCCGACGGCCTTGTCGACCATGGTGCTCCAGGTGAGGATGGAGCAGAAGAGCAGGATCACCACGATGGTTTTTCCCACAACGTCACTGTACTGAAATGCGTAATAGACACCGGGGGATGTGGCGGCTCCTAAGAAAAAAGCGGAAAACATGGCAGATTTCTCCTTGGTTTGTTGTGTTGTGTACTTTCATAAATATAATTCAGGTATTATATTCTACAAGTGCCGAATCGCATTCAGGCGTGGAAAAATGCCATTTTTTTTGAAAAGGAGGTCAATATGCCGGAAGATATGCTGTTGGGATTCGATATTGGAGGGACGAAGATCGGGGTCGGAATCGGTACCGCTTCAGGAAAGATCCTCGCTTCTGTTAAACTGCCGAACGTGGACACGGACCCTGCGGACGTTCTGCCCCGGCTGGTCGCGGAAGCCAACCGTCTGGCCAAGGAGGCCGGCGTGGCGGTCAAAGATCTGAAGGCCTTCGGCATCTCCGCGCCGTTTCCTGCGGATGCCGCCAAGGGGATCATGATCGCTCCTCCCAACAATCCCAAGTGGCGGAACGTCCCCATCCTTGGGTATCTGCGGGACAACCTCGGCATTGACGGATGCTTTGAGAACGATGCCAACTGCGGCGCTCTTGCGGAGTGGTTTTTCGGCGCCGGCAGGGATTGCCGCGACTTCATCTACCTCACCATGAGCACCGGGATCGGTGCCGGGATCGTCGCTTCCGGGCGTCTGGTCCGGGGCGGCCGCGCTCTCAGCGCCGGTGAAGTGGGACACACCTGCGTGGAATTGAACGGGCGCAAATGTTCCTGCGGACTGGTGGGTTGTTACGAGGCCTACTGCGGCGGCCGGGCCGTGGCTCTGCGCGTTCGGGAGGAACTGAAGGACCAGCCCGAGAGTTGGATCATGAAGCGTGTGAAGGGCGACCTGAAGGCCATTGACATGATCATCCTCACTGAGGCGGTCCGGGCGCAGGACCCCTACGCGTTGAAACTTTGGGATGAGATCGCCCTGCGGAATGCGCAGGCCTTCGGAACTCTCATCAATACCTTCAATCCGGAGAAACTGATCCTCGGGACCATGGCGTGGGCTATTGGTGACCTCTATCTGGACCCCATCCGCAAATATCTGCCCCGGTTCTGCTGGGAGGAGCCGCGGCTGGCCTGCGAACTTGTGCCCAGCGCACTCCGCGGGGATATCGGCAGTTATGCCGGGATCGCCGCCGCCCTCAACCATCTGAAGGAACGTTGAGGTCCGGTGAACGGCCGTTTTGCAACGCGCCGGAGGTTTTTTCGTGGGGAAAAACGGCGTTGTTAAACGGTTCCGTATCGCAAGGGGGAATTTGGAGGGCCTTTCTCTTTTTTTTGCCGCGAGAAGCGTGTCGTACGCATTTTTGCTGAAATAACTCATAATGGAGGTCGTATGAAAGCGTGGATCTGTTTCCTGTCGTGCCTTTGCCTCGGCGCATCGCTGATGGCGGGGGAGAGTTACAACATCCTGATGCTGTCGGATTTTCACTGGGGAGAGGCGTCTGCCTACGACGTCTCCCCCGGGGCCAAGTTCCGCACCAAGAAGGACATCCGCCTCGCCGACCGGATGGAGAAGCCCATCGGGGAACTCCTTGCCGATGCGGCCGCAAATTGCGATCCTGACACCCGGCTGATGGTCGAATGCGCCGATCTCGTGGAGGGCGGACTGAAAGGCGAAGCGGTCCATGCGGAGCAGTTGAAGCGTTCCCTCGACCGGATCAAGCGGTACATCTCCGTCCCCATGTATCCCGTCAACGGCAACCATGATGACTGGGGCAATGGCGGACCGGAAGCCTTCAAAAAAGTGATACTGCCCTTTATCGCCAGAGAACTGCACGGACGTGCTCCGGCGCCGGTGTTCGCCACGAATTATTCCTTCACGGAAGGCGGCGATCTCTACGTATTCCTCGACACCTACACTGTGGGAAAGCAGAACGATTGGCAGGGGTTCCTCCGGAACATCCTGACGGCCAAGCCGAAATACCGCTATCTTTTCGTAGTGCTCCACAACAACGTGATGCCCTTTGTCAACAGCACCTGGCTGGAACTGGCGGAGATGCTCTCCGGGACCAACGCCATCATCCTCTGCGGCCACAGCCACCGGAACATCCTCATGCGGTACGATGGACCTTGGGGAAAAATGGCGCAGATCTCCGTTGGCAGTTGCGTCTCTTCCGCCACCAGCCGTATGGCACTGGGCAATACCGATCTTGAGAAGTTCTGGGCGTGGTGGACCCCAAACTACGCCAAGAGCAAAGACAACAAGGCGAGACTTCAGAAGTTTTACATTCCCTATTTGAAGGAGGTCTATGAACTGAATGGCTACGGCTATGCTAAGTTCCTGATCTCTGATGGCGGTGTGCTGGTGGAGTTTCACGGCAAGGATTCCAAAGTGACCAAGCCCGTGGTGCTGAAGGTCCGTTGACGCACCGTCCGCTTAAAAGGAATCGAATCATGAAATTAGTTCTGTTTCTTATCGCCGCTGGGACGTTCCTTGCGCTGGCCGCAGGGGAGGACTACTCCTTCTACTACATCTCCGATACCCATCTGGGGGAAGCCGACAGTTACAACATGAGCAAGAGCAATCCCTTCCGCACCAGGAAGGACATCCACCGCGCCGACAAGTACGCCGGCACCTTTGATGCCATGTTCCGGCACATGGCCGGGCACAAAGGTTCCGAGGTGAAGATGGTCCTCTCCGGCGGCGACCTGATCGAGGGCGGATCCTTCGATGCCAAGACCCACGGAGCCACGCTGCAGCGGGCCATCGACCGGGTCTGCGGACTCACGGGGCTGCCGCTCTATCTCACCAACGGGAACCATGACGATTGGGGGCTCGGCGGACCGGAAGCCTTTCAGCAGGTGGTGCGGGCACAACTGGCGAAGCAGCCCTTCCCGGTGAAGCTGGACCCCCGTCCCGGTTTGAACTATACTTTCGAGGTGGGCGGTGACCTCTACGTCGTCTGCGATTACCACACCAAGGGTTCCCCCTGGATCTGGTACCTGCTCGAACAGTTGAAAAAGGAGGTCGCAGGCAAGTACCGTTACGTTTTTCTGCTGACCCATCCGGGATTGGTCTGCGGCGGACCTTCCACGGAGATGGTGGTGGATGCCGCTTCGCAGTTCAAGAGCATTTTTCTCTGCGGCCACAGCCACCGCACCATGATCCTGAAGTACGAGGGCCGGAACGGAATGGTCTCGGAACTGATGATTGCAAGCATGGTCTCCGGCAACAACTACTACCGGGACCCCGTCACCGGACCCGAGGCGTACTGGAAGGACTTTCTGAAGCGCAACGCCCGCGTGAACTCCCAGAAGGACCTGGAGAACGTTCGCTTCATCGAGCGTGAGGGCAGGGGCCGTCTCCGGGACTATTTCGAGTCTTACGGCAACGGATACGCCCGGGTGGACGTCTCCGATCAGGGGATCACGGTGACCTTCCAGTCAGCAGATCTTTCGCAGGAGTGCATCATCCGGAAACTCTATTGAGAAACGGTGTCCCCACTTTCCGATCCACCGGGATCGGCTCATTGCCGCTCTCGTCGCGGGAAGAAACATGCCCCTTCCTGCCGGGATTCGCAAGCGTGCCGGGGAATGTAAATCATTTTGTCTTTTGCGGTTTGCCGGACACTTTGGGAAGGAGGCTGTTCGTCGTCTCTGCGGACGTTGCCGCCAAGGCCATGCACCGGAATACGAAGAAAACGTTTTTTTGAAGAAGAAATATTTGTAATTCGGAAGCATTCGTATTATATTTTAAGGATTTATTCTGTGTAAAACGTTTGGAGAAAATATGAACTGTTTCGTTCTGTGCATAACGGCGTTGCTGCTTTTCTGGGGCGCCGTTTCTGCGCCGCTTTCCTGTTCTGCCGCTCCCGCGCGCCAGTACAAGGAGAGTGAACTTGCGCTGATCACCCGGCTCACCGCAAGGACGCTGGAAAAGAACCACTACCGCCGTCAGCCCATCGACCGGGCGCTGGGGGAGAAACTCTTTGACCGCTACTTCGATGAACTGGATCCTTCCCGGAGCCTTTTTACTGACGAAGACATCCGAAAATTCTCCATCTACCGTTTCCAGCTGGGGAACATGCTGAAGGAGGGGGATAACCGCTTCCCCTTCGCCGTCTATTGCCGCTTTCAGGAACGCTATCAGGAGTTCTTCAGTTTCGCCGAGAAGATGTTGAAAGTTCCCTGCGACTTCACCGTGGACGAGGAGTTTGTGACCGACCGCACCAAGCTGCCCCGGCCCGCAGATGACAAGGCGCTCCACGAGATCTGGCGCAAGCGCCTGAAGAACGACATCCTCTACTACCGCCTGCTCAACCGGGCCATCACCCGGGACGCAGGGAAGGGGGATGCCGAGGCGAAGAAATATCAGGAATCCGCAAAACTCTGGAAGCAGAGGACCCCGGAGGAAAAAGTCCTGCTCCGGCTCCGGGACCTCCGCAACGAGATCAATACCAAGGAACCGGTGGACATTCTCGAGAGTTACCTCAATACTCTCGCGCAGGTCTATGGCCCCCACTCCAACTACATGGCGCCCAAACACGATGAGGATTTCGAGATCAACATGAGCCTCTCCCTCACCGGGATCGGGGCGACCCTCTCCAGCGACAACGGCATGATCCGGGTGGTGGCCCTCGTTCCCGGCGGACCCGCGGCCAATGACGGCCGTCTGAAGGTGGATGACCGCATCGTCGCCGTCACGCAGGAAAATGGCGAGACCATCGATCTCATCGACATGCCGGTTTCCCGGGCGGTGCAGTACATCCGGGGCAAGAAAGATACGAAACTGACCCTCACCGTGATCCCCGGCGAGAAGGGGATGAATGCTGCGCCTTTCCAGATCAGTCTGGTCCGCAAGGAGATCGACCTCGTGGAGAGCAGCGCCAAGGGGGAGGTCCGCACCGTTTCCACGCCCCGCGGCAAACGCAGGATCGGCGTGATCACGCTGAAGAGTTTCTACGCGGACTTCGACGGTATATTCAACGGCAAGAAGAACGCCCGCCGCTGTAGCCGGGACGTGGCGGAGATTCTCGCCGACTTCAAGAAGAAGAACGTGGATGGCGTCCTCATGGACCTCCGGCGCAACGGCGGCGGCAGTCTGCTGGAGGCGATCCAGATGGCGGGGCTTTTCATCACCACCGGACCGGTGGTGCAGATTCGGGACGTCAACCGCAAGATCTCGCAGGAGCGGGATACGGATCCCGCCGTTGCGTACAGCGGTCCTCTGGTCCTGCTCACCAGCAAACTCTCCGCCTCCGCAACGGAGATCTTCACTGCGGCGCTCCGGGATGCTTCCCGGGCGATCGTGGTGGGGGATAGCCGGACTTTCGGCAAGGGGACGATCCTGAAGGTGGAGCGGTTCGAACTGCCCCGCAAGTTCTTCAGTGACAGCATGCCCACGGGCTCTCTGACCTACGAGAGTGCGGTGTTTTATCGGCCCCG
>DCGG01000035.1 GCA_002315455.1 Lentisphaeria bacterium UBA1784
CAAGGGCGATGGCGTCACCGACGATACGAAAGCGATTCACCGTGCCATCGCGGCGGCGGATGCGGGACCGGTCCGGGCGGTGTTTCTGCCCAAGGGAACCTATCTTCTGCGGAGCGATCCCGTACTCTACCCCGAGGTCACGCCCGAAACCCGTTCGACGATCTGGATCGACGGCCACCCCTCCGGCGGTCTGGTCATCAAGGGAAAGGACCTGCGCATCTTCGGAGAAGCGGGGAGCAAACTCTTGCTGGACGATCCCCAAAGTTCCGCTCTGATTTTCATTGACTGCGACAACGTGGGTGTGTCGGACTTGGAGATCCACTACAGTCCCTCCGTCTCCGTCAGCGGCGTCATCACCAAGGTGCTTCGCCCCGATCAGCTGGAGGTGGAGTTCGGGCCGGGGGCGGACCCCATGGCTCCCTACTTCCGCGCCCGGGCCTTCAAGGGCTTGATCCGGGTCCACACAAAGAAACTCCTGCCCGGCTCCATCCGGCCTGCCGGGAGCAACTCCGCTCCCCATCAGGGCGGACCCGTCCTCACTCCCATCGGCGGACGGAAGTACCTTGTCAAATGCCGGGAATTTCTGCCGCTCTGCGACAACTATCAGGAGGGGATGCACGTCACTTACTACGCCCGCACCTGGGCGGACCCGGCGGTCCAGATCAACACCAGCGCCCGGACCCGGCTGGAACGGCTGAAGCTTTTTGACTCTCCCTGCGGCGCCTTTGTGACACGGGGAGCGGATAATTTCTTCATCTCGGATTGTCAGATCATCCCGGAACCGGGGCGCTACGTCAGCACTGCCGCCGACGGCTTCTTTCTGCGCAGCGGCTTCGGCGGTCTGGTCTGCAACTGCACCGTTCGCAATATCGGCGACGACTTCTTCAACACCCACGGCGTCATGGAGCCGATCCTCTCCCAAAACGGCCGGGAACTGATCGTGGGGGGGAATGATCTTTTCCCTGCGGAACTGCAGAAGTACCGCAGGGTGGCGATCTTCCGCTTCAGCCGCGGAGACTCCTTCGTGGACCGGGAGGCGGAACTGGAGCGCGTGGAGCCGCTTCCGCCCGAAAAGCCCGGCGAGAACAGGCGCTACCGGCTTGTTTGCAAGGAGGATCTCCCGCAACTGGGCACCCGGGACGCATTGAAGCGCAAGGACCGCTTGGACAGGGTCTTCTTTCCCGAGCGGGAACTGCACGGGCTGGTAATCCGGGACAATCTTTTCAGCCACGGCCTCTCCCGGGTGCTCCCCGGCGGCCGCAACGTGGATATCACCGGCAACACATTCGAGGATTCGCTGGACAATGCGGATCTCTTCGCCTTCTCCATGTACGAGGAGGGGATGGAGTCCCATTTCCCCCGGAACATATTGGTGAAGGGGAACCGGTTCCGCTCCAAGGCGAAGACCGTGTTCTGGTTCAAACAGCAGTTCGACCGGGTGAACTGCGAACCTGACCCGGAGGGCTTCCGCAACTGTGAACACATCCGCATCATCGACAACGACGTCACCGTCTTCGGACCGGACAAACGGAAACGCCCGGTGTTCTGCCTCGACAATTGCGACGACCTCACCGTCTCCGGCAACCGTATCACCGCCGGGACTCCGCAGGAGTGCACCGTGTTCCGCATCCGGAACATCCGGGGCGGGACCGTCTCCGGAAATCAGATCAGGGGCGAGTTCAAACAACTTTATTTGCGCAATCACAAAGACAAAGACGTCACCATAAAAGACAACCAATGGAGTAAGGCAAGATGAAAGACTTCTCCCAACAGCCCGGACGCCCGCAGCTCGCGGCGTATTATTTCCCCAACTTCTCCCCCGATCCCCGGCACGAAGCCATCCACGGCAAGGGATGGAGCGAATGGGAACTGGTGAAAAACGCCCGGCCCCGCTTCCCCGGACACGATCAGCCCAAGGTCCCGCTCTGGGGCTTTGAGGACGAGTCCGACCCGGCGGTCATGGCGAAAAAGATCAATGCCGCCGCCGACTACGGTGTGGACGGCTTCCTCTTCGACTGGTACTGGTACGACGGCAAACCCTTCATGGAGCGCGCGCTGACCCGGGGGCTTTTCGGCGCTCCCAACAACGGACGCATCCGCTACTCCCTCATGTGGGCCAATCACGACTGGAACAACATCCACCCCATGAACCACGCCCATGAGTCGCCGCTGGTCTTCAAAGGCGCCATCAGTTACGAAGAGTTCGACCGCATGACCGACTACGTCATTGAGAAGCACTTTGCCCATCCCTCCTATTGGAAGATCAACGGTGCTCCATGGTTCATGCTCTACGAAATGGCCGGCTTCGTGGAGGGGATCGGCGGCTGGGACGTCGCCCGGAAGGCTCTGGTGCGCTTCCGGGAAAAGACCGTGCAGGCGGGTTTCCCGGACCTGCACCTGACGGCGATCCTGTGGGGGATCCACATCCTGCCCGGCGAGAAGACCGTCACCAGCCCCGAGGAGATGATCCGGGTCTCCGGCGCGCAGAGCATCATCAGCTACGTCTGGCAGCACCACATCGACATGAAAGACTTCCCCGAGACGGAGTACGAGGTCCCGCAGACCGTCAATGAAGTTTACTGGGAGGAATGCCGCAACCGCTACGCCGTCCCCTATTTCCCCAACGTCACCATGGGATGGGATTCCTCGCCCCGGACCCGCCAGGATGAGCCCTGGCTGAACCACGGATACCCCTTCTGCCCGGTGATGAAGACCACTCCGGAGCAGTTCCGCAAGGCGCTGGAGAAGTGCGCGGCCTTCATCCGTCAGGCTCCGCCGGAGTACCGGATCATCACCATCAACGCGTGGAATGAGTGGACCGAAGGCAGTTATCTGGAGCCGGATATCAGGAACAAGTTCGGCTACTTGGAGGCGATCCGTTCCGTTTTCGGTCCATCCGGAAGGTGATGTTTTCTCATCAAGCCGGTCCCGCGGGGGCCGGGTCGGCAGTTCGGGCGGACTTTCCTTTTCCCGTGCGAAAAGAAAAGTTGCCGCAAATCATTCTCTTTTTTCTTGAAAAAAGGGTGTCTCCGGTGTATTTTAAATGGATTGCACCATAGTGTACAATATTCGTATTGAAAAATAACCAATAACCAAATCCAAACAAGGAGATCGCAATGGCCAAAAAAATGCAGACCATTGACGGCAATTATGCCGCCAGCTACGTGGCTTACGCATTCAGCGAAGTCGCCGCAATCTACCCGATCACTCCCTCCTCGCCGATGGCTGAGTACGCCGACGGCTGGGCCGCCAAGGGCGTGAAGAACATGTTCGGCGACGTGATCAACATCGCTGAAATGCAGTCCGAGGCCGGTGCCGCCGGTGCGGTGCACGGTAGCTTGAGCGCCGGTGCCCTCACCACTACCTACACCGCCAGCCAGGGCCTCCTGCTGATGATCCCGAATATGTACAAGATCGCCGGCGAGATGCTCCCCTGCGTCTTCCACGTGACCGCCCGCGCCCTCGCCGCCCAGAGCCTCTCCATCTTCGGAGATCACTCCGACGTGATGGCCTGCCGCGCCACCGGTTTCGCCATGACCAGCGCCGCCAGCATCCAGGAGACCCACGACATGGCCATCGTCGCCCACCTGGCGA
>DCGG01000036.1:0-2601 GCA_002315455.1 Lentisphaeria bacterium UBA1784
TCGGCAAAGATAAGGAACCTCTTCATGAAGAACATCCGGTTTTGGGCGTTGTTTCTGCCTGTATTATTTGCGTTCTCTTTGTTTTTGGGTGCGGCGGCGCCGTTGCCTCTGCTCTCCCCCCCGCAGAAATCCTACCTCGCCATGCCCCGGGATCAGCGGGAAGCCTTCTTCGGCGACGAAGCCAAACGCAAGGAACTCGCCGTGAACTGGCATCCGCAGGTCGTCTCTCTCGACGTGCCGGAAAAAGGCTCCTTCACGTTGACGGAGTCCGGAAATCCCGCGGAAAAGAGCAAGACGCTGACCATCCGCGCCCTTTCTGTGACGGTCCCCGCCTACGTTCTCGCGGAGGCGAAGGAGGGCAAACTTGCCCTCTGCAACCTGAAGATCGCCGCCGCCTACCGCTGGAAGTGCGAAGATAAAAGCGGCGAATTCTCCACCGAGGATATCGCTCCGCGTCTTCTGAAGGTGGACGAGGTCCCCAACGTCCGGGACTTGGGCGGACGGATGACCTCCTTCGGCGTCCGGGTGAAGCAGGGACGCATCTACCGTACCGCCGGGATGAACAGCAACGCCAGTCCCGTTTCCACTGCGGACGCGGAACTCCGCGCCAAGGACCCCGTCATGGCCCATCAGCTGGAGAGGCTCTCTCAACTCCAGAAGAAGTACCGCGCCGACCGGGACCGCAAAAAGTGGTCTCCCGCGCGGTATCTCTCCTACGGCATGGATATGAAGTGGATCGTGTTCCGTCCCGACCGGAAACTCACCAAAGCCGACCTCATGCAGCTGGAGGGGATGACCGCCATTCCCAAGACTCTTTTCGGCGCCAAGCCGCAGACCGTTTCCGCCAACGGCAAGTTCGCCTTCTGCTTTCCTGCGCCCAAGCCGGGATACACCGCCATCTTCTTCCGGCAGTTCAAATCCGGAGAGGAGGGGATCATGCAGGTAGGGTTCGGCGCCGACTGGTACTCCCGGGTCTTCCTCAACGGGGAGATGATTCTCGATCTGATGGACTGCGGTAACAAGGGGACCCGCATGGGCCGCTCCAACCACACCATCAATCTCGCCGTGAAGAAGGGGATGAACCTGCTGGTGATCCCGGTGGGTTCCGGTTCTGACGGCTGGGGATTGAGCCTCGGACCGCTTCCCAAGCGCTATTCCCGTTCCGAAGTGGCGAAAAAACTCTATGAAAAGCAGAAGGCGCAACTGAAAAGTCTCGCCATCGCCACCGGGCGCTTCACCCCCGGCAAGAACCGCTTCACGCCGGAGGGTCTGCGCTACTTCACAGAGGACCTTGGCGTCCGCAGCGATCTGGACCTGCGCACCGACGAGGAGTGCGCCGGCATGACCGGTTCCCCTGCGGGAGAGACCGTCCATTGGTTTCATATTTCCTCCTCCCATTACGGCGGACTGGACACGGAGTTCGGCAGGAAGGCCTTCACGGAGGACTTCAAGATCTTCCTCGATGAGAAGAACTATCCCATCGCCTTCCACTGCATCGCGGGGCAGGACCGCACCGGGACTCTCGCCTTCATCCTCAACGGACTCCTCGGCGTGCCGGAGGATCTGCTCTTTCAGGACTGGGAATCCACCATCTTCTGGAATCCCAATCCCGGCTTCAGCTGGCCACGCATCGCCGAACTGTACAAGGTCTTCGACAACTACCCCGGCAAGACCATCAACGACCGCATCGAATCCTACGTTCTCGCACGGGGCTTCTCCAAGGCGGACGTAGCCAGATTCCGCGAACTGATGCTGGAGGCGCGCTGACCCATGACTCCGCTTGAAAAATATAGAGAACTCTCTCAAGAGGTGTTGACCGCCTCCCTCGCCTGCGGCAGAAAACCCGGAGAAGCCCGGATCCTGCCGGTCTCCAAGACCGTCGGCGCGGAGGTGATCCGCGACCTCTATGACGGAGGCCTGCGCGAATTCGCCGAGAACCGGGAGCCTGTCCTCGCCGCCAAAGCGGAGGTCCTCCCCAAGGATATCTGCTGGCACTTCATCGGCCCCCTGCAGGCCAACAAGGTCCGCAAGGTGGTGCGGCTGGCGAACGTCATCCACTCGGTGGAGAGCGCGGAACTGCTCCGGCGCATCGACCGCATCGCCGGCGAGGAGGGGAAGCATCCTCTCATTCTGCTGGAAGTGAGCATTTCCGGCGAGGAGTCCAAGGGCGGATGCTCTCCGGAGGAGGCCTTCGCCATCGCTGCGGAAGCGGTCCAATGCAGAAATCTCACCATGATCGGCCTCATGACCATGGCGCCCCTTGACGCCGACGATGCCGCTCAAAGTGCGGTCTTTTCCGGTCTGCGGGACCTGCGGGACAAACTGGAGAAAGCCTCCGGCGCCAAGTTCCCGGAACTCTCCATGGGTATGACCCGGGATTGGCCCCGGGCGCTGGAGTGCGGAGGTACCATCCTCCGGCTCGGGACCGTGATCTTCGGGGAGGTGTGACATGCGCATTTTAGTGGTGGGTGCCGGAGCCGTAGGGCTTTATTTCTCCTCCCGGCTCGTGCAGGCGGGGGCAGAGGTGGAGGTGGTCTCCCGCCGGGATCACGATGCCGCGGTAAAGCAGGGCGGATTTCAGGTCCGAAGCGATCGCGGGCA
>DCGG01000036.1:2616-4519 GCA_002315455.1 Lentisphaeria bacterium UBA1784
GGATCCTGCACTCTCCGGAGGAATTCGAGGGCACGGCGGACTGTGTGATCCTCTCCTGCAAGATCCTCGCCGGGATCGATCGCGTGGCTCTGCTCCGTCCCTGCATCCGGTCGAAAAAGACCGTCATCATGCTCATTCAGAACGGCATCGACATCGAATCCGAGATCGCTGCCGCCTTTCCCGACAACCAACTGCTCAGCGCCGTGGCCTACATCGGGGGATCCCGGCCGGCTCCGGCGCAGGTGCTTCAGAAGGGCGCCGAACGGCTGGAGTTCGGCGTCTATCCCAAGGGCGTTTCCGGGGAAGCCCGGGCGCTGGCGGCGCTGTGGGAACGATCCGGGATCCGCTGTACCCTCATGGAAGACATCGCCGAGGCCCGCTGGCGGAAACTCATCTGGAATCTGCCCTTCAATCCGGTGTCGGTGCTGGCCGGCGGCGCGGATACCCGGCAGATGTGCGACGGTTCCGAGTTGGAACAGCTCTGTTTCGACCTGATGCTGGAGACGGTGGCGGTGGCCAACGCCTGCGGAGTCCGTCTCTCCCGGACCGATGCGGAACAGCAGTTGAAATACACCCGTACCTTTCCGGCGTATCAGACCAGCATGCTTCAGGATGTTCTTGCCGGAAAGCACGTGGAAGTGGAGGCAATCCTCGGAAACATGGTGCGCCTCGCCCGGGCTCACGAGATCTCGGTGCCGAAGGCGCAGGCCTGCTACGCCCTTCTGCGCTCCTTCGACAAACTGAAACTGGGGCAATAGCGGGAGACTTTGGGGGCGCGGAGAAGACCGGAAGAAGCAGACGCCGCGATCCGCTCAACGATCTCACTGTTTTCAACACTCTCGCCATTCCAGGCCCTCCCGCTGCTCTCGCGGCGCCAGAAGATTTCCGGCCGGCTCCGGATTTTTCCCGCAAATCAGATGCTTTCCCGTTTGTAAACAAGTGCATTTCATGCTATCTTAAAGGCGTGCAACAAAGAGTGTTGGAGCGGAGCGCTCCCCCCGGAATTTGTTAACATAAATGAGCAGGGAAAGGCCGTTTCGGTCAGAAGATTTCAAAAATCACCAAAATATCAGCAACCTAAACTTGTAACAGGAGGTACTCTATGTCCAACAAGACTGCTGTCATCACTGGAGCCGGGCGCGGCATTGGCGCCGGCATCGCCGAGAAACTCGCTTCCGAAGGTTGGAACGTCGCCATCTGCGACCTCAAGAAGCCAGAGGACGGCGCCGTTCAGTGCGCGGAGATCGAGAAGAAGTACGGCGTCAAGGCCAAGTATTACCTCTGCGACATCTCCAAGGCCGAGTGCCGGGTCAATACCGTCAACTCCATCATCGCCGATTTCGGCGCCATCGACGCCCTCGTCAACAACGCCGGCGTTGCTCCCCGTGTCCGTGCCGGACTGCTGGAAATGAGCGAGGAGAGCTTCGACTTCGTTCTCGGCATTAACCTCAAGGGAACCTTCTTCCTCTCCCAGCTGGTTGGCCGTCACTTCGCCGAGCGCAAGAGCGGCGTCATCGTCAACATCGCCAGCTGCTCCGCCACCGTGGTCAGCACCAACCGCGGCGAATACTGCATCTCCAAGGCGGGCGTGGCCATGGTCACCCAGCTCTTCGCCGTGGAGATGGCCAAGTACGGCGTCAACGTCTATGAGATCCGTCCCGGCGTCATCGCCACCGACATGACCAGCGTGGTCAAGGAGAAGTACGACAAACTCATCGCCGAAGGTCTGACCCTTCAGCCCCGCTGGGGCTATCCCGAGGACATCGCCAAGGCCGTGGCCATGATGGTCCGCGGCGACATCGGCTACTCCACCGGGCAGGTCATCAACGTGGGCGGCGGCCTGGAGGTCGTCCGGCTGTGAAGACGAAACGGGTAAACACTCTGGTTATCGGGTCCGGCGCCG
>DCGG01000036.1:4552-8057 GCA_002315455.1 Lentisphaeria bacterium UBA1784
CCGCCGCGCTCCGGTTGAAGGCAGAGGGAGTGGAGGACATCCTCCTGCTCTCCGAAGGCCTGAAGCGGGGAACTTCCATCAACACCGGAAGCGACAAGCAGACCTACTATAAACTGGGCGTCTACGGCGAGGAGCCGGATTCCCCCGAAATGCTGGCCAAGACCTACTTCGAGCCCGGTGCCGTACACGGCGACGTGGCTCTGGTGGAGAGCGCTCTCTCTCTTCGCTGCTTCATGAATCTTGCCAACCTCGGGGTGCCGTTTCCCACCGACGAGTTCGGGCAGTACATCGGTTACCGCACCGACCATGACCCCTTGCGCCGCGCCACCAGTTGCGGACCCTACACCTCCAAGGAGATGTGCCTCGCGCTGATCCGTGCGGTGAAGGCCGCCAAGGTGGAGATTGCCGAGAACCGCACCGTAGCGGAACTTCTGGTCAGCAAGGGCCGGGCCGCAGGAGCGGTGGTCTTCGACAACGACGGCAAGACCTTTGAGACCGTCATCGCCGACAACACCGTCTTTGCAGTGGGCGGTCCCGGTGGCCTCTACAGTCAGAGCGTCTATCCCGTGGGCCACAGCGGAGCCATCGGTCTTGCCCTCAAGATCGGCGCCGCCGCGCAGAATCTGCCGGAATCCCAGTACGGGCTGGCTTCCATCAAGTTCCGCTGGAACGTCTCCGGCACCTACATGCAGGTGCTGCCCCGCTTCATCTCCACCGAGCAGGATGGTTCCGATGAGCGGGAGTTCCTGAAGGACTACTTCAAGGACGACGACGGTCTGCTGAACTCCATGGTCTTCCTGAAGGGCTATCAGTGGCCCTTTGACGTGCGCAAGGCGGAGCAGGGTTCCTCCATCATCGACCTGCTGGTCCACAAGGAGACCAGCGAGAAGGGTCGCCGGGTGTGGCTGGATTTCCGGAGCAATCCGGTGAATCTGGACTTCGGCAAGCTCTCCGAGGAGGCCCGCAACTATCTGGACCGCTCCGGCGCCCTCTTCGGGACCCCGCTGGAACGGCTTCAGAAGATGAATCCCGGTGCCATCTCCCTCTACAAGGATCACAACATCGATCTGGAGACCGAACCTCTCGAAGTCGCCGTCTGCGCCCAGCACAACAACGGCGGACTGGCCGGTTCCATCTGGTATGAATCCACCACCATTCCCCACCTCTTCCCCATCGGAGAGGTCAATGGTTCTCACGGCGTCGCCCGTCCGGGCGGTTCCGCGCTGAACGCGGGGCAGGTGGGCGCATTCCGCGCGGCGGAGTTCATCGCCAAGTGCGACCGGAACGACGTTCTGGATGCCGATGCCGTGGCCGCCGATGCAGGGAAGATCATCGAAAACTGGCAGAAGCGCCTCTCCGGTACCCGCGACTGGCTGGCCGACCGCAAGGAACTTCAGAACCGCATGACCACCTACGCCGGACACCTACGCCGTGTTGCGGAACTCCCCGGTGCCGTGGAAGCCGCGAAAAAGCTCTATCTCGACATCGTCCGCGAAGGCTATCCGGCCACTGCCGGAGCCAATGGCGTCATGAACTTCCAGCTGGCGCTCTCCCATTGGGGATACCTCTCTGCCATCCTCTTCCAGGTGCAGGCGGGCGTGGGTTCCCGGGGGTCCGGCGAAGTGCTGGATGCCAACGGCAAGATGGTCCCGGAAGATCCCTCTTTCCGCCGGATGCTGCTGACCAGCGTCTTTGACGGCAAGGAGTTCAAGCATGAGTTCGTCCCCCGCCGTCCCATCCCCCACACCGACGGATGGTTCGAGAACGTCTGGGCGGACTACCGCAACCGCAAGATCTATCGCTGAGGAGCAACTCCCATGGCAGTCTATCCCAAAGTTGCAGGGTTCAAGAGCGCGGAGGAGTTCCGCGCCCACCTGCGTGAGATCGGCGTTCAGCTCACGGTGGACGATGCTATCCTGCCGGCTCCGGATTCGCCTCTGGCGGCTCCGGAGGTCTGGCGGGGACACAAGATCGGCAACCGCTGGTGCATCCTGCCCATGGAGGGCTGGGACTGCGCCGCAGACGGCGCCCCCACGGAACTGACCCGCCGCCGCTGGCTGAATTTTGCCGCCAGCGGTGCGAAACTCCTCTTCGGATGCGAGGCCTGCGCGGTCATGGAGTCCGGAAGGAGCAATACCCGTCAGCTGATGATCACCCCCTCCACCATGCCCAAGATCAAGGCGCTCCGGGAAGAGATGGTGGCGCTGCACAAGGAGAAGTTCGGCACCGCCGATGATCTGCTCATCGGCCTCCAACTCACGCACTCCGGGCGCTTCAGCCACCCCCACGACGATGCCAAACTGGAATCGGTCACCGCCTATTGCCATCCTCTGCTGGATGAGCGGTTTCACTGCTCCGCGGCCAACGTGGTCAGCGACGCGGGCGTGAAGGAGATCATCCGGGCCTTCGGAGACGCCGCCGCGCTGGCGCAGGAGGCGGGGTTTGACTTCGTGGACGTGAAGATGGCTCACGGCTACCTTGGCCACGAATTTCTCAGCGCTTTCACCCGTCCCGGAGAGTACGGCGGATCCTTTGAGAACCGGACCCGCTTCTTCCGCGACATCGTGGCGGAGGTGCGCAAACGCGCCCCCGGTCTCGACATCGGGATGCGTTTCTCTCTCTTCGACTGCCTGCCCTTCGAGCCGGGCGCCGACCGGGTTGGCATCCCCATGGAGCGGGGCGAAAACAAGGTGGGGCACTACACTTATGCCTTCGGCGGCGACGGAACCGGCCTCGGAGCCGACCTCACGGAACCGATCCGCTTTCTGGAACTGGCCAGGAGTCTCGGCGTGGACCTTATTTGCACCACGGTCTGCAGTCCCTACTACAATCCTCACTTCCAGCGGCCCGCCTACTATCCGGTCTCGGATGGCTACTTGCCGCCGGAGGAGCCTCTCATCGGCGCCGACCGGCAGATCCGGACGGTGGCCAAGGTCAAGGAGCACTTCAAAGATTCCGGCATGCTCTTCATCGGAGCGGGCTACACCTGTCTGCAGGAGTTCCTGACCCAGATCGGGCAGGCCACCGTGCGGGAGGGCAAGACGGACTTTGTGGGCATCGGGCGGCTGGTGCTCTCCTATCCCGGCATCTGCGCCGACACGCTGGCGGGACGCCCCCTGGAGAAGCGCAAGATCTGCCGGACCTTCGGCGACTGCACCACGGCGCCCCGGGGCGGCATGGTCTCCGGCTGCTATCCTCTGGACGAGTTCTATCGCTGCCGTCCGGAGTGCGACCGGGTCAAATGCTACAAGAAATCCATTGAAGAAAGGTTCAAAAAATGATCCTTTTTGTTGCGGATGATCACTTCGGGACTCATCCCGGACAACATGAGTTCGATCTGCTGAAGGGGGATTTCCCCGAGATGCAGTTCTTCGAGAACGATTGGAGCGCCTTTACCAAGTTTGATCTGGTGAAGGATTGCGACTTGCTGGTGCTGAACATGATCGCCAGCACCTGCAATCAGCCGCTCCCGGACGAGGCCGCCTGCGCCGCGGTGAAAGCCTAC
>DCGG01000036.1:8083-19924 GCA_002315455.1 Lentisphaeria bacterium UBA1784
GGCAAGCCGCTTCTGCTGATCCACGGAGCCAGTTCCGCTTTCTGGCATTGCGACTGGTGGCGGAGGAACGCCGGTTTCCGCTGGGTGCGTCCCGGCGATCCGGACAACATTGAGCCCAGCGTCCACCCCAAGGAACCCTTCCTCGTGACGGTCAGCAAGAGCCGGCATCCGCTGGCGAAGAAGTTGGTTCCCATGAACTTCACTGAAGTGGATGAGATCTACACCAACTTGGAGCAGACCTCTCCCATGTGGGTGCTGATGAGCACCAACATCTCCACCGGAAGTTTCCCGCAGGTGGTGGAGAACATCAACGAGTGGGGCGGCACCGTCGTCAACATTTTGCCGGGTCACTTCGAGGCGGCGACCACCAATCCGGAGTTCATCGCCAACCTCAAGACGCTGATCAACTATCTGCGTTAGATCATCCCCCTGCAAAAAACGGGAGCGCGGCCAAGAATTCGGTTGCGCTCCTTTTTTTGTGTGAAGTTTTGCGTCAGCGGGTCGGCAGGGGGACGTCTCGGGTCTGCGGCACGGCGTGGCCGGCAGAGGAATTGCCCGTGCCCTGCGATGGTACAGGGGGAGGCGGCGGCACCGATGCCCCGGAAGCTCCGGAACCGCCCTTCATCGGCGCCCCGGTGAGGATGGAGCGCAGAGAATCCATGTTCATATTCTGAGGCTTCCCGGTTGGATTTTCCAAGCCAGGAGTCGGATTTTTCAGGATTTTCTGTTTTTTTTCAGAGGGCTCTTCCCTCCGGGCCCTGTGTCTGGACCGGACGGAGTGACGGGAGGCATCGTTTTTGAGTCCGTAGGAGATGGTGGAGGAGTCGTGCCGGATGACGGTCCGCTCATGGGCACAACCCGGCTCCAGAAAAAGCGCTCCCAGCAGCGCCGCTGCGGCAGAGAGCATCTTTCCCCGGAACAAGCGGGGGACGGGAGGATACCGGAGGACACTCATAGCGAGATCCCCTTCAGCCGCTGATAGAGCGAGACGGCATAGGAGTCGGTCATCCCGGCGACGTAGTCCAACACCCGGTGGATGCGGATCGCCGGATCGAATTTCCAGCTTTCGTCGCCGATGTTGCCGCCGAAATCCGGCAGGATCGCCGTCATCCTCCGGCTCCGGGAACTGATGGGCGTGCCGTCGGTGGCGTTTTGGGCAAGTTCATTGATGCAGGGCATGAAGATGTCCAGCATGCCGGACACCATCTCGAATCCTGCGGCAATGACCTCCGCCACGCTCCGGTCGTTGTAGATCTTGCGGACGCTGGTATTCCGGATGTGATTCAGCACCTCCTGACAGGGAAGGTAGTCCAGCAAGGGTTTTTCAAGGCGACGGGAAAGCAGTTCATCGTGGTGGTCGATGAATNNATGAATACCCTGGCCGCCTCCTTCACCAGTTTCCCGATGGCCCGGGCACGGAGGTACTCCACCTTCCGGACCGTGGATCTCACGGTCCGCACGTAGTCGAAGGCATCCTGCGAATCAATGATGGTCAGGAAGGCCTGTTCCAGTTCCGGATAGTCGATCATGCCCAGACGCTGACCGTCCTCGAAGTCCACGATGAGGTATGCGATGTCGTCTGCGGCTTCCACAAGGTAGGCCAGCGGATGCCGGCACCACGACCAGCGGGAGATCTCCAGCAGGCCGCAATTCTCCGCGACCTCGGCGAAAAGTTCCCGCTCGGTCTGGAAGAAGTTGAATTTCTTGCCTGCCACGCCGCCCGGCTTTTGGGCGACGACGGAGGCGGAGGGATACTTGGTGAAGGCTCCGAGGGTGGCGCAGGTCAACTGCATCCCGCCCGCCTGATCGGGCATCTCCAGATGGGTCATGACCCGGAATCCCTGCGCGTTGCCGTCGAAATGGGAGATGTCGGCGATCTCCTCCGGAGTCATCTTCTCCCGCATTTCCAGAGCGACGGGGGAGTGTTCGAACCAGTAGCCGATGGCTTCCTCGCCGGCGTGGCCGAGGGGAGGATTCCCGATGTCGTGGGCGAGGGCGGCGGCCGCCACCGCGGACCCGATGTCGCTGGGATGGGCCCCGTTGAGATCGAAGTGCTCGCAGAGGAAAACTCCGGCGGCAGTCCCGAGGGAGCGGCCGATGGAACTGGTCTCCAGGCTGTGGGTCAGCCGGGTACGGACGTAATCCGCCTTCACCAGCGGAAAGACCTGCGTCTTGTCCTTGAGACGGCGGAAGGATCCGGAGAAGACCACCCGGTCGAAGTCCCGCTGAAAGGGCGAACGGTCATGGAGGATACGGCCCGGGTCCGTACTGCCGACCCGGTGGGGGGAGATCAGTTTTTTCCATTCCATCATCTGCATAGATTGCCTCGCTTTTATGAAAAAGGGTTTGCCTTTCTTATCGCATTCATCTGCTCTGCGCTTCCAGCCAGCGGACCAATTCCGGAGTTTCGGCGGCGGAGGGAGCGGCCGCCTCCGCAAGGGAGTAGCGGAAAAACATCCGTGCCGGTGCATGTTTCTGCTCCTCCAGAGAGAGGAATTCCTCCGTCTTCTGCCGTTGTCGGAACTGTGCATCCATCCGGTCCAGATACGCCTCGAATTCGGCGGACTTCTCCGGAATTTTCAGGAGGCTCGCCACCAGTTGCGTGGCCTCCAGGAAGTGGATCCGGGACCAGCGTCCGTCCTGCTGGGACAGTTCGTGGAGGCGCTGAAGGGCCTTCCGTGCCAGCTGTTGACCATCGGAGCGCTGGGCCAGCAGAGGCATCGCCTGCTTCAGGGAGAGGACCTGCTGCTTCCCGGTGGGTTTGCCCGCATCGTCCAGTTCCGGCAGGGGGAAGGCGCTGCGGAACTCCTGAAGTTCCCTTCGGAGCTGTTCCGCCGGACGGGGAAAGATTTCCCTCCACATCCAGGCCCTGCCGGCCTTCAGCATGGCCGCATTGAACTCCTTTTCCTTCTGTGCGGCGGCGAAAGCACGCTCGAATTCCGCCATGGCATTCTCCGCATCACCCGCCGCACAGCGGGTCAGCAGGGGGCGCAGGAGGTGTCGGGATGCCGCCACGTCCAGGGTCATCCGGGCGGTCTCCCGGTGGAGTTTCTCCTCGGAGGGGGAGAGTTTACCGGGGTTCATTCGCAGGATCCCGCGGAAATCCACCCCGGATGGCCGTTCCAGCAGCGCGCCGAAGGAGAGGGCGCTGCGGTTTCCCCGGAATACCTGCTCCCTCGCCTTGGAGGCCTGCAGTTGTTCCCGGAACGCCGCCGTCACCCACGCCGGCAGAAAGTCCGTTCTGGCTGGCATGGAGAGGCCGTAGCCTGCCGCCGTCATGGCGGAGAAGAGCCGATTCAGTTCCTTGTCGGAGCAGAAACGCTCCAGATCGTGCCCATGGCACTCCAGATACCACTGGAGGCCTTTGCGGGTCAGGGGGGCCGGCGTCCGGTATTCCGGGACGAAAATCACAATGAGTTCACACCCCTTGGGGTAGTTGAAATGCAACACCCGCCGGAGGAGGCCCTCCGCATCGGTCACCAGCGCCGCCGCTCCGGCCATCGCCCGTGCCCGGGGCAGGTGCGAAATTTTCACCGAAGCCGCCGCCGTCATGGCCGCAAACAGCAAAAAAACTTGAAGTAAAGTCCGCATGAAAGTTGTTTTTTCTCCTTTTTGGGAGTAGTTTAAGCAAATGCACAAATATAATCCCGAAACCGAAGAAAAACAAATGCCGAAATCAAAGAAAAACAGCGCTTCCGAATATTATCCTTCCGCTCTCACTATCGCCGGGAGCGATTCCGGCGGCGGCGCCGGTATTCAGACCGACCTGCGGACCTTCAACGCCTATGGCGTCTATGGCTGCAGCGTCATCACCGCCGTGACTTCCCAGAACCCCCTCCGCGTTTCCCGGGTCGATGCCATCCCGCCGGAGGGCGTGGAGGCTCAGCTCCGGGCGGTGCTGGAAGCGATTCCCGTCAAGGCCGTGAAGAGCGGCATGCTTCTGCAGGCCGGGACCGTCTCCCGGGTGGCCGCGCTGGTCAGGGAGTTTCATTTGAAACTGGTTTGCGACCCGGTGATGGTGGCCACCTCCGGCGCCGTTTTGCTGGAACCGGATGCCATTGAAGCCGTCCGGGAGGAACTTCTGCCGGTGGTGGACTGGGTCACTCCAAATCTCCCCGAAGCGGAACTCCTGCTCGGCACCAAACTCTCCGGAAGCGCCGACTACGATGCCGCCGCAAAAGCGATCCATGAAAAATGGGGTATCTCCGTCCTTCTGAAGACCGGCCACGACGGCCGGGGCAAGAACGCCTGCGACGTGATCTGCCGCCAGGGGAAACTCTACCATCTCTCTTCGCCCAAGGCCGTGTTCGGGGCCCATGCCTCCCACGGCACGGGATGCACGCTCTCCGCCGCCATCGCCGCCGGGACCGCCCTCGGGTTTTCCTGGAAGCAGGCGCTGTGTGAAGCCAAGGCCTTCGTGCTCGGCTCCCTCAAGGAGAACATCAGCGTGGGCAAGGATATCTTCGCCATGTATCCGCCCACCGAGGACAACATCGAACTTGTGAAATTGGAAGAGATCGGGGAATGAGATTCCGTACGGCGTTGCTGACACTTCTCCTGCTGCTTTGGGTCGGGTCCGCGTTCTGCGGAACGCCGGTCCGGGGAACCTTTTTCGGAGGACGCCAGTACCGCCGGATCGACGATCTCGCCTCTCTCTGCGGGATGCAGTGGCGCTTCTCCGGAAAAAACTGCATCCTCACCGGCCGGAACCGGCCCGTTCTGGTCTTTGTCAACAACCGCCGGGAGATGATCTTCGGCGGGATGCACCTCGTCCTCTGCGACGCGCCCCATTGGCGGGGCAGCGGATTCTACGTAAGCAATACCGACTGGCTGAAGTCTATCCGGCCGCTGCTTTTTCCCGAGTCCGCCCCCAATCACCGGCTGGGTACCATCTTTCTGGACTGCGGCCACGGCGGCGTCGATCAGGGTGCCCCGGGGAAGCGTTCTCTGGAAAAGCGGTTGACGCTGCAGCTGGGTTTACAGGTGGCCGCCAAGCTCCGGGCCTGCGGATATCAGGTGAAAATGACCCGCACCAGCGACCGGACCGTGCCTTTGCAGCAGCGTGGCGCCATCGCCAACAACAGCCGGAGTGATCTTTTCGTCTCCATCCACATCAACGCCTCCACGGACCGGAGCATCCGGGGGATCGAGACCTTCTGCCTGACGCCTGCCGGAGCCGCCTCCAGCGGAGACAGCAAGCCCCGGTATCTGCGTTTCGCCGGAAATAGCCGGGACACCTCGAATTTATTGCTCGCCTATCTGATGCAGCGTTCCCTGCTGGCCCGGACCAAAGCGGAGGACCGGGGCCTGAAGCGGGCCCGTTTCGCGGTGCTGAAGGACCTCTATATGCCGGGGGTACTGGTGGAGGTGGGGTTCATCTCCAACGCCGCCGAGGAGCGCAACCTCAACTCTCCCGCCTATCAGGAGAAGATAGCAAGCGGTATCGTTGACGGCATTCTCGCTTACCGCAAGCAGATCTCCAAAGGGACCGGCCGATGAATCTGCGTCGTAGCGCCTGGATCCCCTTCGGGATCGCGTTGGTCCTGCTGTTTCTGCTGGCGATTGCGGAAAATCATGCAGTGGTCTGCCGCCCTTATTCGCTCTTCGAGATGGTGGAAGACTACCTTCAGCGCTCTCTTGCGCTTCAACTTCTGATCGCGGCGCCTCTGCTGCTTCTGCCCCGCCGGGGAGCGGCGTGGTACGGCGCCATCGTCATCCCTCTGGAACTCGCCGCCATGATCTTCCAGACGGTGCTGGCGAAGGGGTTCGGCCTGCCGATGGAGAAGCAGATATTCTCCATGCTCAGCGTCTCCTCCTCCGCCGAGATCGCGGAGTTCATCTCGGGATTTTTCCGCGGACACGCCGGATGGGGCGTGATTGGTGCGGTTCTGGGCCTCGCCGGGCTGGGGATCCTGCTTTTCCGCCTCGCGGGAGAACCGCATCGGCTGGAGAGGTTCGCGGGAGTGCTGTTGCTTCTCCCCTTCCTTCTGATGTCGCTGGGATTCTGCAGGCAGGGCCGGGCACGGGAGGTCCTGAATACCGGGACGCTGCCCCGGATCTTTCTCGCGTGGCACGACCACCGTTCCCAACTGGTCCGCTGGACGGAGATGGCCAATGCGCCCGACGTCCCGGAGGGACTGCACCGGACCCTCTCCGGAGACTTGGCCGGAGTGGTGGTCGTCGGGGAATCCGCCACGCGCAGACATCTTTCGCTCTACGGCTACCCCCGTTCCACCACGCCGGGGCTGGACCGGTATCGGCAGGAACTGATCCGTTTCGATGACGTTTGGGCTTCGGATAATCACACCGCGGAGGCGCTGAGTTGGGATTTCAGTTTTGCCGTGTGGAACGCACCGGAACGCCGACCGGGAGTTTCCCTCTGCGAACTTCTGAAGCGGGCGGGGTACCGAGTGGTTCTGCTCTCCAATCAGGACCGCTGGGGGGAGTTTGACACCCCCGTCAATCTGCTGTTCCGTTCGGCGGACCGCCGGGTCTATCTGGGGGAAGATCCCGATTCCCTGCGGCAGGACCGGGAACTGTTGCCCCTGCTTCGGGAGGAACTGGCCCGTTCGGACCGCCCGGTCGTGATCTTTCTGCATCTCATGGAGTGCCATATCCCCTTCCAGTTCCGGTACCTGCCGGAACCTGCGGCCTTCCCGGAGGATGGGCCGGTCCCCGACTGCTGGAGGGCGGCCGATAGGGCGGTCCGCACCATCGTCAACCGCTACGACAGCGCGTTGCGCCACGGAAACGACACTGTGGCCGGAAGTCTGGAACTGCTGAAGCAGAGCGGGCGACCCGGTTTCTGGCTCTACTTCTCCGACCACGGCGAGGGGGTCTATGCCGGGATGGAGGAATTCCGGCCCCGGGACCCGGAGGCGGTCTCCACCTATGAGGTCCCCATGGCGGTGTGGTTCTCCCCCGAGGCGGAGATGGCCCGCCCGGAACTCCCGGAGACCCTCCGCAGGAACCGCGCCCTGCCGTTCCAATGCGACCGGCTGATCTACGGCATCCTCCATCTGGCGGGGGTGGATTACCCGGGCTTCCCCGCGGAGGAGGACCTTTTCTCTCCGCAGTACCGTCCGCAGACCCGGCATTTGAAAGCAAAACTCCTCCATTGAGGCAAAAAAAGTCCTCCGCAGCGGGAGGACTTCAGGATCAATGGGGCGGAGCAGGTCAGATCCCGCCCATGTCGTTGTCATAGTTGTAACCCACGCCGCAGTCCTTCATGCTGTTGACGTAGTAGGGATGGGCGTAGCGTTTTTTCGCGGCCGTGCTCCATTTGGCGTTGGGATCGGCCAGCACCACCACCTTGCTTCCGTTGCCGTACACGAACTGTTCCCCGGGCAGGTCCTCCCGGATGTGGCCGGAAAAGATCCGGTTCCCCTGCACCCGGAATAGTTGTTTGCCTTTGAGGTCGTAGATTCCCTTTGCCCGGACGATCAGTTCGCTGACGCCGTCACCGTCGATGTCGATGGCGCGGGGCGCGTAGTCCAGTTCCAGCGGCAGTTTGACGGTGTTTCCCCTGCAGTCGAAGAACTCCACCAGATACTTTTTATCCTTCCCCTCCATCCACGAACCGGGTTGTTCCAAGTTCCAGAGGAGTTTGTCGCCGGCGGCATTGAAACGGAAGGCTCCGCCCCGGTCCATGTGCCCCTTCCTGTACTTGCCCCAGAGGCGTTTGCCCGTGAGGTCGTAGAAGTTGCAGCGGAACTGGTCCTTCTCCCGGTCGGGAGTGATCTTCCCCTCCCGCCCGGTCCAGATGCCTATGCAGCGGAAGTTCCGGTCGAAGACGGGCAGGACGGTGTCGCTGTGGTTGTCCCATCCGTCCTCGGTGCAGACGAAGAGGTCCTTTCCGCTGGAGACGTCGATCAGCCGTTCGCCCCAGAGGATCTCGTCGGCGCCGTCGCCGTTGAAATCATAGACCGTGTTGCTGTGGCTGGCGCGGGGGGTGCCGTCTCGGGGGATGACGCGCTTCCAGAGAAGTTTTCCCTCCCGGTCATAAGCGTAGAAGTCCATGAAGTCGTAGGTGCCGTTCTGGAAAACGAGGATGCCATTCCCCTGTTTGTCCCGTCCGGCCATCAGCACGAAGCGATAGCTTTCGCTGGGGGTGCCCACCCGGTATTTTTTCATCCTGATGCGCAGGAACTCCTTGCCGTCCTTCGCGCGAAGGCCCACCACGCTGCGGACGAGGCTCAGGGGGAACTTGGGGCGCTCATTGTCCACGTAGAAGATCTCATCGTCTCCGTCCTTGTCCAGGTCGAAGGCGAGGACCGGGCAGTACCAGTCACCGGTGACGATCCCGGGGCCGAGGTCCCGGGTCCAGAGCAGTTTGTTGTTGTTCAGGTCCAGCAGGGAGAGTTTGTAGGTATCCGTTGGATAGACGAAAGCCTCCTGCCACGGATCGATCCGGGGGCTGTTGGCGTGTTTCACCAGCAGATAACGCTTCCCGCCCATCTGGACCATGGTCCCTCGGCCGTGTTTGATGGGGGAGCCCACGTCAATGGAGTTGACCTCCGTGAGCCACGGAGCAGAACCTCCGCAAAGTGGGAGCGACACTCCCGCCAGCAGAAGTCCCATGAGAAAAAGGCAACGTTTTTTCATATTTCCCTTTTTTATGATCGGGGACTACTTTGCCACCGCTTCCAGAATGGACGCTGCCACCGCCTTGCCGAGGATTTTGCGGCAGTCCTCCGGGTAGTGGACGTCGCGACCTTTGCGCCATTCGTCGAAAGCGGGATCGTTGCGGACAAGGGTGTTCAGGTCGCAGATCAACACCTTCGGATGTTTGGCCAGCACCGGCTTCAGAGCGTCGTTGTAGACGAGGTCCTCGTCCTTCACCCGTCCGTAGAAACGCCCGGGACCGTCATTGGGGACGGGGGTGGTGGTGACCCAGACCACCTGATACCCGCAGGCTTCGATGGTACTGAGGATGGTGTCCACGTTGCGGACGTAGTCCTCCAGTTCCACCTGATGGGTCTTGAGGAACGCCATGGTTTTGGGGTCGCAGGCGCGGCGCAGATCATGAAGTCCGTGGTTGATGCTGACCACCACCTTGCCGGAATTTGCATACTTTGCCTCGGCGAGCCAGAAGGGGATCTGTGCCAATCCCCGGACGCTGTCGCCGCTGCTGCCCGGGATCTTGTGGAAGTTGACCTTGCCCTTCAGTTCCGCGGCGGCATAGGGGCCGTAATTCTGACTGATGGAGTCGCCGATCACCAGCACGGTGGGCAGATTGGGGTCGTCCTTGGCGTAGGGATTGGAGGAGTTCTTCAGGAGGACGGTCCGGGCGGTGTAACTGCCGTCGGCGGCGGGACCGGGGTCCAGATGCATCCGCACCCGGCCGAAAATCGGCTGGAGCTGCTTGGCCCGGGAAGGCTGAAGGGTGCCGATGAAGTCCCGGTGGCGCATCTTGATTTCCTTGCCGTTGAAGCGGAAAGCCGCCTCCTGACTTGCGGCGATGGAGAGAAGATTGACCCGCCCCACCAGCGGATCGAATCCTTCCAGTTGTTTGGCGGCATCCGCACCGAAAATCACCGCCATGGCGGCGAAGGGCTTGCCTTCCAGCGCCTTTTTCCGGTCCTTGGCGCTGACGATGACGGCGGCATCGGACCAGGGGGCGAGAGACTTGGGTTTAACTCCGCGGATCATGTAGAATTTTGTGGACTTATCCCACTTGACCTGATAAAGCCGTGCGCCTTCGTTGTCCACGGGGTCGTAGGCGGTGGGGGCGCAGACGGTCATTGTCTGTGCCTCCTGATCCACCTTGGTGGGGATGCAGTTTTCTCCGTCGGAGAGGGGTTTTGCGCCCCACAGCGTGCCGCAGAACACCGCCGCGGAGGCGATGCCGAGAGAGAGGAGCCGTTTGAACATGTTTTTCCTTTCTGTTTTCCGTTTCCGGATTTTTTCCGCGTTGTGCGTTTATTTCTTCTTTTTGGAGAGCCCGGCGATGGTACGGCGCAGGGCGGCATCCGCCTCCGGGACCTGTCGCTGTCATTGAAAATCAAAAGCAGACTCCCAGAGCGGAGCCTGTGAACTGTATTTTCCGTACTATACCACAAACCGGGCGGAAATACAAATCTTCCGCAAAAAAGATGCGCGAAGGCGCCCTGATCGTGACCGGACCCGCCGGACTTGTCCGACAGGTCTGACCTAAACCGTCGGAGAGATACAAAAAAGCCGCTCCTCCAAAATGGAGAAACGGCTTTTCCGTGTCGCAAGGTCAGGGTCTTGTCTCAAGTCCGGCTTCTGTAAAGCCCTTCTTTTCACGCAGCCCCGGCCCCGCAGCCCATCAATGGCGACGCTGTTTGGCTTCGCGGCGCTTGACCTCGCTGGGCTTCTCGTAGTGACGGCGATTGCGAAGTTCTTTGAGGGTTCCTTCCTTATCGAGCTTCTTCTTCAGCCGGCGCAGGGCGCGTTCGATGATCTCGCCTTTCTTGACGCGGACTTCGGTATCCATAAGTTTTCACCCCCTTTCGCAGTCGTTTCAGTTGTTCGTTTCTGGTTCCCGTTATGGGGAACAGTATTCCTTAATATACACCATTTCCGTGAAAAATCAAGACCCGGGGTTTCGTTACAACTTCAGAAAATTGCTGATCCCGGTGAAAATGATCTCCGCCGCCAGCGCGACAAGATACATCCCGGTCAGTTTGGTCAGGATGGCGACCCCCTTCTTCTTCAGGCCCCGCTCAATGTATTCGGAGAAGCAGAGCATCAGTCCCACCACCGCCGAAGCCGCAAGGATGGTCACCAGCGTGATCATCCGGTTGCCGAGGGAGAGCGTCGGGTCCGCCCCCATCACCAGCAACGTGCCGATGGTTCCCGGTCCGGCCGTATAGGGGATCGCCAGCGGAACCACCGCCATGTCGCTCTCCGTCTCCACCTGACGGCCGGAGGGAACGGCACAGCTGCGGACCAGTTCGATGCCGTTGAGCATCAGCACGGTCCCGGCGCCGATGCGGAAGGCGTCGAGACTGATGCCGAGACAGCGGAAGATCTGTTCGCCGCCGAGATAGAGAACGGCGGAGATCACCGCCACCGCCATCCCCACCCGGATCGCCAGACGGCGCCTCGCCCGGCCTTCCATCCCCTGCGTGACGGGGATGAAGACCGACATGACGAAAAACGGCGTGTACAGCAGCACGAACTTGATGAAAAGACCGATGACGTCGGCACAACTCATTTTGCCACCTCCCGTTTCCCAAAGAGGAGCCGCAGGGTCAGCGGCTCAGTTCTTCCTGCAGTTCCGCATCGGCGGCGAGGACCTTCGCCTTCTGGGCGGCGCGGAAATCCTTCAGTTTCTTCGCAAGTTCAGGATCGTTCAGCGCCAGCATGGCGACGGCGTAGAGCGCGGCGTTCTTCGCCCCGGCCTTTCCGGCGCTGACCGTGGCCACGGGGATCCCGGGAGGCATCTGCACGAAGGAAAAGAGCGCGTCCATGCCGTTGAAAGGCGCACTGGCCACCGGGATGCCGATCACCGGCAGCGTGGTGTGGGCCGCGATGACGCCGCCGAGGTGGGCGGCCATTCCGGCGGCGCAGATGATGACCTGGATGCCGTTTTTCTCCGCATTGGCGGCGAACTCCGCCGCTTCGACGGGCGTGCGGTGGGCGGAGAGTACCCGGCCCACGAAGGGGATCCCGAATTCCTTCAGCGTATCGAAAGCGCCCTTGACCACTTCCAGATCGCTCTTGCTGCCCATGATGACTGCAACGCTCATGATTTTTCTCCTTGTTTTGCTGTCTCGTTGACGACAGATATTTTATGGGCACCTCTAAAAATTCATTCCGGCGGCTTGCGGCCTTTGAGGAAAGTCCGCAACGCGCGACTTTTCGGCGGTTACC
>DCGG01000036.1:19945-25543 GCA_002315455.1 Lentisphaeria bacterium UBA1784
CTCTGGGTAGCCGCCTCAAATTCGCACATTGCGTCTTTTCCCCCACAGGCTCGCAATCTATCCGTTTGAATTTTTAGAGGTACCCTTTATGCTTTTTCCGCCGAACTACCACCGTCCGGATGCGATCTCCTGCCTCAATTTGGCCCACTCTTCCTGCGGCAACTGGGAACCGGGCACCTGCACCACCAGTGCGGCGAGGTGCGCGCCCAATCTGCCGGCCCGTTCCGGGGACCAGCCCCGAAGCAGTCCGCAGAAAAACCCTGCGGCCCAAAGATCGCCGGCCGCGGTGGTGTCCGCCGCCGGGACCGTTTCCGCCGGGACGAGGATGTCTTCGCCCGCTTCCGTGCGGATCAACGCCCCCTTTTCTCCCAGCTTCAACACTGCCATCGGGACCAGGCGCCCCATGGCTGAAAGTTGGGCCTCCGGGGCCGTCTCTCCGGTGAGGGCGGCGGCTTCCTCCTCATTGGCCAGCAGAATTCCGATCTCCGGCAGGACCTGCATCAACTCCCGCCGGAACTGCCGGACCACCTCGAAGCTGGCGAGGTCCAGCGCAGGCGTCGCGCCATCTCTGCGGATGGCTCTCACCGCTTCCCGGACGATTCCCGGGAAGAACATATATCCTTCGATCTCCGCGATGCCGAAGGGGGAGTAGTCCCGCTCCGCCGCCTCTGCGGCCGTGATTGATGAGGAGACCCCCAAGTCGGAACGCATGGTCCGCTCCGCGTCCGGGGTCACCAGTACGAGACACTTCGCCGTGTTACCGGGACACTCCAGAAGTTCCCGGTCACTGCCGCCCGCTTGCGTCAACGCCTCCCGGAAGAGCCTTCCTTCCGCATCCGGGCCGACCTTGCCCAGCACGGACGCCGGGATCCCCAAGTGCGCCACCGCAAGCGCGGTGTTGGCGGCGGAACCTCCGGGGAACATCCGGGGAGGGGCCGGCAGACTTGCGAGAAGCGATCGCATCTCCTCCGGATCGACCGACAGCCGTCCGCCCTTTTCCCCGGAGATGCCGTCCAAAAAAACATCGTCCACGGCGGACACAAGGTCCACCATGGGCGATCCGATTCCTAAAAACTGCGGAAGTCCGGCAGTCATTTCAGACCGGCGGCGGCGCGGAGTTCCGTGACCTTGTCCGTCTTTTCCCACGGGAAGATGCTTTTGCCGAAGTGGCCATAAGCGGTGGTGTCGGCGTAGCACCAGCCCTTGGGATGCTTCAACTGAAGATGTTCCACCAGTTCGGCTGGTTTCAGCGGGAAGATCTTCCGGATCAGCTCTTCCAGTTTGTCCTCGGGGAGCTTGCCGGTCCCGTAGGTATCCACGTTGACGCTGAGGGGATCGGCAACGCCGATGGCGTAGGCGACCTGAACTTCGCATTTGTCGGCCAGACCGGCCGCCACGATGTTCTTGGCGATGTAGCGGCACATGTAGGCGGCGCTGCGGTCCACCTTGGAGGGATCTTTCCCGGAGAAGGCGCCGCCGCCGTGAGAACCCACGCCGCCGTAGGTGTCAACGATGATCTTGCGTCCGGTGAGGCCGGTATCTCCGGCAGGACCGCCGATCTCGAAGCGTCCGGTGGGGTTGACGTAGTATTTGATCTCGTCGGTGAGCAGTTCGGCGGGGATGACCTTCTTCACCACTTCCCCGCATTTCCTGCGGAGCCATGCGGTCTCCATTTCGGGGGCGTGCTGGTGGGAGACCACCACGCTCTCCACGCGGACGGGTTTGCCGTTCCGGTAGCGGATGGAGACCTGACTCTTGGCGTCCGGACGGAGATACTTGGCACATTCCGGATCGTTCTTGCGGAGCTGGGCGAATTCCTCCATGATCCGGTGGGCGTAGAGGATGGTGGCGGGCATCAGTTCGGGGGTTTCGTTGCTGGCGTATCCGAACATCATGCCCTGATCGCCGGCGCCCTGCTCCCGGAGCCGGGTGGCAGTGACGCCTTGGGCGATGTCACCGCTCTGCTGATGAATGCGGACGATGACCTCCGCTTCGTCGGCGGAGAAACCGATCCCCGGCTTGGAGTATCCGATATCCCGGACCGCCTTCAGCGCGACAGCCTTCCAGTCCACCTTGGCATTGGTGGTGATCTCCCCGGAAACAACGATGAGGTTGGTGGTGGTGAGACTTTCGCAGGCAACGCGGCTCTCGGGGTCCTGCAGGATGCAGGCGTCCAAGATGGAGTCGGAGATGCGATCGCAAACCTTGTCGGGATGCCCCTCGGAAACCGACTCGGAAGTGAACACGTGTTCAGCCTTGATTTTGCTCATGATCTTTCCTTTCGTGGAAATGACGTTTACCTTCATTTACTTCCATATAATATATGGTGGCTTGCTCTTTTTTTCAACAGGTTTTCCGTTTTTCTTTTCCGGTCGGTCGACAGGAGGGCCTCCGGATGCGAATTTCCCGGGGAGAACGGATTGCTTTTTTCTCCGAAGGAAGTTATATTATCCCGTTGTCGCGGAACGGGCGGATGCTCCGCCGGGTCCGCCGGGTAAAGAGGAACGGGTTTCAAATGATCTTTCAAGGTGAGGTCCCTGCGGAATACCGCAGACGATCCCAGAAAAATTACTATTATTTCGGCGCGCTGAACGGCATCTCCTACATGTGTCTCGGGGAAAATATCCTCATTCTGCTGACCATCCGGCTGGGATTTCCCGATTACGTGGTCTCCATCATGGGCGCGATGCAGATGCTGGCCTGTCTCGTGCTTCCGGTCGGACGCGTCGTCTGCGCCCGGGTGGGTGCCGCCCGGAGCCAGGGCTCCTTCTGGGTCGCCCGGAACTGCTGCGGATTGATCGTCGCACTGGCGGGTGTTTTGGCCATCTTCGGCTGGTACTCCTTGGCGCTTGCATTCATGCTGGCGGGAGCCTTCGGGTTCTATGCCTGTCGTTCCGCCGGGATCGCCTTCAGCCTGCCTCTCGTGGGCAGTTTCTCCGCGCCGGAGGAACGGGGCAACGTACTGGGCATCAGCGTCGGACTCTTTTACATAGGAGGGACCCTCGCCATCGTAGCCATCAGCGCGCTGGTGCATCGTTTCGACAGCGTCTGGAGCCTTCTCGCCGTGGTGGTTTTCGGCTCCTGCATCGGCGTTACTTCCAGCCGTTTTCTCCTGCGCCTCGACGAGAGCGCGATCCTTCAGGAGACCGCCCGCAAACCTCTGCTCCCCGAAGTGAAGGAGGCGTGCCGCAACCGGAAACTCTGGCACGTGATCCTCGTGTTCTTCTATTTGCAACTTGCGGCGGCGCTGGTGATCCCCGGTTCCATGCTGGTGGTGAAGCGGGGCAGCGGCTTCACGGATTTCAGCGCGCTCTTCCTGACCATGGGACAGTATTTTTCCTGCGCCTTCGTCTCGCTGACGGTGGCGAGGTACAGTCAGATCTTCGGCCCCCGGCGGCTCATGCTGGTCGCCTACTTCCTGATCCTTCTTGCTGGAGGCAGCTGGCTTCTGCTGGATGGGCCCTGCGGTTTCCTGCGGGCGCTGACGGTGTTCATGCTGGTCGGCGGGGCCCATGCCGTGCTTGGAAACTCCCTTTCCCACTACTTCCTGCAGCGTTTCACGCCGGCGCAACAGGTGCCTTACACCATCGTGCTGCAGGCGTTCGCTCCGGCGGCGGCGGGAGCCTTCGGCATGGCGGTCTCCTCGTTCATGCTGAAGATCAGCGCCCACTTCTTCCCGCTGGTTCCGCTGGATTCCTACCGATTCTATTTCGCACTGCTTCTTCTGCTGCTGGCGCCGGGATATTACGTCATCCACAAGCTGACCCCGTTGCCGCAGGAGAAGCGGCAATTGGGCGACAAGGCCTGGCAGGTGGTGAACCGCATCCTGTGACCGCCGGAAGAGAGCCGGCTTCAAAGGAAAAACGTTACGACGATAACTCAAAAGGGAACAACACGATGAATGACAAAACTGAGATCACCTGGTCGCTGATGCATCCGACTCCGCTGAACGTGGAGTACATGCGCAAAGTGGTTTCCGAGATCCCGAACTATCCGCAGGTGGACAGTTTCGAGATCTGCGCCGCCTGCCACTCGCTGCTGGGCGGACTGGACGGTCTGGTGCTCTACGAGGACTATCCGGCGGTGGCCGCCTCTCTCGACAGGGAGGGCATCCTCGCTAACCGGGCCAAACTCCGGGAGATCCTGCAGCTGGCCCACGGAGTGGACCGTCCCGTCTACTATTGGCACCGCGAGGTGACGGTGTGGCCCGCCACGCTGAAGGCGATCCCGGAACTGATGGATGCCAATGGCGAATTCGACCTGCTGGGCGCCGCCTTTGAGAAACTGCTCCGCTACAAACTGACCAAGGCCTTCGAGGCGGTCCCGGAACTGGACGGCATCGTGTTGACTCTCACCGAGGCGGACTTCTCCGCCATCCACAACTCCACGCCGGAGGTTTATCCCCCCGAGAAGGTGGTGGAGAAGATCGTCCGCATCTTCGCCGAGGAACATGCGAAGCTGGGTAAACATTTCATCCTCCGCTCCTTCGGTTCCATCGCGCAGGATTACGAGGATATCCTCGCCGGTGCGAAACTGGCCTCCCGGGACTTCTCCTTTGAGGTGGAGACCAAGATCACGCCTTACGACTTCAATCCTTTCCTGCCCGAGAATCCCTTCCTGCGCCGCTTCGATAACCTGACTCTCGGTGCGGAGTGCGACAGCCTCGGCGAATTCCTCGGCGCCGGATACCTCCCCGCCGACAACGTGGAAAACATCGTCCGCTACGTCCGCGCCGGACAGCGGAAGGGCGTCAACCGCTACGCCATCCGGCTGGACCGGGTGGGCAACAGCCTTTTCGACACTTATCCCATCAACCTCTATGCCTACGAAAAGGCTATTCTTGACCCTGCCGCCACGGCGGAGAGCATCCGCAGAGAGTATGCGGAGAAGAACTATCCAGCCGCCTGCCGCGAAGCCCTGATCGCCATGGACAAGGCCGGCATCGAAGCCATCACCCGGGTCCAGTACATCGACCATCAGCTGATCTTCCACCAGTTCCCGCTCCACGCCGATCTGAAGATCGTCAAGGCGGGCGGGATTTTCGGCGTGTTCAGGGAACACGCTGACCTGAAGATGCTGGACGGCATCTGGGCCATCCTCACCGATCGGCCCTCCCCCGGACGCGAGCGCATCGTCGCCGAGAAGGAGGAGGCCATCGCCATGGTCAACGCCAGCCTCGCCAAACTGGAGGAACTGAAACCGCTGCTCCCTGAAGCGGAATACAAGCGGCGTTTCCGGCTCTGGAACAACCTTCTGGTGGCCGCCCGTTCTCTGCTCGCCTTCGTCAAAATGGTCTGTGCCTACTTCGATGACATGGAATCCGGCGCCGCCGGCGCTCCCCGCTTCCATGCGGCCCGGGCGGAACTCAATGAAAAGTTGGGTGCCATGCTCTCCAACCGTTCCGCCGCGGCCCGTACCCGGCGCCGGGAGTTCGTCAACGGCATGGACCACGACTCCTTCAAGGTGGTGGGCGATGACCTTGACGAGGTCTATCTTGCGCCTCTGATGGGCATGGGTGACCTGTTGGAGGAAGAGTACGCGGCTGAGTTCGCGGCCCGGAAAGCCGCCGCCGCCATCCCCGGCGTGAAGGAGTTTCTG
>DCGG01000036.1:25601-34459 GCA_002315455.1 Lentisphaeria bacterium UBA1784
CTCCCGGTTCATGTTCGGCAGTCACGCCGCCCTGAAGGACGGCCGTCCCTGCCGCATCATCGGCAATCAGGTGTTTCCCAACGGGACCATCGAGTGCATCCTTTCCGGCAGTGCCGCGCCCGGCAGGCTCCTGCTGAAGGGCGAAGGCGATGCCGCGCTCCGGATCAATGGCGCAAAACAACTGGTCAAACTGGACGGAGGCGCGGAGATCGCCCTCGCCCCCGCGGAAAAATACGTGTTGAAACTGGCCAAGGTGGGTGCGAACTATCCCATCATCAATCTCATCGCCAGAGTGGAATAGCATTTCGCTCCGGAGGGAAAAAAGTACGGAAGGAAGCCTTTTATGGGATACGGAAATGATACGGCGATGGTCTGGGAGTTCGTCCTGCGGTTGCTGGTCGCAGGTGTCCTCGGCGGAGCCATCGGTCTGGAGCGGGAATACCGCGCGAAGGTGGCCGGTTTGCGGACTCACTTCCTCGTGGCTCTGGGCAGTTGCCTCATCATGATCGTTTCCCAGCACGGATTCGGCGATCTTGCAGCGCGCATGGGCGGGGACTTCAAATTCGATCCCGCCCGGATCGCGGCGCAGATCGTCAGCGGCATCGGTTTCATCGGCGCCGGGACCATCATCTTCCAGAAACAGATGGTCCGGGGGCTGACCACCGCCGCCGGACTCTGGACCGCCGCCGGGATCGGTATGGCGGTCGGCAGCGGGATGTACATCCTCGGTATCGCCGCCACCGTGCTGACCCTCGCCGGATTGGAGACGCTGCGGTGGCTTCTGCGGAACTTCGGCATGAACGTCCGCACCGAGCGGCTGGTCTTTTCCGTCAAGGATCAGGAGGCGCTGGACTCCGTGCTCGCCGGATTGAAGGGGCTCGGCATCAACATTCTCAACAGCTCCAACAAGGAAGGTAAGGACGGCATTACCGTCCGCATGGTGATCCGCATTCACGGCGACTCCTCGGAGGAGGAACACGTGATCAGCCTGCTGAAGACCATCTCCGGAGCGAAATTCGAGAAGTTGAAATGAGTGGTCCGGTTTCTGCTCCGCTTTCCCGGGATGAACTGCTGGCTCTTGATCCGGAGGATTTCGGACGGTTCTGCGAGATCACGGCCGCTTGCGGTTCCGGTCCGGGCGGACAGCACCGCAACCGCACTGCCACTGCCGCCCGGGCGGTGCTGAAGGGCCGGGAACTCTCCGCCACGGACTGCACCGAGCGGAGCTTCCCCCGCAACCGGAACAACGCCCTGCGGAAACTCCGGATGCGTCTGGCCCTTGCGGAACGGACGTTTCCGCCGGTGCCGCCGGAGCGCTTCGACTGTTCCGTGGAACACGAATCCTATCCTCTGTGGGCCGCCCGCATCCTCGACTACATGGAAACGGCGGAGTGGGACCACAAGGCGGCGGCGATCCTGCTTCAGGTGACGGCAAGCGCCCTCCTGAAGAAGTTGAAGCGTGACCCGGAACTCTGGCAGGCCGTCAACCGTAAGCGTGCCAGTCAGGGGATGCCGCCTCTGCGCTGAAGATCCCGTACTGCGGCTCTGCCGTGTGAACGTTGAAAAACGGAAAGGTTTGTATCATGGCAAAAGATCTCACAATCCACCATCTGGAGGCGAAACGGGTCTCTCCCGCCGATGGAAAACATTACTTCTTCGGGTACTTTGACAAGCCCCACTGGGATGGCAAACAGGAGCGGCTCCTCGCGCACCGCGCCAACTTCACCGGGCGGCAGGTCCGCTTCAGCGACGTGGCCGAGGTGGGCATCCTGCAGAACGGCTCCTTTCACAAACTGGGCGAGACCCGTTCGTGGTGCTGGCAGCAGGGGGCGATGCTTCAGTGGTTCGATGACGACCACGTCATATTCAACGACTTCGAGGAGGACCATTTCGTCTCCCGGTTGATGGACGTGAACTCGGGGAATGTCCGCACCTTCCACCGTCCCATCTACTGCCTTGCTTCCGACCGGAAACATGCATTGAGCCTCGACTTCGCCCGTCTCGACCGGGAGCGCCCCGGCTACGGCTATCCCGGCGTCTGGACCCCCATTCTCGAGGAGGGCTGGCCCATGGATGACGGCATCTGGCTCCTGGACCTGGAGAAAGACACATCAAAACTGGTGATCCCCATCGGGCAGATCGTCCGGGACTTCCCCGGCAAAAACATGGATCAGGCCACCAGCTGGTTCAATCACGTCCTCATCAGCCCCGACAGCAAACGCTTCGGCTTCTTCCACCGCTGGCGCTACTTCGGACCGTGGGGGAAAGGCATCCGCTCCCACATCACCCACATGTTCACTGCGAATCTGGACGGAAGCGACATTTACCCGCTGAACCTGGAGGATATGTCCAGCCACTACGCGTGGATCAGCAACACGCAGATCATCAACTACTCCAACCGCTTCAAGGACGGCTGGCAGTACCACCTTTTCACCGACCAAACCGACAAGGTGGAGACCCTCGGCGAAAAGTACTTCGATGACGACGGGCACTGCACCTTCTCGCCCGATCACAGGTGGATGCTCACCGACAGTTATCCCGACAAGACCGACAACTGCCGGGCGCTCTACCTCTACGACATCGGGCGCGACGTCGCCTACGAACTGGGACGTTTCTACGCTGATCCGACCTATGACGGACCGGCGCGGTGCGATTTGCATCCCAGTTTCTCGGCGGACGGAAAGGTCGTTTGCTTCGACTCCATCCACGAAGGGTTCCGGGGCGTTTACAACATGGACGTCTCCGAACTCACCGAGGCGTAGGACCGGCGGGATTTTTTCGCACTTCCCCTTGTTTTTTGCGAAAAGGCGGGATATAGTAAGAAGTCGTATGCGTCACCTGATATTCAGCATCTCGTTTTCAATGATCAGAACCTGTAAAAGGAAGGAACTCTCCATGAAACATCGCTTTGCATCCGTACTGCTGCTGATGGCGGCGCTCTTCTCGGGGCTGCTGCTCTCCGCGCAAACCGCCTCCATCGCAGGGAAGGGCAACTCCGATTTCTCCGGCGGAGAGTGGATCAAACTCAACAACGACTACGCCAAGCTTCCCTCCGGCGCCGTCACCCTCGGCGGGATCGACTTCGATCTCGCGCGGGGTCCCAATAGCTGCCTCCTCCTCGGCGGCAAAAAGACCGGCTGGCAGGAGGAAGCCACCATCACCTTCGATCAGCCGCTGAAGGGCAAGTTCCTCTATCTGCTGCACACTTTCATCGAAGAGGGCAGCAACGATGAGAGGGTCGGCGGGAAACTGAAGATCAAATACACCGACGGCTCCTCCAGCAAGGAGAAACTGACCAGATACATCGGCTCCTGCCCCTGGGGCGGTTCCATCCGCCGCTGCGCCAACGCGGTCCCGGTGTGGGGCGAGTACGCCGTCAGCGGTTACGTGGAGGCGCAGGTCTCCAAGTTCGAGCTGAAGGGTGACGTCAAGAGCATTGAATTTGAAGCCGGTTACAAAGGCGCCAAATGGGCAATCTTCGGCGTTTCCGCGGGGGCGGATCAGAAGGTCACCTCCCTCGTCAAGATTTCCAAACTGAACAACGTCCCGCAGGCGGCCGCCCGCTTCACCGACGAGGAAGTCAAGGCGTTCCCGCCCTGTGAAGGCAAGCCCCGGAACATCATCCTCATCATCGGCGATGGCATGGGCTTGGGCGCCATCAACTTCACCTCCAACGTGATCTACGGCAAGCCGGGGCAGTGCCTCATGGAGCAGCTTCCCGTCAAGGGGCTCTGCGAGACCTATTCCGCCAGCCATGACGTCACCGACTCCGCCGCCTCCGGCACCGCCATCGCCGGTGGCTACAAGACCAACAACGGCTACCTCGGCGTGACCCCTGAAAAGAGGCCCATGCGCACCATCGCCGAGGAAGCGCGGGATGCCGGCAAGTCCGTGGGTTTGCTGACTACCGATGGCATTGCGGGAGCCACGCCCTCCGCCTTTGCGGTCCACGTGGCGGGACGGCACAATAAAGCCGAGATCATCGAGGACTACTGCAAGTGTGATTTCGACGTTCTCATCGGCGCGGGCAAGAAGGCGCCCAGCAACGAAAAATTTTCCGCCAAGGGCTACGCCGTCATCAGCAGTCTTGAGGAGTTCCGGCAGGCGAAAGGCAAGGTCGCCGGAGCACTTCCTTTTGAAAACAACGAAACGCTTTCCATCGCGGCAAAAGAGATGCTGAAGCGCCTCAATGCCAACCCCAGGGGATTCTTCACCATGATCGAGTGTTCCTGGCCCGATGGCGGCGGCCACGGCAATAATCCTGACACCACCGTGCGCGGCGTCACCTGCGTGGACTACGTGGTCCGGGCGGCGGTGGAGTTTGCCAGGACGAATCCCGATACCCTCATCGTGGTCACCGCAGACCATGAGACCGGCGGCATCGTCTGCACCCAAAACATCCCCGGTCGGAAGAGCCCCTTCGTCTACTATCAGTGCGGCAACCACACCGGTGCGCCAGTGGGAGTCTTCGCGGTGGGACCGGGAGCCAAGGCGTTCGGAACCGTGTTGAACAACATCAACATCTCCCCGATCTTCGCCAAACTGTGGGGATTGCCGCTGGGCCGGCCGGTCCGCTGAATTGGTCTGGTACGGACCGGTTCCTCTGAAAACAATGCGCCGGAAGGAGATCCTCCCGGCGTTTTTTCATGGGTGAAAACCGAAAAAAGCCGGTTCCAGCAACAAATAATCGCTTTCATACATTGAAAACGATCTTTTCCGTGGATATAATATACCTCTGGAATGATATTGCATCCGGGAAACGCCGGTGTTTCCTGCAACCGAAAAGGAGTTCTCTCCCATGACCTGGATCGACTGGATCATCGTCATCGTCCCCGTGGCTTTTGTGATCTTCATGGGGTGCTACTCCAACCGTTACGTCCGGAGCGTGGCGGATTTTCTCACCGCCGGACGGGTCTGCGGACGCTACGTGATCGCCACGGCGGGAACGGCAGGAACGCTTTCCATCGTTCTGCTGACCTCCTACGTGGAGGTGCATTACAAGACCGGATTTGCTCTCGCTTTCTGGCAATCGCTGCTGCTTCCCCTCACCATACTGATCTCGCTCACGGGCTTCTGCTCTTACCGCTATCGCGAGACCAAGGTCATGAGTTTCGGACAGTTTCTGGAGATACGTTATAACCGTTCGCTCCGGGTCTTCGCTTCTGCGCTGCGCTCCTGTTCGGAGGTGCTCGCCAACATGATCACCCCAGCCATCGCAGGGCGCTTCTTCATCTATTTTCTGGATCTTCCTCACCAGTTCACGCTTTGGGGGGTGACGTTTCAAACCTTCCACGTGGTGATGGCGGCCTGCATGCTCTTCGCGGTGTCGTTGATCTGGATGGGCGGGACCTTGTCTCTCATCATCACCGATTCCCTGCAGGGGATGCTCTTCTACCCCACTCTTGCCCTGATCGTGGGGTTCATTCTCTGGAAGTTCTCGTGGAGCGACGACATCATCCCCGTCATGATGGACCGGGTGAAGGGCGAAAGTTTTCTTAATCCCTACGACATCGAAAACCTGCGGGATTTCAATCTTTTCATGCTGGGGGTGTCCATCTGCACCACGTTTCTGCACCGCGCCAGTTGGATCGGCGGCGGATATTCTGCCGCGGCGAAGAGTCCTCATGAGCAGAAGATGGCGGGACTTCTGGCTTCGTGGCGCAATGGTTTGAATCTTATCTTCCAGATCCTCGTCGCCGTCGTGGTCATCGTCCTCTTCAACGGGAACAGGTTTGCCGACGAGGCGAAGGGCATCCGGGATGACATCTCCGTCAAGGCGGCCTCGGAACTCATCAAAGACGATACCCTTCGGAACGAGGTGATCTCCGGCGTGAAAGCGATGCCCCGGCACACTCACGTCATCGGCGTTGACAGGCCGCTCAGCCAGTCGGACAATCTGGATACGGCGTATCTGGATACCGTTCACAATTCCATCCTGCGAGGCAAGGATTCCCGCAATGCGCCTATGGAGAACTCGCTCTTCCAGCAGTTCCGTTCGCTTTTTTATCAGACGAGCATGGCGATCTCCATGCGTCATCTGCTGCCGTCCGGAATGCTGGGCGTCTTCTGCGTGTTGATGATCCTCGCCATGGTCTCTTCGGACGACAGCAGTCTCTTCAGTTCCGCCATGACCATCACGCAGGACGTGATCCTGCCCTTCCGCAAGACGCCGCTCTCGCCGAAACAGCACATCTGGCTCCTGCGCTGGGTGTCGCTGGGCGTGGGATGTTTCTTCGTGCTCGGCTCGTCCTGCATGGCGCAGCTGGACTACATCAGCATGTTCTACACCATCATGACGATGATCTGGCTGGGCGGATGCGGTCCCGTCATGATCTTCGGGCTGTACAGCCGCTTCGGGACCGCCGCCGGAGCCTTCACCAGTCTGCTCTCCGGAATGACGTTGAGCCTCTCCGGGATCTTCATCCAGCGGAACTGGGCTGACGTGGTCTATCCCTTCCTCTCGCGGATGGGCTGGGTCAACGGCGCCGGGCGTTTTCTGGAAGCCCTTTCCCGCCCTTTCAGCCCCTACGTGGTGTGGAAGATGAATCCGGTGAAATGCCCCGTCAACAGCTATGAGATCTATGCCATCATCATGCTGATCACGCTCATTCTCTACGTTGTGGTCTCCAAGTTCACCTGCAAAGAACCGTTCAACATGGACCGGATGCTCCACCGCGGCATCTACAACCTCGACGGCGAAAACAAGACCCGGGAACGCTGGAGCTGGAGGAGCATCTGGCGCAAATTCATCGGCATCACGCCCGAATACACCAAAGGGGACCGGGGGATCGCATGGGCATTCTTCGGGTACAGTTTCGTGTACAAGTTCCTGCTGATCTTTCTTGCGGTGGTGATCTGGAACCGGTTCTCGCCGTGGTGCGCCGCGTGGTGGGGAAATTATTTCCTTGTGACGCTTCTCATCATCCCCGGTATCGTCGCCGCCATCACCTCCGTGTGGATGACCATCGGCGGCATCATCAACATGCGCCAGATGTTCCGCGACCTGAAGAACCGCCGCATCAACGATTTGGACAACGGTATGGTCTCCGGTCACGTCTCCCTTGCGGATAAGAGGGAGATGGAGGCCGCAGAGGCCGCCCGGAAAAACGCAAAATGATTTCAATTCATCTCAAGGATACCTCAAAAAAGGAGAACAGTATGAAACACATTCTCCGGTCCCTGCTGTCTGCCGCCGTTGCGCTGTGCACGGTACCGGTGACGGGCATGGAGGAAGCCGATCCGCCGGTATTGCCAACGGTCTGCGAGATCGATCTCGGGATGCCCATTCAGCACGCCCGGGGCTCCCTCGTTTTGCTGAACGGCAAACGCCATCTTCTGCTGAAGCACGCCAACAGCCCCCGCATCGACCCCTGTCAGGAGTATTTCGACTACCCCACGGACACCTACAAACTGACCCTGATCGACCTCGGGGCAAAGAAGGTCCTCTGGACCAGGGATCTCGGCCGCGGCATCGTCACCGGTGACTGGTTCTGCCCTGTGCTCTCCTTTGACGTCGACGGTGACGGTGACGACGAGATCTTCTACATGGCGAACGACCGCCCCTTTGCCCCCCTGAGCATCAAGCGGAGCCTCGTGGGGCTACGGGCGAAGGACGGGAAGGAATTCATGCGTTTCCCGGTGAAGGTCACCCTCTCCACGCCCAGCGAGACCTACCGCTTCGTTCTCATGGGAGGAAAGAACAAAAAGGGGGAACCGGTCCTGGTGGTGCAGAACGGGACCTACGGATTCATGGATTTCTTCGCTTACGACAAGAACGGCAAGTCTGTTTGGAAACGCTCCATCCGGGAGGACGGCACCCCCCGCGCCAGCCACTGCAGCAACGTCTTCGACTTCAACGGCGACGGGGCGGACGAGATCCTGTGGGGCGAACGGATGATCTCCATCGATAACGGCAAGGACCTCTGCATCGGCAACGAGGACGGCTGGGACGCCCACAGCGATATCGTGCTTCCGGTATTCGACCGGAACGGCAAGTTCGACGGCGTCTGGACCTGCCGGGAGAGCCGTCCCACGCCGGGGCGGGCGCAGGAGCAGTTCCGGTGCAACTACTACGATCAGAAACTTCGCCGCTGTCAGGGAGTGTTCCGGACGGGACACATGGACTTCGGCGGCGTCTTCCGCCGCAATCCCGAGGGGGACAAGATCCTCTGGACCAAGCCCATCCCGCCGAAATTCCAGAAGGACCGCGCCGAACTTGCCTGCCACTACTTCAACATGAAGGGCGAGGAACTGGATCTGCCCCTCTGGAAGGTGAAGGAACCCCGGGGCATTGACCTTGACGGCGACGGCGCCCACGAGGTCCTCTGCCGCCACATCCTCATGGACCTGAAGGGCAAGCGGCTCTACTCCATCCCCGACCGCAAGAAGTGGGTCCTCATCGCCCACATCATGGACGACCTCCCCGGCGAGCAGATCGTCACTTTCACTGCCGACGGGAAACTGCGCATCCTCGCCGATCCCAATGCCAAGTGGAGCGAGGCGGCGAAGAAGCGCTACGCCCATCCCTACTACAACAACTGCCTCCACAACAGTTCCGTGGGGTACAACTGGGCGTACGGCCTCGGCGGAATCTGAAGGAGGGTCCGGTCCATGCAACGCATCTGGCGTTATTACAAGGCTCCCTACGATCACACCCCGGATATGGAGTGTTCCGAGACCATCGAGACCATCCGGGGCGATGAGATCTACACCGACGTGATCCTTTCGCAGATTGCGGAAAACGGTTTCAACGGCATTTGGCTGGATGCTCATCTGCACGACCTGGTCCGGCATCCGGAATTCCCGGAGTTCGGACTTTACGCCGATCGTCACGTCGCTTCGCTTCGCCGCCTCATCGA
>DCGG01000062.1:0-8214 GCA_002315455.1 Lentisphaeria bacterium UBA1784
CCGCAGCCACAGTCAGGGAAAAGCTCGGCGTCGACTTGGAGTCCCTGCTGCCGGGTGCCCGTTCGATCGTTTCGATGATCGCCTGCCGCAATCCGTTCGAGGCGGATGTCACCAACCCGCGCGCCCATGAAAACCGCTTCGACAATGCCGTGAGCCCGATCCTGATCCAGGCGGGATACGATGCTGTCCGCGTGCTGGAAAATCACGGTTATTCCGCCGGTGAGATGTTCGAGTTCCCCGAAGAGAAGTTGCAGGATGCGATCACTCCCGCCGGAAAAAAACTGCATACAGTGACGCTGCTCACCGATGCGGAACTGCCAGAAACCGTCTGGGGGATCCCCGATAACAAGCCCTGCCGCGCTGCTGACGCAAAGACGCTGACGCGCCGTCTGCGCCGCGAAATGGAACTGCGCGAGTGCGATCTGGTCGGCATCGCTCCGGCGGAGCGGATCGACGCGCTCGTTCCGCAGCTGAAAAAGATCTTTGAAGGTGAAAAAGAGCTCGTCGCCGTCAACAAAGCCGATACGATCTACAAACCGTATGAGCCGGAGATCTCCGAGGTCGACCGCCATGTCACGGGCACGGCGGATTACCTTGCCGGGGCGAAGAGCGTCATCATGCTGGGGCTGCGCATGCCGCACGGCACGGTCGACATCACGGCGCGCACTCCGGCGGAGGCGGCGGGGCCCTATGTTTTCGCCCAGTACGAAACGATCATGCGTCTGCGGCTTCTGGCGTGGAACATCATCGGCAGACTGGAGGAGGCGGGATTCCGCGGCGCGATGGCGGTCGATCTGCACGGAACCGGCTCCGTCNNGAACCCGCGCGGGAACTATCCTGACGCTTTCAGCAACGTCTTCGCCGCCGCCGCTGCCGGACTCGGACGCATCAGCGAGTGCGGCACGATCGTTACGCCGGAATTCGGTTCCAATGTCCGCTTCGCCGCCGTTATCACCGATGCTCCGCTTGAGTACGATGAGGTGCTGAAACAGGCTGTGCTTGAGTGCGCAAAGTGTCCGAAGAGCTGTATGAGCGCCTGCCGGACCGCCGCGTTCGGCGCGGAGCATCCGATCATGATCGGGAACGAAAAGATCACATTCCGCAAGATCGACATCAACCGCTGCAACTGGGCGAAACGGTACAGTCTAGTCGGCAGCGAGGGCAATCAGTATACCGGCTGGCATCTTGATGAATCCTACCCCGAGGGCGCGGACTTGAAACAGCTCAAAGAAAAACTCGGCGAATCTCTGCGGAAAGTCCCGCAGATCGAAAAGATCCGTCCCTGCAACTTCGAGCAGTGCCTTCTGGCGTGTCCCTACAGCCGCAAACAGAATTGAGGAGTTGATAATGAACGAACGCTTCAGCGAACAGATCAAGGCGCGGATCATTCCTGCGCCGCAGTCGGTCACCGTTTCCGGCGGCGTCTTCAAGGTTGTCGACGGCGCGAAGATCATCGTCGAGTCTCCCGCTTCCGCAGAGACCGCGTTTGTTGAAAAATTCTTCTGTCAGTATTTCCATGCCGCGGTCAAGACGGTCTGGAACAAATGTGAAACCGCACTGCCGCAGGAAGGGTATGCGCTCAAGGTCGACTCCGGCAGCTGTACGATTTCCGCCGCCGACCGCCAGAGCACAGGTCATGCGCTGAAGACTCTGCGCCAGCTGGCGGAGTCCGAACGCGGCGTGCTGAGATCGGAGCTTTTCCAGCTCCCCTGCGTTGAGATCAGGGACTTCCCTGAAACGCATTTCCGCGGGATCCACCTCTGCTGGTTCCCCGAAACGCCCGCGCATGAGATCGAAAAACAGCTCCGCCTTGCCGCGTGGTACAAGTTCAATTACTGCGTTCTGGAAAGCTGGGGCGTCATCCGCTGCGATTCCCATCCGGAATTCTGCTGGGAAGAGTTCGCCGTCGAAAAGCCGGAGATCCGCCGTCTTGTCGCACTCGGGAAGGAGCTCGGTATCACTTTGATCCCGCAGTTCAACATCTTCGGACATGCGGCGCAGGCGCGCTGCGGGACCGGCAAACATGTGCTGCTGAACCGCCATCCGGAATATGCTCCGCTCTATGAGCCCGACGGCTGGAGCTGGTGCTTATCCAATCCTGAAACGCGCCGTTACCTGACCGATATCGTGACGGAACTGCATGAACTTTTCGACGATCCACCCTTCTTCCACGCCGGATGCGACGAGGCGTACAATGCCGGAAGCTGTTCGCTCTGTGCCGAAGATCTTCCGGGCAAACTGAGTGCGTATCTGAATTATTTCCACGATCTCCTGAAAGCGCGCGGAGCCCGCATGATGATGTGGCACGATATGCTGCTTGACCGCGCCGATCCCCGCTGGAACGGCTATATCGTCTGCGGCAGCAAAGATTATGACGGACTGCTCAGTACTCTGCCTGACGACATGATCATCTGCGACTGGCAGTACGGCTACCCGGGAGCTGACGGCAAAGAACCTTCGTGGGCGACCTCGAAATTCTTCAAAGCGCAGGGCTTCGATGTCCTCGTCTGCCCGTGGCTTGAGCCGCAGGGGACCCTTTCGCTCGGCAAATGCGCGGCAGAGGAAAAACTTTTCGGTGTGCTTCAGACCACCTGGCACCGTTCGCATGAATCACATCCGGTATGCAGTATGTTTGCCGAAGGAGCGCACAGCGCGTGGTCGCCGCACATCCTCCCCGGGAAAGGGGTATGCCGCGAATTCATGAACATGCATCTGCGCCGCATCTGCACCGATATGGGATTGACGGAATACACGCAGTTCGGGACCGACGCCTATCAGGTCTCGCCTGCACCCCATCAGCCGTAAACGGTTTTTTTACAGAAAAAAGAACTGCCGCATTTCTGCGGCAGTTCTTTTTTTCTGCAATCATCTTTCCGCTTCTGAAGTGAAGCGGAAAGATATGGAAGAAAAGGCTCAGTTGAGCTTCAGCTCGTCCAGACCTTTGATCGCGTCTCCGACGTTGACCATCTCCTCGCCCGGTTTCCAGGCGGCGGTGTAGACTTCCTCGGCTTCCTTCATATCAGCCTCGGAGAAGCCTTCGGCGACAGCCTTGATCGAAAGTCCGATACGGCGCTCGGCGGTATCGACTTTGATCACGCGGGCTTCGACTTCGTCTCCGACCTTCAGGACATCTTTGACCTTCTCGACATGCTCGCGGCTCAGCTGCGAAATGTGGATCAGTCCGTCGATCTTGTTGGAAAGCTCGACGAAAGCGCCGAACGCGGTGATCTTGGTGACTTTGCCCTTGACCACATCGCCGACCTTGTAGAGCTTGTCGATGCTCGCCCACGGATCCTCTTCAGCCTGCTTCAGACCGAGGGAGATGCGCTGCTGTTCGGGGTTGATCTCGAGGATGACCACTTCGACTTCCTGTCCCGGTTTCAGCACTTCGTTCGGAGTGTTGACCTTGCGGGTCCAGCTCATGTCGGAAACGTGGATCATGCCGTCGATGTCGTTTTCGATCTCAACAAAGGCACCGTAGTTGGTCATGTTGCGGACCTTGCCTTTGATCTTCATGCCGACCGGATATTTCTCGGCGAGGACTTCCCACGGATTGCGCTCTTTCTGACGCAGGCCGAGGGAGATTTTGCGGCTGTCGCGGTCGATGCCGATGATGACCGCCTCGACTTCCTCGCCGACGGTGAGAACGTCGCTCGCCTTGCTGATGCGCTTGGTCCAGCTCATCTCGGAGACGTGGATCAGACCCTCGACGCCGGTCTCGATCTCAACGAAGGCGCCATAGGGCATGATGTTGACCACCTTGCCGTGGATGTGGGTGCCCTTCGGATACTTGCCGACCACGTCATCCCAGGGATTGCGGGTCTTCTGCTTGAGGCCGAGGGAGACGCGCTCCTTCTCCTTGTCGATGCCGATGATGACGACTTCCAGCTCCTCGCCCACGTGAAGGACTTCGGAGGGATGGGAGATGCGGCCCCAGGAAATGTCGGTGATGTGGAGCAAGCCGTCCACACCGCCCAGATCAATGAAGGCGCCGAAGTCGGTGATGTTCTTGACCACGCCCTTACGGAGGTCGTTGACGGCCATCTCGCCCATGAGTTTGGACCGCTGATCGCGGAGGGACTCCAGCAGGATCTCGCGGCGGGAGACCACGATGTTGCGGCGCTCGAGATTGATCTTGATGATCTTGACGTCGAACTCCTTGCCGATGTAGTCATCAATGTTGTGCACGGGGCTGACGTCCAGCTGGGAACCGGGCAGGAAGGCGGGGAAGCCTTCGACGTCGACCATAACGCCGCCCTTGACCTTGTGACGCATGAAGCCCTTGACGATGTATCCTTCGCCGTACTCGGTGGTCAGGCGATTCCAGGCCTTGATGGAGTTGGCCTTCTCGAGGCTGAGAGAGGGCATATTCTGACGGTTTTCGATCTCTTCGATATAGACGTCGATCTGATCGCCCACGTTCACCTCGTCGAACTTGACGAATTCGGCGGCGGGGATGAACCCTTCGGCCTTGTAGCCGATATCCACCACGGCGCCATCAGGACGCTTGGCGGCGATGGTTCCGGGAACGATGGTCCCCTTGGTGAAGGTGTTGGTGCTTTCCTTGGTATTCAGGAGCTGCTCCATGCTCTCGGGCATGCCGCTGAAATCCAGAAAATCGTTGGCGAAGTTCTTTTCTTCCATTTTGCTTGGTTGTTTCTTTGTTGTTTTGTTTGTTTTACGACCCGTTTCTGCCGCACCGTGCGGACAGAACGACACAATAGATGATTAATATACTCCGGAAGTATTCAAATGTCAAGTCCTTGCTGTCAAAACGGATACACGTGAGGACAACACGGCTGTCTCCCCTCCGCCGGCGGACGCCGCCCCCCCCTGACGGACCGCCGATCCCCAAAAATAACGCCGAAGCCGGCGATCTCGGCGGCGAGGGTATCAACGCTCATGCCGGAAGCATTCTGCAGAAGTTCTTCCTGTTTCTGATTGGATTTCACGGCGGAAAGGCCTTCCTTTTCCTTTTTAACCTTGCCGGACTTGGCGCGCTTGACGGCGTCCTTGGTGATCTTGACCCATTCCGGACTGATGAAATCTCCGGTGAACTCCTCTCCCTTGTAGGCGAGCGTGGGCTTGATGACCATATTTCCGCCGAGGGAGTTGCGGACCTCCCGGAAGATGTCGTAGGAGTCGGAGAACCATTCCATGGCCTGCTCCTCCCGGGCGGCGCGTGCCTTGGAGCGCAGTTCAGCGGTAGCGGCTTTGCGCTCCTTGTAGGCGCGGTCCTGAGCGAGAGTAAAGACGGCGTGGGCGGTGGCTTCGTCGGAGACGAGATCGATGCCATTGTCCCGGAACCATTGGAGCATGTCGGCATTGGAGAGTTCATCGTAGTGGGCGTCGGCATACTCCTTCACGGCATTGATGCAGATTTCCATCTCTTCCGGGGACAACATCTCCCCGGCAAACCGGATATCGTTCTTTTTATCGTTGAATCGCTCGGAGAGCGGGATCAGATTCCCGTTATCGTCATAGGTGAAAGGATCAGCGGACTTTGCGATTTTTCCGACGTTCTCTGCGCTTCCCAAACGTTTTGCATAAGAAAGCAACATTTCACCATCTGCTCCGCTATTCCCAAAATCCCAACCTCCTACAACAGAATAATCTTCTCCTTTATAAAATAAATCATACGATGTTTTTTTAGTATTCAAATCAACGACGCGACCGACAACAGAAACACCATTTTCGGAATAGTTATCGCGAAAATTAACCGATCTCCCGTTTTTCGGAACATCTCCATATCGGAAAGCGACACGATAAACAGGCTTTTTCCCGTTGAAAAAAGCATCTAAAACGACGACATCTTGACCATCTAAACTAAAAATTTCAGAAGACAATTTATCATCAATCGCATAAAAGAACTCACGAGACGGATACTTTGTATTTGTTTTTTCTTCAGCTTCATGAATTTTATCAACTAATTTTTCTGCCCACGAAAAAACATTTGTATCGACCGGATTTTTATCAAGATTAAGATAAAGACCATCTACGACCATCGGCTTTCCATCCGGACCGACGACCTTGGTATTTGGCATTGCCTTGGCAGCGGCGTCAGCGACCATTTGTTTCCCGGCTTCGATGTCGCCATCCTGCTCCGCCCTTGCAAAAGCGGAATCCTCTTCCACCGGCTCCACGGCGCCCATGCCTTCGTCAAATTTATCATTTTTTACAATCCCGACACTTGATTTTTCTTCTGAATCTGCTATATTCACAGATAGGTCGGTGTCACGCCGGGATGAGACGTTATGAGCCCCCGGTTCCCTATCGGAATAAAAGTTGATAACCGACCGATTTTTATCCTTTTTGAACCAATAATCAATAACGACTTTGAGAGTTGCTCCATCATCAACTTTCAGCGTATAACAACGAGACGTCGGATGATCGTCCGTACCTTTCTGCGTGAGATTCCCGCGCCGAATCACGTCTCCGATTTGAAGAACCTCAAGAGCGGTTACGTTGTTTCTCAGACCGGCATAGTGAATTGAAATGATTTTATGCGCACCTTTTTTGCGCGTTCCGTAGTGCAGAAAAACGTCCTCAAGTTCATTCAAATCGTTAATTCTGATCCGTGCAGATGATTTTGGAGTGATAACCGCATTATAAATCTCCTGCTGTTCAGGAGTCATCGAAACATTTTTCAAATCATCTTTGAACTTTTGCAGAACATCCTGCCATTTTTTGAAATATTTTCCGTCAGCCTCGAACAATGTTTCATTTCCCCAGCCCTCCCTGATCCGCTCACCCTTCCGCACGGCTTGGATGCCCTTCTCGGCGAGATCGCGGATTTCCCGGGCGGTCATCTTGAGATGATCGCGGAAGAGGGGGATTTTCCGAAGTTGTTCGACGATCCAGTTCCAGAGTTTTTCGTACCACGGAGCGGGATCGAGCTTGCCGCCCAGTTCCTCATTGATGAACTCCCGGGTAACGCGCTCCCGCCCGGCTTCGGTGGAGAGCAGCCGTTCCAAACCGCGACCGGCGGCGAAAGGAACGATGTCGTCCCGATAGCGCTCATAGAGGTCGGAAGGAAGATGCCCCTGAAACTCGGCGGCTTTGGCGAGAAACTCTTCGGCGGCGAGCATGGTCTGCTCGGGGATACCGGTCGGATAACCGTATTGCTCGGCAAAGGCTTTGAACTCCTCGGGGAAAGTCTTGGCGATACCGGCAAGAAGGGTATTCCGTTCTTCGGGGGAGAGCAGACGGCGGATTCCGGCATGGATGCCGATCTCGTGCTGCATGACGATGGGGAGGATGTCGCAGGGGCGGACGATATTGGCGTTGACCCAAACGACTTCGGCGCCGGACTGCCGGTCCCGGGACCAGAAGGCTTTGACTTCTCCGGGGGTGCGTCCGGCGTCCTTGATCTGCTGAAGGACTTCGGGCGGAAACTTGGCAACGGCGGAGACCATCAGATTGGACCCGGAGTTCTGAAGTTCGCTGTTGACGGCATCGCAAGCGCGGACAGTGGCATCCGGATCGGCATTCTTCCGGAGGCTCATGATGTCCTTGGAATACAGCTGCGCATAGGTGAGCGCATCCACCTCCGACCCGTTGTATGAAGCCGGTTCTGCGGAAAATCTTACAAAAGGATACTGATCCTTGTATTTCAGACCCAAAAGATCGTCAACGGGCTTGAATTTTTCAAAAAACGATTTATATTTGATGGCAGGTGATTGAACGGGGAAAGCCGCATTCGCCACGCCGCCCCGGTTGCCTTCGGCTTCCGGGGATATTTTTTGAATATCGAGACTGTGCGTTTCCAGAGTGTAGAAAACGCTTCTTCCGTCCCGCTTCTCCCGCACGGTCATTTTTACGCCGTACAAGTCCTCTCCGTACTGCATAGCGGTATAAAACCGATGGACCTGAAGAGCGGTTTCCTTTTGTTGCCCGTGCCACTCGTTTTTTGCGTAGGTATGCCAGTCCCGATGGCTGACGCCGAGTTTAGCCTGAGCGATCAGAGCTTCGATATTGCGCAAAGCGGCGGCATGAATTTCAGCCGGCGTACCATCCGTCATACTTTCCGAAACTGACTTCCCGGAAGATGCCTCATCGAGCGAACCATTTTCCAAAATGTGAACAGGCATATCCTGATCCACATTCTGCACCACCAGTTTTCCGGGACCGTGAGTACTTCAAATTGAAAATCTATCAGCTCCCGGAGATTTCCTGCGAGAAAGCAATATGAGTTCTGTCATAAACCGTCGAAGA
>DCGG01000062.1:8279-8541 GCA_002315455.1 Lentisphaeria bacterium UBA1784
GGGAGGTGGATTCGAACCACCGAAAGACGTGCTAGCAGATTTACAGTCTGCCCCCTTTGGCCACTCGGGAATCCCACCAGAGTTTGGAGCGGGTAACGGGGGTCGAACCCGTATAACCAGCTTGGAAGGCTGGTGCACAACCGTTATGCCATACCCGCATACCCGTTCTTTTTTCAGCCCCTCTCCCCCCGGAATCGCTCCCAAAAGAAAACGGACCATCAAATGGTGCCGACGGGGGGAGTTGAACCCCCACTCCGGTGAA
>DCGG01000062.1:8577-8789 GCA_002315455.1 Lentisphaeria bacterium UBA1784
CGTCTGCCATTCCGCCACGTCGGCTGACCACTCATCCGGACAAGACGCCCCCGAAGGACATCGCCGGTCCAGACGATTTCATAATATAGCCCATCTCAAAGATTTTGCAACTGCATCAAGAGAGTTTTTTGAAATTTTTTCGCGGACGACCCTCAATTCTCACCTCAAATGAGGCCAAAACGTCCAAACGCTTCCAGGAGCAGGACTCCGCC
>DCGG01000062.1:8811-17907 GCA_002315455.1 Lentisphaeria bacterium UBA1784
TCCGCCCGTCTATTTCCCCCGGCGGGTAAACTCCAGACGCAACGGAGACGACTCCGCAGTGATGCGGATCTTTTTCAACAGCGCTCCCCAGTGATTCGGAACGTCCTCCGCAGGGACGTCCTCCACACTCTCGCAACGGCCGCCCGAAATGCGGCAGATAATGCCCTCTCCGAAGTCCAGTTCCGCCTCGGACGTTCTGGTCACGCGGGAGGGGGAATACAATGTCATGAAGGCTCCGTCCACCGGCAGAAACTCATCGGTGACGACGACGTTCTCCGCATCGCAAGTCAGAGTCCGGAGGTATTTCTGCAAGTTCAGGTCTGCCGGGTACGCCTTGCCCAGATCGGAACGGAGCGTCCGCCCGTCCGGCATGGAGAGCGTCGCGCGATACTGCTCCCCCGGCTGCTGCATTTTATCCCCAAAACAGAGGGCGTTGTGTCCGATGGCGCTGGTGTAATAGAGTTCGTACCGCTGGGCACCGAAGTTCTTTTTGGAGTAGATCCCGGTACCCAGATCGATGACCAGCGGGCGCCTTCCGCAGTATACTGTGAAATGCCCCAGATCGTTGTGATTGTGGTTTTCGCCGTTGTGGTTTGCCTTCAGCGATGCGGAGAAGCCCTCCGGATGGCGGAGAATGCCGATGCGGTCCGGCCAGAAAGAGGCGGGTGAAAGAGCCGTTCTTGGCTCCGCTGCCGGATCGTCAGGGATGCAGAAGAAGAAGTCCAATACGGCGGAAAGCAGATCGCCGGTCCCCTGCCGGAAGTTTTTCTGCATTCCAGGAAGGACCGGAAGTTTGCCATCGACCGCCAGCCGATCCAGCGCGAAGGAGCGCAGTTTCGCGGAGCCGATGCGCCTGCCGAAGTCGTACGTAATACCGGTCTGGATCCCCGTGTCCGGAATGTGTCCGCAGTCCGCACAGCACGCGGAAGCAGTCCCTGCGACCACCATATCCGCCTCGTAGTCGCCCATCCGCCGGAACTTGGGATCGGAAAAGAGCCGCTCCCCTGCCCCGGGGACCATGGTGTCCAGAATGCGGAAAAGATAAAAGAGTTTCGGGAAGGACTTGTTCCAATACCCCGGACCTTCGTCGCAGTAGCCGTCGGCGGCGATCCGGTCATAGAATGCGCTGGTACAACCGAGCGTCCGGCGGAGCAAAGCCTCCATGACGGCGGGGTCGTCCAGCAGGACCGCTCCCGCAAGAAGTACGTTGCCGCAGCACCACGGAGTCCAGTTGTTCAGTTTGCGCGACGTATCCATCCACCAGAAAGTCTGCTTCAGCACGGGATAGACCACCCGCTTCAGGGTGGTTGTTCTGCAATGCTCGAAGAACCGGGGCGAGACCGCCTTGATCTCATCGCCGAGCAACTGCAAGGTGAGGCTTACCTGCTGCGCGGTCTCGGCATTGAAGAGGTCCACGATCTCCGCAGCTTCCGGGGGAGGCATGGGATCTCCGTCCCGCAGGTCCCCCACATGCGCGGAGGCGCACCAGGTCGGTTCCGCCATGATGGCGCCGAGGCGGTCGATGACGGCGGGCAGATACCGGCTCTTGTCTCCGGAAAGGCAGAGGGCGAGGACCAGCGTGCCCAATTCGATCCGCCTGCTGAAGTACCGCAGTTCGTACTGGAGCCGGTCGCCATCCATGGCGAAGCGGAAATAATCCCACAGAGAGAGCGCCTCCATGGGGCGGGACAGAATCTCCTCCGCGCTGTCGAGCAGGATGCGTTTCTCCTGCGCCTTCAGGGGGGAAGCGGCAATGGCTTCCCACGCCTTGCGGTCAGCGAAGGAGGGGTAGAAGTTCCGCAGATAGTTTCCTTCCCTGATTCGGGCGTAAAAGTCCTTCGGGAGCATCTCTTCCAAGGATGTTTTTGCTTCTGAAGCGGAGTCCGGTCTCATTCCGGCGGAGGGGTACGACATGGTGAAAGTCCCTTTTGTTCCGCCCGTTTTGACGCGCTTGCCTGCGCCCGGCGGATCAGACGCAGAAAAGTTGGAACCGAAAATCTTTTTTTTCCCGGGACCGGCCGGCCGGTCCGAAAGCGCTCCGGCCGCGGGAGGTGCGACGTGGAGAACATTGTCCCGGATCTCCGCTTGTCCGAAGAAATCCAGGGTATGGATATCGCCGGCATGACCGTAGGCGAAGCCCTTGTACACCGGGCAGGTCAGGGTATCCGCAAACTTCTGCAGCAGCTGCGAGACCGTCTCCTCCGGACCGAGCTTGGTGAAGTGCCCGAAAACCACGCCCCGCACGTTCCTGAAGAATCCGGAAGCAAGCAGTTTGTTCCACTCCGCAGTCAGAATCTCCGGGGTTCTGCCGATGCACTCGATGAAAACGATCCTGCCATCCGGCTGAACGCGATACTCCGGCATGGCGTCGAGCACCGCCAGGAGAGAAAGATGTCCCGCGTAGATCCCGCCGCGGCAGTCTCCCCGGCAGATCGGTTCCAGCGGAAAAGGTTTCTGCTTCTCGCCGCACATGCCCCGGCGGAAACTTTCAAGTGCCGCAGGTTCCAGCCCCGCGAAGCGGACGAGATTGGGGCCGGCGAAGGGATGTCCGTACCCCTTGCGGAGCAAAGCCCCGGTGAGGCAGGTGATGTTGCTGAAGCCGATGATCTTCAGTTCCGGGCGGAGCGGCATCTTGTCCCAATCCAGTTCCCGGATCAGATCCTGCGCACCGGAACCGCCCCGGGTGCAGACGATCAGGTCCACCTCCGGGTCCATCCACGCATTCATGAAGTCCTCTTTGCGCTGTTTCACGGAGGCGTGTTTGGACCGGCTTCCTGCGGGGCAGAAGAGATATTTTCCGGGCTTCACTTTGACGCCGCGCGCCTGCATCCGGCGCATGCTATCCTCGATGGCCTGCTGATTCGGGAAACTGGCGGGGGAGATCACCGCGACGGTCTTGACGTCCGGCGGGATGAAATCGCAGAAATCCTTCTTCTCCGGAACCGCCGCAACCGCGGATGACCACAAAAACGTGCTCATCAGAATGCCTTTGCAAAGGGATATGGTCTTCATGCAGTCCTCCCGATGGAAATCATTACGTCTCACATCAGTTCGATCTGGCCGATGGAGTCAATGCGAAGCGGAACCGCTTCCTTCACCACCCGGAACTTCACCAGATGGTAACACTTGTTGCCCCGGGAGTTATGCTCCTTGGTGGCGTCGAAAAGTTCCAGTTCCGCGAAACCTTTTTCGTCACAGTCGTAATCGGCACTGCGGAAGCGATAGTGCCTGCCGCGGGTAACGTGGCCCAGCAGATCCTCCTCCACGTAGGCATAGACGTACTTTCCGGCTCCGGCGTGGACCTCCGCAGCGGCGGTCCCGGCGGCGTTGTAGCCATGAACCGTATCGGAGTGGGTGATGCAGATGCCGTCCCAAGGCGCTACGATCCGGTAGTATTTCTGCTCCTCCTGCAGCAGGACGAGTTCCTCTTTTTCGTCCTCGATCAGGGTCTTCAGCCGTTCCACTTCACGCTGAACCTTCTGGACGTAAAGTTCGGAGAGGCCCTCTTCCAACTTCTTCTGGTTATTGACCAATTCGTCATACTCCGCCTTCGCGGCGAGGAGTTCCTGATGCTTCTCCCGCTGGGCGAGGTCGGAGACGGAGTGGTTCTCCTTCAACTTCTGATAGACCTGGTCCTCGTGGCTCAGCCGAAGCAGTTTGGACTTCGCCGCAGTCCGCCGTTCCTCGAGATTGCGGAAGGCATCCGGCACGGGATCCAGCATGACCCGGGCAAGTTCCACCTCGGTCTGCTTCAGCGTTTTCTCCAGTTCCGCGACGTTGTTCCTCTTGTCGGTGACGGCCTCGCGCCATGGGAGATCGTCATACTCCAGAATGACGTCGCCTTTCCTGACCTTGTCCTGGTCGTAAAAGTTGACTTTGGTGACGAATCCAGCGTTTTTGTTCCGCAGTATGACTCTGCTGGAGCCCCGGACGTAGCCCATGCCGATGGCGGAGACCTTCTTTGCCCGGAACCGATGGGGGAAACGCGTCCCGGCATTCTGACTTGCGGACTGTATCCCGAGCCAGAAGATGAACAATGCGCCCGTCACAAGGATCAGCGGCAGGAGACAGCGTTGCCAAAATTTTTCTTTCGTGCAGTTATCCATAACGTTCCCACGGTTACAGCAGATGTCCCATCCGCTCTTTTTTGGTCTTGAGGTAGAAGGCGTTTTCCTTGCCGGGGCAAATGACGATGGGCACCCGCTCCCTGATCTCCAAGCCGTATCCGGTGATCCCCACCAGTTTCTTGGGATTGTTGGTCAGGAGCCGGATGGACTTCACTCCGAGATCCAGCAGAATCTGGACGCCGATGCCGTACTCCCGCAGGTCGGCGGGGAAGCCCAGTTTCTCATTGGCTTCCACGGTGTCGCATCCTTCGTCCTGCAGTTTGTAGGCGCGGATCTTGTTGAAGATGCCGATGCCCCGGCCCTCCTGCCGGAGATAGACCAGCACGCCGGAACCGTTCTCCGCGATCTGCCGCATGGCGGCGTGGAGCTGGTCGCCGCAATCGCAGCGCTCCGAACCGAACACGTCGCCGGTGAGACATTCGCTGTGGACCCGGACCAGAACATCGTCCTTGTCCTTCACGTCGCCATAGACGAGGGCGAGGTGTTCCAGATTGTCCACCTTGGTCCGGTAGGCGGTGATGGTGAACTCTCCGAACCGGGTAGGAAGCCGTGCGGAATCTCCCCGGAGGATCAGCTGTTCATGATGGCGGCGGTAGGCGATGAGGTCCGCCACGGTGCCGATCTTCAAACCGAACTTCTCCGCGAACTCCAGCAACTGGGGAAGCCGCGCCATGTGTCCGTCTGGATTCATGATCTCGCAGATCACACCGGCGGGATCCAACCCGGCCAGCCGGGCGAGGTCCACCGCAGTCTCCGTGTGCCCGGCGCGGCGCAGAACGCCGCCGGGACGGGCGATCAGGGGGAAACTGTGTCCGGGGCTGAGGAGGTCCTTCGCTCCGTCGGTGGCGGGGTCCACCAACGCTTTTATGGCCTTGTGCCGGTCGTAGGCGCTGATGCCGGTGGTGGTCCCTTTGCGGGCGTCGATGCTCTGGGTGAAAGCGGTGCCGAAAGCGTCGGAAAGCTGGGCCGGCGTATGCAGTCCCAGTTCCTCCGCCCGCTCCGCGGTGATGGGGATGCAGATCAGCCCGCAGGCGTGGGTCGCCATGAAGGCAACCTGTTCCGGAGTGATCTTGTCGGCGGCGACCATCAGGTCCCCTTCGTTCTCCCGGTCCGCATCATCCACGATGATGATCATTTTTCCCTGCCGGACGTCCTCAATGAGGCTCTCCGGAGCGGAGAATTGGATTTCAGACATGATTATAGCGCTCCTCGTTTTGCAAAGCCGTCAGATCTCAACCTCCCGGGAGAAGGGAGTGATCGCAGAAGCCCGGCCGGTGGCAGGATCGTAGGTGACGACACAGCCGTCAACCCGGATGATCCCCTTCTCGACGACGGGAAGCCGGACCGGCATTCCGCTGGTGAATTTCTGCAGGACCGCCGGGATCTCCCGTCCCAGCACGCTGGATTTTCCACCGGCCATCCCCACATCGGAGAGAGCCGCGGTACCGCCGGGCAGGATCCGGGCATCCGCCGTCTGCACGTGGGTATGAGTTCCCAGCACGGCGGTCGCCTTTCCGTCCAGCAGTTCGGCCATGGCGATCTTCTCGCTGGTGGCTTCTGCGTGGAAATCCACGATAACGGTCTTTACCCGGCTGGGCAGCGCCGCAATGATCTCAAGCGCCGTGGTGAAGGGGCAGAACGCCGACTCGCGCATAAAGACCTTCCCCATGAGGGAGATGACGGCGATTTCGCCGCCCGCCGGATTCTGGAAGATCCCGAAGCCCTTCCCCGGCTGCCCTTTGGCGAAGTTGGCGGGGCGGATGAAGCGGTCCAGCGCCGGAACCTCCAGATCGAATCCCTTCTGGTCCCAGGTGTGATCGCCGCTCGTCACCACGTCCGCGACGGAGAGAAGTTCCCTGACGCAGCTGCCGGTGAGTCCGGCCCCTGCGGCGGAATTCTCCCCGTTGACCACGGCGAAGGGAGCATTGAACTCCCGCCGCAACTGGGGCAGCAGGGTCTTGACGGCAGTACGGCCGCCCTTGCCCACCACGTCTCCGATGAAAATGAAGTTCATGCTCTCGCCTTTCGGGAACGCTGCCGGCGCATGGACTCCAGCGCGAAGGCGGTGTACTCCTCAAGATACGCGTCCCGCTGTTCCTGCGGGAGCGAGAGGTAGGTGCCCATCAGCGCGTTCTCCTGCGCGGAGAGGCTGGTGAATTCCGACGGCTTCGCCTCTCCGCCGGCGAGGGAGACGAGGCGGTCCATCATCTGCCGCTGTTCGCCGGAGGAGAGGACGGAGAACTCGTCCAGCAGGATCTTCTGGTCGCTGGACATGGCCACCAGTTCCGCGTGGCGGCGGTAGCCGGGACCGATCCGCCGGAGCGGGATATCCTCCTCCGGTTCCTCGTCCTGCTCCGCGACGAAAGGCTGGAGCGTGGGGTAGATCTTGTCCCACGTCTCCGCCCTGGCCCGGCGGGCGCGCTCGTTGATGAACCTGCGCAGCAGTTCCAGACGGACCCCGGTGACCCGGGAGAACTCATTGAGGGAGAGCGCATCGGCACAACTGTCCAGCGCCTTGGCGATCTCCTCGCCCAGTTTTTTCTTGGATTCTTCTGACATTTTGAAGTCCTCTCCTGTGTTGAGGATCGATTATTTACCGGAGTCCTGCGGCGGATCGGTCTGCATCCGGTCCGCCCGGACCGCTTTCCCGATCAGCCGGATGAAATCCTGCTCGCTGTAGTTGTGCCGGGAGTGCAGTTCTCCCGCAGCCCGCTTGAGGGAACGGTACTCCTCCAGCCGGATGAATCGGCAACTGCCGTCCACGTAAAGCACGAGGAACCCCTCCTGCGCATTTTTCCCGGGGCGCTGGATCAGCAGCGGGAGTTTGCCGTTATCCTGCAGTTTCCAGCCTTCGACGTAGCAGAACTGCTGAAGCATCTTGTCCAGCAACTCAAAAGCGCGCTTCTCACCGGGGAACGTGCCGTTCCCGGTTTCCGCCTCCCCTTTCAGGATCACGAAGGCGGCGGAGAGCAGATCGGAAGCCTCCGGCGAAGGTTCCGAGGAGGCAGGCTCTGCGGTTGCGGCGGCGGCAGAAGGGGCGTTTCCCGCCCTGGTCTCTTCATCCTTCCCGGACGCATCGGCCGGCGCCTCGGTCGTTTCCATAGTTTCCCAGTGTTCCAGGAGCAACGGAGCGATCACGTCGAACGCCTCGCTATTCAGGTCGTGCATGGAGGAACTCCAGCAGATCATCCCCTCCGGCACCCGCCGGAAGATTGAGATCCCCTGGCAGCAGGTCGACCGGGCTTCCCTGGAGGAAAACACGTTGGCACCGAAAAAAACGGAGGAGAGATCCACGTTGATCCAGCAGAGAACGTTTCCCTGCTTCCGGGGCAGCGCCTTCAGCGCGGACCGGAAGAGAGCGGACTCGCGCAACCGCTCCTTCTCCGGTACGGCAAACGCCTTCTTCATGTCCCCGCGGGAACAGTAGACCGTGCGCGCTCCCTGCCGCTCCACGGCGGCCGCAGAAACGCCCTCCTCGGATTCGGAGGCGTCCAGAAGGTTCTTCAGAAAATCGTGGATCCTGCCCTCGGGATCCGGGAACGAGATCCGGGTGACGCTGGCCGGAGCGGCGCCCCGGTCCGCGGAAACGTCGGGTTCCAGTACGCAGACGATCTCCCAGCATCCCCGGGTGGTCCGGCAGAAGATCTCCGGATCCATCCCCGTCAGGCTCCGGAGCGCATCGCGGAGGGCTTTGTCGTGGGCGGGAGCGAAAGCCAGCGCCTCAAAAAGTACGGAAGGGTCCCATTGGGCACGGACGGCAAAAACGGTTTTCGCGGGGAGTTCACCCAACGCCTCCGCGTTCAGCGTCTCCGTTCCATCGAAGAACTGAAAGAGCGGAATGGCCCCGGCACTCCTCCAAAGGCGGGTATTGCAATGCCAAGCCTCCTCCCCTGCAGGAAAACTGGAGGCCTCGTAGCCGGTGATGCGGTCCAATCCGGCGAGCAGGATCACAAGCCTGCAGTAGGCGGTGAGGATGTGGCATTGCCGGGCCTCCTCCTCCGACCGGAAAGCGGTCACGTCCCGGCGCTCCAGCGTCTGCCAAAGCCGTGCGATCATGACGTCCGGACGGCCCGTCTGATAGTAACTCCCGCCGGGAGCCGGATAGTATTCGCGGAGGGCAGCCGTCGGTTCCGCTTTGCCGGAGGTGTTCTCCGCCCCCGCTGCAGGAGCCGAAGCAACTGCGGTACAACCGGCCACCGCAACGGCTGACACCATTACGGTCAGCAAAAGAACGAAACGCTTTTTGAATGTGTCCGGCATTTTTGATCTGGTCAGCCCGCCCTCCCCGTCCGAAGCGCGTCAGACGGCTCCGGACGAATGCGGGCAAAGCGATGGGATCAGAGCAGTTCCGCGATCTGGACCGCGTTCAGAGCTGCACCCTTCAGCACCTGATCTCCGGCGACGAAGATGTCCAATCCCCGCTTGTCGTCCCGGGAAATATCCTGACGGATGCGTCCGACGAGGACGTTGTACTTCTCGGTGGCATCCACCGGCATGGGATAGACCTTGCCGGCAGGATCGTCCACCACGGTGACGCCGGGAGCCGCGGAGAGGATGGCACGAGCCTCCTCGGGCGTGATCTCGTCGGCGAATTCCAGGTTCAGCGCCTCGGAGTGGGCACGCAGGACCGGCACCCGCACGCAGGTACAACTGACCCGGATGCCGTCGTCATGGAGCATCTTCCGGGTCTCGTTGAGCATCTTCAGTTCTTCCTTGGTGTAACCGTTGTCGAGGAAAGCGTCGATGTGGGGGATCAGATTGAAGCCGATGCGGTGGACGAAGGCCTTGGGTTCGATGGGCTGACCGTCCAGCAGTTGCCGGGTCTGGAGCAGAAGTTCCTGCATTCCCTTGGCACCGGCACCGCTGGTGGCCTGATATGTGGCCGCCACGAGGCGCTTCAGCTTCTTGGCGCGGTGGAGGGGAGCAACCGCCACCAGCATGATGATGGTGGAGCAGTTGGGGTTGGCGA
>DCGG01000091.1:0-14565 GCA_002315455.1 Lentisphaeria bacterium UBA1784
GGGAGAAGGCGGGGCAGTCTATACGGCGAACCCTCTCCTCCATAAGATCATGCGTTCTCTGCGGGACTGGGGCCGGGACTGCACTTGTGCTCCGGGGCAGGACGACTCCTGCGGATGCCGTTTCACGAGGCAGTTCGGAACGCTGCCCATGGGATACGACCACAAGTACGTTTACAGCCATTTCGGATACAACCTGAAGGCAACGGATCTGCAGGCGGCCATCGGTTGCGCGCAGTTGAAGAAACTGCCGGACTTCGTGGAAAAGCGCAAAGCGAACTACCGCAGACTGTACGATGGTCTGAAGGATCTGCCGCAATTGGCTTCGATGCAGAAGTATCCGGAGAGCGATCCGGCGTGGTTCGGCTTTCTGCTCCGGCTGACGGACAGGGCGGATTTCTCCCGGAACGACCTCGTCAGGCACCTGGAATCCAACAGAATACAGACCCGGAACCTCTTTGCCGGAAACCTGACCCGGCATCCCTGCTTCGGGGGATTGGCGGAGGGCCGGGACTACCGGATCGCCAGTCCTTTGAAAAACACGGATGAACTCATGGAGCGCGCCTTCTGGATCGGCGTCTATCCTGGCATGACGGAGGAGAAAATCAACTGCATGATCCGGTGTATCCGGGAGTTCGTCTTCGCCCGCTGACGGAAAAAGGCAGACCATGACGACTCGTTGCAGAAGTTTTCGCGTCCTCCCGGAGTACCTTTTTTCGCCCACGCAGCTGGTGCATCGGGTTTGCCGGAGTGTTGCCCTGTCTGATCCTGCTTGGCGTGTGGTTCTTTGACTGCCGGGAGGCCCTGGAGGCCATCGCCGGCACCACCTACCCCGGGATGCGCCGGATGAATGGCGGCGATCTCGCTCCTTGGGAAGCCATGCGGGGCTGGCTCGCGCCGCTGACGATCTACCGCTCGCCCCTCACCAATCAGTCGGAGAGTCAGGCGCCGCTTGCGCTCTACGTTCCCCTGCTGCTGTGGTTTCTCTGTGCCCGGAAGAAGTTGAAGCGTCCGGCGCTCTTCTATGCGGTGGCGGGAAGCATGCTCTTTCTGCGTCTCTACCAGTTCGCGGGGCTTCCGGGGCCCATTGCCGCCCTGACGGGCTGGAACCGCTGCAACCCTTACCGCTTATGATGGCGTTGCACTTCGGACAGTTCCTTTTGTTGGCGCAATTTTGCGATGAGAGCCGCGAAACACCCCTCTGCCGCCTCTCTCTTCCAGGAGCGCTGGGAGTTGGGCACGGAGCGGCGGTCGCAAGTTTTCTGTTGCTCTTTACCGCTCCGAAGGGACTGATTGCGGAATTCGGAGCCTTCTATCCCACCAAGTGGGTCCCGCTGGGGGCGATAGCGGTCTCCTTCGGCGTCCTCTGGGCGGCGGGGAGCGCGCTCTTCTTCCGCCCGGAGTTCGGGACGCTTCTGCTTGCTGGCTTTGTGTTCCTGCTGGGGGCGGCAAGACGCTGAACGGCTACTTCATGTACCCCGATAAGGCCCTCTCGCGACTGCTCTATTCCGACCAGCCGGAACCGGAGCGTTTCAACCGGATGAACCACCTCGATGCCGTGATCGGGGAAGAACTCAAAGACCGCTTCTTCGCGGAGCCCCTGTACAGTGACCGGATCGTCTTGCACTTCGGGCCGATGTACAACTTTTCGCGCCTTCCCGTTGACTTTCTCGCAGCGCTTCGGAGCAAAAAGGAACTCCTCCTGCCAAACCTCTCGCTGAAACTCGTTCACGAAGGGGAGAATCTTCTGCTCTTCCGGGTGCTCCGGCATTGAACTGCACGGTGGAAATTTCAGGGGAATTTTTCGGTGCGGCCCCTTGCATTTTTCCCCGGTTGGAGGCACATTATAAGGGTAACATTTCAACAAAGAAAGGATATTCATCATGTATCTCGGACGCATCGTCGCCATCGGCATGACCAAGGCCGGAAAAGCCGCCGCCATGTACCGCGTCTCCTCCCGCTCCTTCCCCAACCGTCAGGCCGTCATCAACAACGGCAAAGTGGCCATCGTCCCCCGGCCCGGCGCAGAAGGCGATCTGGCCAAGAACCCCTACATCAGTTACAACTGTATCCGCATGGCCGGAGAGTGGGCGGTGGCGACCAACGGTTCCCAGACCGACCCCATCGTGGAGAAGATCGCCATGGGCATGTCCCCCCGGGATGCCATCACCCTCGGACTTCTCGCCATGGACTATGAGAAGGATCAGCTGGACACCCCCCGCATCGTCGCCGTGGTCAGCTGCAGGAAGCCCGTGGGGTTCCTCGGGATCATCCGCAAGGATGCGGTACTGGTCCGGGAATTCGCGCTGAAGCCCGGGGAGGTCCATTACCTCTCCACCTATGAGCGCAACCGTCCCTGCGACGAGAACGTTGACACCGCGTTCGATGGGATGTGCGCCGAGTGTGCCGCCAACTACGTGGTGAACGGAGGCGTTTTCTCCGAATTCACCAACTCCGTCACCAGCGCCGCCGCCGTGGCGGAAGGCGAAGGATTCCAGTTGGCGGTCACCATCCAATGACCTGTCAGGAGATCCTCTCCAAACTCAATCCCAGCCAGGCGGAGGCGGCCGGGACCATCAACGGTCCCGTCCTCGTCCTCGCCGGTGCCGGGACCGGCAAGACCCGGGTCATCACCTACCGCATTGCCTACATGCTGGCCTCCGGCATTCCCGGGAGCCAGATTCTCGGCATGACCTTTACCAACAAGGCCGCGAAGGAGATGCGGGAGCGCCTCAACGATCTGGTGACTCCTGCCGCGGCGGAAAACGTGACCCTCGGGACCTTTCACAGTTTCTGCGGGAAACTTCTGCGCAAAGAGATCCACCGTCTGGGCTACCTCTCCAACTTCAGCATCGCCGACGAATCCGATCAGCAGGGGATCTTCAAGCAGGCGGCGGGGGCGTTGGACTGCAACTACGAAGGGTTCCCGTCGGCGCAGGCCTTCGCCATGATCGGCAAATGGAAGAACCATCTGGTCCAACCGAGAGAGGCAATCCTTGCGGCGGACACCTCCTTCGAAGCACAAGCCGCCCACATCTACGAGAAATATCAGGAACTTCTGGAACTTCAGAACCTGATCGATTTCGACGATATGCTCATGCTGGCCTACCGGGTGCTGAAGGAGTTTCCGGAGGCTCTGAACGCCTGCCGGGAACGCTTCCGCTATCTGCTGGTGGATGAGTATCAGGACACCAATGCCGCCCAGTTCGCCCTCGTGAAACTCCTTGCGGGCGAGACCTGCAATCTCTGCGTAGTGGGGGATGACGACCAGAGCATTTACTCGTGGCGCGGCGCCGACGTGGGAAACATTCTGGACTTCCCGGACTTCTTCCCCGGAGCCAAGGTCATCAAACTGGAGCAGAACTACCGCTCCACCTCCGGCATTCTTGCCGCGGCTAACGCCGCCATCACCGGCGGCAGTTCCATGCGGCGCCACGCAAAAAAACTGTGGAGCGCCCTCGGCGAAGGGACCCGTCCGCGCATCCTGCGCCTCGGGGACGGAGAAGCAGAAGCGGTCTTTGCCGGCGACCTGATCCGGCAGATCAAGGAGGAGGAAGGCCGGAACTACAGTGATTTCGCCATTCTCTACCGTTCCAATCAGCTCTCCCGCCAACTGGAACAGACTCTGCGCCAGCAGGGAGTCCCTTACAAACTTTTCGGCGGCCAGCAGTTCTATCAGCGCCGGGAGATCAAGGACGCCATCGCCTACCTGCGGCTCATCGCCAATCCCCGGGATGATCAGAGCCTGTTGCGGGTACTGGCGTCGCCGCCCCGGGGCATCGGCGCCAAAGCCATCGAGGAACTGAAGCGGAAGCGGGAACTCCAGCAAAAACCCATGCTCTCCACCTTGGGCGATCCGGAATTTCTGAACACGCTCTCCAAGCCCGGACGAACGGGCGCCGCCCAGCTCAACGATGCCATCCGCGCAGGGAAGGCCGCCTTTGCCGCGCCGGGTGGACTGGCGCAGAAAATCATCCGCTATCTGGAAGATTCCGGATATCTGTCTGGCCTGCAGAAAATCTACAAAGACATCAGCGACGCCGAAAAACGCCGGGACAATCTGGATGAATTCATCAGCTCCGTCACCCAGTTCGAACAGAAGCAGAAGGAGCCTCCCTCTCTGGAGGCCTGTCTGGAAAGTTTCGCCCTGCTGGAGGAGAGCGAGCGCGCCGAGGAGGAGAACGCCGGAGCCGACGCGGTGACATTGTCCACCATCCACGCCTCCAAGGGTCTGGAGTTCCCGGTGGTGATCCTGATCGCCGCGGAGCGGGGGATCTTCCCCCATGAGCGGGCCATCGAGGAGGGTGCTCTCGACGAGGAGCGGCGGCTTTTCTACGTGGCGATCACCCGGGCGAAGCAGCAGCTCTATCTGCTCCATGCCCGCTGCCGCATGACCCGGGGCATCACCCGTCCGGCCATGCCTTCGCAGTTCCTTGCTCTGCTGGACGACAAGGTGGCGGAACGACTGGAACCCAAGGACGTTCTGCATCGGGCATCGGATTCGGATATGGAAAAAGCCTTCGCTGACATCTTCCGTCTGCTCAACGGCAAAAACTGACGCCCGTGTGCCGCGGCTGCTCTTTTTCAGCGAACGGAGTTTTCTATTTCAGTTTGCCGTCCCGGAAAACTCTGCGCGGATCGTGGTCAGCGCTGTAGAGTTTGGAAAGTTTCTCCTTCGCATCGTAGCGGACGGTGAAATGGTTTCCCCGGGCATCGGTGATGGTCCCGGCGTGCAGGGGCAACCGGGAGACCAGAAGCGGCAGATCCTCCGCCCCCCGTTCCTGCAGCGGCAGGCCGGAATCCCGGCGGAGCATCTCCGCCGCCTCCGCATCCAGTTCCGGGGCAATGGTGCAGGCGTGTGCGCCCAGTTCCTGCAGAAGCCGCACGCCGAAGCTGTTGGCCAGCGGAAAGGCTTCCCCGGAAATGATCTTCAGTTGGGGATAGGGCTTCACCATGGGGAATCCGTGCCAGCCCCGGACCTCTGCGATGCGAACACCCCGCCGGACGGCATCCGCCAGTTTTTTCTCCCAAAGAGGCAGATCCGCCTCCGCTATGAAACCGGGGAGAACGAATCTCTCCGCCGTATCCCACTCCGCAGGAAAAACGGGCACTTCCGGTCGGGGTTGCGGCCGCAATTGACAGAAACGGGAGAGGACCCCGGCGCTGCGGTCGGCAAGTCCTGCGGGAACGGCTTCCTTGAATGCCGCCCAGAATTTCCGGCGCAGCGCCTTCACTTCGCCGGCCGGAGCGAAGAATCCCGGCTCCAAAGCGAGGGCAGCAATCTCCGGACGCCACGGTTCCGGCGCTCCGGAGAGAAAAACGTTTTTCGCCTCCTCCTCCTGAAATCCGTGGGTCTTGGCGGCGGCGAAATCGACCTTGCATTCCCATCGGAACGGCTTGGTCCCTGCAACGAGAGCGGTGGCGGACCAATTCTCCTGCGTCAATCGCAGTTCCAGTTTCACCGGAAAGCGGCGGGAGGGAAGTGCCGCCGTCTGCCGGGAGAAGTCGAATCCGTTCTCTCCGGTCTTGACCAACAGCCACCCCGGCGAAACGGAGAAATGCCCGGGCAGAAACACCTTGTCCCCGGCGCTGGCCACGGTAGCGGGCTTCCGGTCGCGGGTCATCCGGGCCAGTTCGAAGCCGGTGACGCTCTCTCCGCCGTCGGGCGGCAAAATCCGGAGCCGGTCCCCGACGTGGAGCCGCCGAATGAGTTTGACCTCCATGCCGGAGGCGTTTCCTGCGAGGATCTGCCCGACCTCCGTGCCGAAATACCCGGGACGCTCCGGCCGGACCAGCTTCTGCGGAATGGAATCCGCGAAAAACGCAGGGGAGAGTTCCCGGGTGGTGGTGGTGCGCAGGAGTTCCATGGCTTCCGCATAGTTGTCCTCGAAGTCATCCAGCAGAAGTCGGTAGGCGCGAACCGTTTTCCAAACGTATTCCGGCCCCCGGAGCCGACCTTCGATCTTGAGGGAAGCCACGCCGAGGCGGATCAGTTCCGGCAGGACTTCGGCGGCGCTCAGGTCCCCCGGGGAGAGATAGAAGCCGCGCCGCCCGGAATCATCGGCGTAACGGCGGCGGCAAAGTTGTTTGCACTTGCCCCGGTTGCCGCTCCAGCCGCCGCAGAATCCGGAGAGATAACAGCGCCCGGAAAGAGAACAGCAGAGCGAACCGTGGAGAAATACCTCGATCTCCAGCGGAGACGCGGGGAGGATCTTCCGCAGTTCCGGGAGCGTCACCTGCCGTTCCAGGATCACCCGGCGCATCCCCATGGAAGCGGCGGCGGCGATCCCGGCATGGTTGTGGATCCCCATCTGCGTAGAGCCGTGCAGGGGCAGTTCCGGGATCAGTTCCCTCAGAAGCCAGATCACCCCCGGATCCTGCACGATGACGGCATCGGGGGCGAGGTCCCGCAGGAGGCTTACGGTCTCGACGAACGCGGGGAGTTCCGGTTCCATCACCATGGTGTTCAGCGTGAGATAGACTTTTTTCCGGCTCCGGTGGAAGAATTCGATGGTGCGGCCGAGGGAGTCGGCCGTGAAGTTTCCGGCGCGCTCCCGGGCGTTGAAGCGGCCCAGTCCGCAATAGACGGCATCGGCTCCGGCATCAGCGGCGGCGATAGCGGTCTCCGGAGTCCCGGCGGGAGCCAGCAGCTCCGGTTTTTTCTGCATGATCTTTTCCATGCGTATAACATAACTCCGCCGGAGCCGATATGCAACAATTCCGCAGAAAAAGTGGCCCTATCCTTTTCATGAGATCCCACCGATGATCCGGAGGCGCGGAAAGAAATTTCGGAATTTTTTCCCTTCGGGATTTGCAATCTGGGAAATGGGGGATATTTTTTACCGTTGACATAAAGTTTTGTCACTTTTTTTGTGTAATGGTGGTGCAGATAGCGAAAGGATTTGACTGCCGTATGCGGATCAACGTGGAAGACTATTACGATCGGGGGGACTGGGACGCCATCGTGGCGGAAGCCGACAAGCACGAAACGCCGTTTCTGGTCGTGAATCTCGATATCGTTCAGAAAAAATATCAGGAGCTGAAGTCCCTCTTCCCCTTTGCCGGGATCTACTATGCCGTAAAAGCCTGTCCTGCCAACGAGGTGGTGACCCTGCTGCGGGACCTGGGTTCCAACTTCGACGTGGCCTCCCGCTACGAACTGGATCAACTGCTGGCGCTGGGGATATCCCCTGACCGAATCAGTTACGGCAACACCATCAAGAAAGCCGCTGACATCGCCTATTTCTATGAGAAGGGCGTCCGGCTCTTCGCCACGGACAGCGATGCCGACATCCAGAACCTCGCCCAGTATGCGCCGGGTTCCCGGGTATTCTGCCGGATCCTCTCCGAAGGCGGCGAGACGGCGGACTGGCCTCTCTCCCGGAAGTTCGGATGCCATCCCGACATGGCCATCGACCTCATCATGCTGGCCAAGAAGCGAGGCCTGAATCCCTGCGGCATCAGTTTCCACGTAGGCTCCCAGCAACGGGAGATCGGCGCGTGGGACTCCGCCATCGCCAAGGTGCGTTACATTTTCGACTACCTGAAGGACGAAGGCATCAAGCTCACGCTCATCAACATGGGCGGCGGCTTCCCGGCGAGTTACATCAGCAAAACCAATGAAATGACCACCTACGCCGAGGAGATCACCCGCTATCTGCAGGAGGACTTCGGGGACGACTTCCCGGAGATCATTCTGGAGCCGGGCCGCTCCATGGTGGGGGAATCCGGCGTCATCGTGAGCGAAGTCGTCCTGCTGAGCCAGAAGTCCACCACCGGCGTGGACAAGTGGCTCTATCTTGACGTGGGCCGCTTCAACGGACTCATCGAGACCTGGGATGAGAGCATCAAGTATCCTCTCTACTGCGAGGCGGCCGGCCGGCCCTGCGAGGACTTCATCATCGCCGGCCCTACCTGCGACAGTCAGGACATCATGTACGAATATTTCCGCAACCCGCTGCCTTCCCGCATCGAGCCGGGAGACCGGATCTACTGGCTCACCTGCGGAGCCTACACCACCAGTTACGCATCGGTGGGATTCAACGGGTTCCCGCCGCTGAAAACCTACTTTGTCGGCGGTAAAGGTTCGGCTAAGAAGTAATTATTTCCGCGCAAAACGGAAAACGGCATCTGCAAGAGAGAGTTCTGTGCAGATGCCGTTTTTTTGTACCGGATCGGCGGAGTTCTCCCCCGCGCCGAAGCGGAGGGAAAACTCCAATGCGGGAGTTCCAGCTCAATAAGCCGCGTTCTGAGCCGCGCCGGCAGGACGGAGGCCGACGCCGGAAGCCTGCATCCGACGCAGGGAGAGCAGGAAGGGGATCCCGCAGATCTCGGAGGTCTCGGTGACGTTCACGTCAACCAGACGGGTCGCGCCCTTAGCCTTGGCTTCCTTGGTCAGCAGATGCATGACGTTCTCCAGCGTTCCGGTGTACTGGAACACGGTGCACTTGCCGTCGCCGTGAGAACTGCCGACGATCAGAGGCAGACCGAGGATGTAGCATCCGGTGATCTGCACGTGGGAGACGCAAACCGCCTTCATGGAGGAATCCGTCAGGTTGATGGCATTGAACTTCTGGGTGGAGTTCACGCTGGTGCATCCGCACAGCACCGCCAGAACCGCCGCCGCGACCGCGAAAACAGACGTCTTTTTCATTTTTTCTCCTTGGTGAATATTTTTGGACCGCATCGGCGATCCGCTTCTTTTCTTTTTCCGTACCCTTACTTGAGAAACTTCAGCGCTTTTGCGCCGATGTCCCGCCGGCAGAACCCGCCCTCGAAATGGATCTGATCCACGCCCTTGTAGGCGGCGGCGATAGCCTCCTGAATGGTGGCGCCCGTGGCGGAAACACCCAGCACCCGGCCTCCGGCGGTGACGATGCGGCCCTCCTTGTCGAAGGTCGTGCCCGCATGGAACACCACGGTCCCGGCGGCGGCGGCCTCCTTCAGGCCGTAGATCGGCGTTCCCTTGGCATACTTTCCGGGATAGCCTCCGGCGGCCATCACCACGGAGACGGCAGCATCGGGGGACCATCCGATCCTGGCGGAGGCCAGATCACCGGCGGCGACCTTGGAGAGCACCTCCGGCAGATCGCCCACGAAGCGGCGCATCACCGGCTGGACTTCGGGATCGCCGAAGCGAACGTTGAACTCCAGCACTTTGGGAACGTTGTTTTCGATCATGAGCCCGATGAAGATCAGGCCGCGGAAATCCAGTTTATCCTCCTGAAGCCCCTTCAGGAAGGGCGTGAGGATGGTCTTTTGGATCGCCTTCTCCACTTCCGCATTGACCACCGGAGCGGGAGAGTACGCGCCCATGCCGCCGGTATTGGGACCTTCGTCGTTGTCGAAGACCCGCTTGTGGTCCTGACTGGAAGCCAGAGGAACGATGGTCTTGCCATCGGTGAGGGCGAGCAGACTTGCTTCCTCTCCGGTGAGAAGTTCCTCGATGACGACCTTGCTTCCGGCGGCGCCGAAGCTGCCCTCGAAGCAGCCCTGCGCGAACTCCTGCGCTTCTTTGCAGGAACCGGCCACGAGAACGCCCTTCCCGGCGGCGAGACCGTCAGCCTTGACCACGATCCCGGGAGCACCGGAAGCAAACTCTCCAGCGATGTAGTCCACCGCGGCCTTGGCATCGGTGGCGGTGAAGGAACGGGCGGTGGGGATGCCGTGCTTCACCATGAAACTCTTGGCGAAGTCCTTGCTGCCCTCCAGACGGGCGGCGGCGGCACCGGGACCGAAGACCAGCAGGCCCTTGGCGCGGAATACGTCCGCTACGCCGGCACAAAGGGGAGCCTCCGGACCGACCACGGTGAGATCGATGGCGTGTTCCGCCGCGAAGGCGGCCAGTTTTTCCAGTTCATTCACCTGAATTGGAACGCACTGGGCGTCCGCGGCGATGCCGGCGTTTCCGGGGGCGCAGTAGATCTTTTCCACGCCCTTGCCGGACTTGAGTTTCCAGACCAGCGCGTGTTCGCGCCCGCCGGAACCGATCACCAGAATGTTCATGAGTTTTCCTTTACGTTATCTGCTGAAACTGAGTTTCCGTTCAAAAATCTTCCCCGTCCACATGCCCGCTCCGCAGCCGGAACCGGGATCAATCAATGACCACCTGCCCCTTGTAAGAGAGGTCGAAACTGGCGCGGTCGTCGCCGGCGCGTCCGGCGTCGATGATGGCGCTCTCCAGGGCGCTGAGCATGAAGGCGAATCCCCGGTTCTTCCGGGGAAACACCACGCGGAAATTCTTCTGATCGCGGTAGCGGATCCAAAACACCAGTTTATCCGGGTCGGACAGTTGGACCAGACGGATCGAGATGTTCTGCCCGCTTCCCAGCACGGCCATGATGAGGTCCAGTCCGGGCAGAATGGACTCCAGAGGTTTCCGGGTACGGTATGCGGCGTTGACGGCGGAGGCGGAGGGCCCGTAGATGATCGGCAGATTCCACTTCGCGCCCATGGATTCCGAGCGGGGGATCACGTATCCCTTCTCGTCCACCACCCACGGATAGCCCCGGTACTGAAGCAACGCCCGGGGAAAGCGCTCGACAAGGCGCAACTCCACGGTGTCGGGCAGGACGGGGATGACCTGTGCGGATTCGATCCCAGCCACGTCCTGCAGGCGCAGCCGCAGTTCCCGGTAGTCCAGCGCAAAGAGGTTGGTGCCGGGTTCCAGGCCGATCCGGGAGGCCAATTTGCGTTCCTTGCCGTTCCAATAACCATCCCGCTGGCTGACCACCCGGACGGAACGGAGGACAAAGCGGTTGTTCCGGGTGAACCAAGTGGTCTTGGCCTCCCAGAAGAGCCAACACGCACCGGCGCAGATGCAGGCGAGCAGCGTCAGCGAAAGCAGCGCAACGGTGCGGCGGCTGATCCGGCTCCCGGACTTCGAGGAGCTGGTCCCGCGTTTGGCATCAGTGTTTTTTTTCGTCGTACTCATAATGTTTTCAGGATAATATAAACGATGAAATGATTTTTTTCATCCCTTTCGGAAAAAAACCCGTTATTTTTCTTTGTTGGCGCGGAAGTGGAGCACGTCCAGCCGGCTGGAAGCCTTCACCGTCTTGAGGTTCAGTTCCGCGCGGATGAAGTAGCGGCGTTCGGTGCCCGGCTTGACGTCGAGAAACTCCGCGAAGGAGAGTTTCCGGCGGATGGTGACCAGATTTCCCGGGTTCAGTTCCATGGGGTAGCGGACGATGCGCTCGGAATAATCCGGGCCGAGGGGGATCCAGTTCTGGGGGTTTGGTTCCGCCATATCCGGAGTCCACGGCTGGCAGAACAGCTTGAGGTTTGCCTCCGCCACGGTGAACCAATCGTTGATGCAGATGGTGTTTTTCCCCGTGTTCTGCAGAGAGTAGGTGACGAAGGTCTCGCATCCGCCGGGCAGGACCACGGGGGAGACCAGTTTCAGTTCCAGCTGGTAATCCTTCAGCGGTTTGTAATCGGCTTGGGGCAGAACGCCCCCGATGTTTTTCTGCTTCACCGTCTCGCTGACGCAGCCGGCGAGAAAAAGCACCGGAAGTGCCAGCAGAAGTCCGATCATCGTCCGCCAACGAAGAGAGCCATTGTTTTCGTGCATGATGATATTCTCCTGTTTCGAAGTTTTACCTTGATGGTCCTGTCTCATTTTCATTTTCCGTCCAAATCAGCGGATCGCATTGATCTCCGCCAAAAGTTTCCCGCGGAGATCCGGATCGGTCTCCTGCCGCAGTTTCTGAAGCAGTTCGCTCTTCCGGCGCCGGACCCAGGCGAGACGCCAGTTCCGGAACGCCGCCGGGACCGCCTCATCCACCCGGTCGGTCGCATCGCAGTGGGTCATCAGCACCCGACTCACGTCCGGGTCCGGGTGCTCCAGAAGCATGGTATTGATCTGCCCCGGGGCCTCGGAAAACTCCTCGTTGAGGGCGGCGCCGATCACGATGTTCAGCGCGGCACCAGCCGGATTATCGGAGGAGGGTTCCCCTTCCGGAAGCAGTTCGGCCAGCTTCCGCGCCGCGTTTTCGGAATTGATCGCCAACTCCAGCAATCCCAGCAATTCCTGATGCAGAGGGTCCCGGGCCGGCTTGGAGGAGGAAGCCGTGCTTTGGCGGCGCTCCTCCCGGAAGTTCTCCCGGCGGTCGTTCTGGTCGCGGATACGATCCAGTTCGGCAGAGACGGCGGCCTCGCTGACGCGGAGCATCTCCGCCGTGCGGCGGACCGAAAGTTCCAGTTCCACCGGATTGGGGATCAGCCGCAGATAGTTGGCGATATAAGCGGCGGCGCGGCCCCGTCCGGAGGCGCTCTCCATGTCGAACGCGGTACCGAGCCCCTCCTGAACGATCTCCAACCAGCCCACGGAGTTTGCGAGGGCCTCCTGTAGAGCCTCCGGACCGCTGGTGCGGTAAAGTTCATCGGGATCTTTGCCGCCGGGGATACGCATGACTTTCAGCTCCACGCCGAGGGGCAGCAGGATCTCCGCCGCCCGCAGAACCGCTTTCTGCCCGGCGCCATCGGAGTCAAAGGCGAGGACCATCCGGTCGGTATAGCGCCGGAGGATCCGCGCCTGATCCGGCGTGAAGGCCGTTCCGAGGGGGGCCACTGCGCACTGGATCCCGGCCCGGTGGAAGGCGATGGTGTCCAACTGTCCTTCGCAGAGGACGGCGCACCGATCCCGGCCCATGGCCTGCCGGGCCAGCGGCAGGGCGTAGAGCAAATGACCCTTATGGAAGACGGGGGTATCGCCGGTGTTGACGTATTTGCGGCCGTCCTGAGGCTTTGGTTCCAAAGTCCGTCCGCTAAAACCGACGCCGCGGCCGTGTTCGTTCTCGATGGTGAACATGAGCCGCCCCCGGAACTGGTCGAAGAGCCGTCCGGAATCCTCGTGGAACCGGATGACTCCGGCCTTCAGCATGTCGGCATCGGAAAATTTGCACCTCCGCCCGAACTCCAATCCGGCGGTCCAGCCGTCTGGGGCGCACCCGATCTTGAAGCGCTGGGCGATCTCCTCCGGGATACCCCGGTCCCGCAGATATTTCGCGGCGGGACTGTCAGGAAAGGAGGTCCGGTTTTTGCAGAAAAATTCACTGAATTTCTCGTTGATGGCGAAGAGCCGTTCCCGCTCGTCGGAACGCTGTTTCGAACTCCCGTCCCCGCCGCTCCGGTCGGACTTCTCGGGCAGGATGATCCCCGCGCGGGAGGCGAGGATCTGCAAAGCGTCCGGGAAAGGCAGGTTCTCCTTGTCCATCATGAAGCGGAAGACGTCCCCGCCCTTGCCGCATCCGAAGCAGTGGTAAATCTGCTTGTCCGGTGACACCGAGAACGACGGTGTTTTTTCGCTGTGGAAGGGACAGAGCCCGAACTGATTTGAGCCCGATTTTTTGGTCAGGCGCACATATGAGCCAACCACATCGACTATATCGTTTCGCTCAATGAGCTCCTGTAAAAAGTTTTCGGGGAAAGCCACTGTGTCACCTGCCTTTCTTATATCATGTGATACTCATTTTACCGTCCATGCGGCGGGGATAAAGATATCGCTGTATTTTTCCATTGCAAAGCTGTCCGTCATGCCGGACACGTAATCGCAGACGGCCCGGTCTACTCCCTCTCTGTCAGCGATGAGCTGAAGCTCGGGAGGAAGAAGCTCGACGTGCTTCACGTAGTAGCCGTAAATGCCGTTTATGATCCCGTCGACCTTGCTCTCCTCGCCCTTTGCGCGGGGATTAACATACACGTCGGAGTACATGAAGCTGTGGAAGCAGTCGAAGGCCTCCTGCATCTCTGGGGACATCCTTATCTCCCCGTCTCCGCTGTTATATATGAGGTCCTGAATGAGCGAGTTTATCCTCACGCTGTTGCGGTCACCGCACCTTTCGCGCACAAGCGCGGGAACATCCTCGGGACATAAAAGGCCTGCTCTTATCGTATCGTCGAGGTCGTGATTTATGTATGCTATGCGGTCTGCAAATCGAACTATAGTCGCCTCAAGCGTATCGTCGGGAGCGCCGTGGGTGTGATTTAAGATACCCATTCTCGTCTCGTAGCAGAGATTGAGTCCCCTGCCGTCACGCTCTAAAACATCGACGACTCTCAGGCTCTGCTTATAGTGCTTGAAGCCGTCGGGGTGTATCTTATTGAGTGCCCTCTCGCCCGCATGACCGAAGGGAGTGTGGCCGAGGTCGTGACCGAGAGACATTGCCTCGGCAAGATCCTCGTTTAGTCCGAGAGCACGGGCAGCCGTCCTCGCAAGGCGGGAGACCTCAAGCGTGTGAGTCAGTCTCGTGCGGTAATGGTCGCCCTCGGGCTGAAGAAATACCTGCGTCTTGTGCTTTAATCGGCGGAAGGATTTCGAGTGCGTGATTCTGTCGATATCGCGCTGAAAGCAGGTGCGTATCTCGCACTCGGGCTCATAGACGGGTCTTCCCTTCGATTCTGCCGACAGCACACCGTACCCGCAGATAAATGCTCTCTCCGCGTTTTCGCGAAGCTCTCTCGGACAGGACATAGCATTTCCCCCTGAAATAAAAATAGGCATCAAACGCTTTGCTTCGTCTGATACCTATATACGCCTTATTTTTTTATTTCCCTTTATTTTTTTAT
>DCGG01000091.1:14584-14874 GCA_002315455.1 Lentisphaeria bacterium UBA1784
TTATTTTTTTATGAACTTTTTTAACGAATTCTCACGGGCATGAAGGTTGAACCCGTAAGCTTGAGCCTGCACGCTCCCGCGCTAATGTCGGTTATTCGCACATTCAGCTCATCTGCACTCTCCTCCGGGAGCATGAGCCTGAAAAGCACGTCCGTTCCGTACTCCGTATCCGTCAGCACAGCGCCGAGGCCTAAACACTCAAGCTTCATACGCTCGGAGAGAGAATAGGAGCAAGATAGCTCTGCCTCCGACCACTGACGCATGAGCGAAACTCCCGCGGCATCAAGAGC
>DCGG01000091.1:14910-15095 GCA_002315455.1 Lentisphaeria bacterium UBA1784
TCCTTTGCGCTTTTTGTGTAGGCACGCAGAAGTCCTCCCGCGCCCAAGAGGACGCCGCCGAAATATCGGGTCACGACGCACACGACATTGCATATCCCCTCGCGCTTGAAAACCTCGAGCATCGGAATACCCGCCGTGCCCTGCGGCTCGCCGTCATCGGAATAGCGCACGGCGCCGTCCTTAAT
>DCGG01000154.1 GCA_002315455.1 Lentisphaeria bacterium UBA1784
GTGCCTTCGCACGGCTGGAGAGGCAGTTTCCCGTGCTTGCCCCTCTCTGTCCGGAACGGGTGCTGATGGTAGGCGACCTGCTGGATTCTGACATCCTCGGCGGGAACCGGAACGGTCTCACCAGTTGTCTGGTGTTGACCGGCGTTTCCTCCATGGCGATGGCTTCCGCCGCGGCTCCGGAACGCCGTCCGCGATTGATCTTTTGCTCCGTATAGTGCGCGCATCCCGGGGAAATCCCGAAAATCTGCCGGAACTTTTTGAAAACGCACTTGCATTTTTTGCGGTTGCGGGATATAGTTTAAGGCAGGAAACCAGTTCCGCGAAAATCGTACGTCAGAAGGGAGTTTTGCTATGGCCACGATCGACCCCGCCAATGTTTTGGATTCTCTGGAAGAACACATGATGAAGACTGAGGACAGCCTCCAGCAGTCCTTTTCCGCCATCCGTACCGGGAAGGCTTCTCCGGCGCTGGTGGAGGGCATCATGGTGGAGTATTACGGCACCATGACCCGCCTCCGCGACATCGCCGGAATCACCGCTCCCGAACCCCGGATGCTGGTGATCCAGCCTTGGGATGGTTCGGCGGTGAGCAAGATCGAGAAGGCGATCCTCGCCTCCAATCTCGGCATCACCCCCATGAACGACGGCAAATTGCTGCGTCTGCCCATCCCCGAACTGAGTGAGGACCGCCGCGCGGCCTTGAGCAAGCAGGCCAAGGGCGAGACCGAGGAGGCCAAAGTTGCCCTGCGGAACCTGCGCCGGGACGGCAACGAAGTCGCCAAGAAACTCCAGAAGGACGGCGAACTCACCGAGGACGAACTGAAGAAGATGCTGGACGACATCCAGAAACTGACGGATCGTTACATCGCTTCTCTGGACAGCGAACTTGCCGCCAAGGAAAAGGAACTCATGACGGTTTAGTCCGGTTCCGGAGCGCATTCGGGATGTCCCGGCAAAAGAAAATTCAGGGCGCGGCGGCGGAGAACTCTGCCGACCGCGCCTTTTCCGTGCATCTGGCATGGATCACGCTCGGTTCGCTGATCCTCCGGCTGACGGTCTGCCGGGAACTCGCCTTCTGCAACGGTGGTCTCAACGCGATCTTTTATCCATCCGCCGCCACCGACATGGCGACCTACATGAAACTTGCGTTCGCCCCTTGGAGCGAAGTCTTTTACTATCAGCCCTGGTACTATTCGGTGTTCCTGCCGCTCGCGGGATGGTTCGGGCGGGGCGTGTGGCCGGTGATCTTCGCCCAAGCGCTCCTCGGAGCCGCGGCGGTCTGGCTGACGGGAGCCGCCGGGAAGATGCTTTTCGGCAGGACCGGCGGATACACTGCGGCCGTGCTGGCGGCTCTCTCGGCCCCGTTGTGCCTCTACGTCCCCTACCATCTGATCGCGACGGTGCAGAGTTTTCATTTTGTACTGTTGCTTTTCTGCGCGCTGGAGGCGGTCAGGCGCCGGAAGTTCCTTTGGTGGGGTGCTTCGGGAGTTCTCCTCGGGATCGCGATCCTGACCCGGGGAAACGCCTGGTTCTTTCTGCCGGTGCTGTTGGCGGCACCTTTTCTCGCCGGAATGGGGAGACGCAGGGGCGCTGTTGCCGCAGGCATTCTGCTGGTGCTGACTTTGGCAGTGCAGGTCCCCTTCTGCTGGCACAACAGTTCCCGGCGGGGGCGTTTTTCCGGGCCGAGCACGGCGGCTTCTCCGGTGCTTGCGCTGGGAAACAGTCCGGAGGCTCCTCCGGGCGGAAGGGACTTCGGTTTGCCCGCCGGCCCCATGGAGTACCCGGAAGCCTATTCCATCATGATGGAGAGGGAGAGTCAGGGGACTTCGGTGCCGAAGCAGATCTTCGCGTGGGCGCTCTCCGAACCGGGGGCGTTTCTGGAACTGCAGTTCCGCAAGGTCCTGCTCTTCTGGATCGGCGGCGAGATCCCGAACAACGTTTCGCTTTACCGGGAAGGGGAAGCTTCAGGCGTTCTCCGCGCGGACCTGATCGGCCGCAGTGCGGTGCTGCTTTCGCTCGTGCTTGCCGGGATGCTTGTTTTTCTGCCGCGTCTGCGGCAAAACCGCTGGCTCTGGATCTACGGACTTGTGGTGATTTACTGGGGGGCAACGGCGCTCTTTTACGACCTCTCGCGCTTCCGGGCGCCGATTTTGCCCGTCTCGTTCTGTTTTGCCGGGTGTTTCGTGATGCGTTCGTGGCGCATTTTCCGGGCAAAGAAGCCGGTTCTGACCCCGGTCATCCTGCCGCTCGTCTGCGGGATCTTTCTGGTCAACGGCGCGTATGACCTTTACCGGCAGAATGTCGAAGCGCCGCTGCAGCGGCAGTTCCGGCCGGCCGGTATTGTCTATACCAAAATGAACGGGGAAATTTTACAGCTGGACCACGGGCCGTACAGTTTCGGCAACTGGGACACGTTTGAACTCAAACCGGGGATGCGGCTCGGCAAAACTTTTGCCGGAACCGCATCGGAAAAAGTCACCTTGAAGTGGCAGTTTCTGCTGCCGCAGAATGGCTCGGTGAC
>DCGG01000135.1:0-526 GCA_002315455.1 Lentisphaeria bacterium UBA1784
AGCCAACTGCGGCATCGAGATCGAAAACGTCGGTCTGAACCGGATCTATCCGCCGGCCAAGACCCGCAGCGCCTTCGATGAAGTCACCGCCGCCGGCAACACCCGCAGCAAGCTCCGCGACGAGGCGGAAGCCTACCGCATTGAAGCCGAAAACGACACGCTTGCCAAGCGCGCCGAGATTCTCGCTTCCGCAGAGACCTACGAAAAGCAGGTCGTCGCCACGGTCAAGGCCGAAAGCCGCTACTTTGAAAGCATCTATGCGCAGTATCTGGAAAATCCGCAGACCGTGCTGATGGCGCTCTACACCTCGGCACTTTCCGAGGCGATGCGCGACTTGAAGGAGAACAAATTCGTGCTGGGCAGCTCCGGTAAAGGGCGCAAACAGCTGTGGCTCAAACTGAATCCGGAAACCCGCAAACCCGGGGAAGCCGCCAAATCCCAGGAGGAAAAATAATGTCGGAAGTGGATAAAAAGACACAGCACGAAGCGTGCTGCTGCGGTCATCACCATGACCATGAGCATGAAC
>DCGG01000135.1:557-810 GCA_002315455.1 Lentisphaeria bacterium UBA1784
GAGCATGAACATCACCATCACGACGGCGGCTGCTGCGAACATCACGAGCACCATCATGAGATGGACGGCACCTGCATCTGCGGCCACAACCACAAGGCAGAGGCCATGGGCGGCGTCGGGCACGACCGTGCGATGGGGCGGATCTTTTTCGCGCTCCTGGGCGGCATCCTGACGGTGAATTCGTTCCTGCTCAACTGGCTCTTCCCGGACCAGACTTTCGCCGGATATCTGAGCGCGCTCTTCGGCGCCTTCA
>DCGG01000135.1:860-1139 GCA_002315455.1 Lentisphaeria bacterium UBA1784
GCAAGGTCTACATGAATGAACTTGTTGCGCTCGCGGTGCTGGCGGCACTGGTGAGCGGAGACTTTCAGGTGGCGGGCATCATCGCCTTCTTCCTGCTGCTCACGATCATCATCGAGACCCGCACCGCAAGCGGCGCACAGCGCTCGATCGAGGAGCTGATCAAACTCACGCCCAACGTGGCGCGCAAAGTCGCCGCAGATGGTTCGGAGACCGAGGTGCAGGTGACGGAACTTGCCGTCGGCGACCGCATCCGCGTGCGTCCCGGCGAAAACTTCCCGG
>DCGG01000135.1:1214-1347 GCA_002315455.1 Lentisphaeria bacterium UBA1784
CCATCACCGGCGAATCGATCCCGGTCGAGAAGGCCCCCGGAGCCGATGTGTTTGCGGGGACCCAGAACCTCACCGGGTTGGTGGACCTCGAAGTCACCAAAGTCGGCGAAGACACCACGCTCGGCAAAGTCAT
>DCGG01000135.1:1421-7407 GCA_002315455.1 Lentisphaeria bacterium UBA1784
GCTATGCCGGATACTACACGCCGACCGTGCTGATGGTCGCGTGGATCACCTGGTGGTTCAGCGAAGACATCAACTCGGTGATCGCGTTTTTAGTGATCGCCTGTCCGTGTTCGGTGGTGCTTGCCACGCCGACCGCTGTGGTCGCCGCGGTCGCCGCGGCGGCGCGTCTCGGCATCTTCATCAAGAATGTGAGCCATTTGGAACTTGCCAGCAAGATCACGAGTTTCGTCTTCGACAAGACGGGCACCTTGACCGACGGACTGCTCTCGGTGGTGAAACTCCAGCCATTTGGAGATGTTTCCCCCGCACAGCTGCTCAAGATGGCGGGCTCGGTGGAGCGTTTCAGCAACCACCCCACGGCGGCCGCCATCTGCAAACTTGCGGAGGAGGCCGGGCTTTCTCTGGACGAGGTGTCCGGATTTTCGGAGGTTCCGGGCCGGGGCGTTTCCGCAACTCTGCAGAATGGCGCCTGCCTGATCGGCCGGGCCAACTGGATGGCGGAACAGCATCTGGAGGTCCCGGCGTTGGATTCCGCCCTCTCGGAAGGAATGAGCGTGGTCCACGTGGCGAGAAACGGCAAGGTCCTCGGCTGGATCGGTTTGCGGGACCGGATCCGCAAGGAGGCTCCCGCCATGATTTCCGATCTGCGGAAACTGGGTGTCCGGCGCTGCACCATGGTCACCGGCGACCGGGAGTCCGTGGCGAAGAGCGTTGCCGGACAGTTGCACATCGATGAATTCCGGAGCGAATGTCTCCCGGAAGGCAAGGTCGCCTTTGTGGAGCAGGCCAAGACGGAGGGCCGGGTCGCCGTGGTGGGCGACGGCGTCAATGACGCTCCGGCTCTTGCCGCAGGTGATCTCGGTATCGCCATGGGGGTGATCGGCAGCGACGTGGCGGTGAACAGCGCTTCGGTGGCTCTGATGACCAACGACCTGCGCAGGATCGCCATGCTGATCTTCCTCTCCCGGAAGTCCCGGACGGTCATCAATCAGAACCTGATCTTCGGAATGCTCTTCGTGTTCGGAGGCATGATCCTGTCGGTGGTGGGGGTGATGACCCCGGTTTGGGCGGCAGTCCTCCATGCCGGCAGTACGCTCATCATTATTTTCAACAGCGCGCGGTTGGTCCGGATCGGGGAAGAACTGACGGCAAACGAGACCGCCGCGGAAGTCGGGGATGTCGTCCATGGCAACTGATCAACGGGCTGTGGTCGCGGAAGCGGTCGGGCTCTGCAAGGAATTTCGGGATTTCTGGGGCCGTCCCAAGGCGCGGGCGGTCAACGAGGTGGATTTCACCGTCCGCCAGGGGGAAGTGGTCGGATTGCTCGGCCCCAACGGGTCCGGGAAGTCCACCACGGTGAAACTGCTGTTGGGGTTGCTCTATCCCACCGGCGGCAAGGTTACGGTATTCGGGCGTTCGCCCCGGGCCGTGGAGACCAAGCGCGAAATCGGATATCTTCCCGAGGAGACCTCGCTCTATCAGTATCTGACGGCGGAGGAGACGCTGGATTTCTTTGGCTCGCTCTTTTCGCTCTCCCCTGCGGACCGCAGATCGCGGATCAGCCAGCTGCTGGAGATGGTGGGCCTTGCACACGCCCGGAACCGGCGGGTGGGGGAATTCTCCAAGGGAATGGCCCGGCGGATCGGTTTGGCGCAGGCCATGATCAACGATCCCGCATTCCTGATTCTCGACGAACCCACGAGCGGCCTCGATCCTTTGGGGTGTCGGGAGGTCAAGGACCTGATCCTTACGTTGAAAAAACGGGGCAAAACGGTCCTGATCACCAGCCATCTGCTCAGCGACATGGAGGACGTCTGCGACCGGGTCATCATTCTGTACGGCGGCCGCGTCCGCGCCTCCGGGAATCTGAATGAACTTCTGACGGTGGGTTCGGAGACCCGGATCACCACCCCCGCGCTCGGTCCGGAAGCCATAAAGCGCCTGATGACGCTTCTGCGCGGGGAGTTGAAGGGAGAGACCTTCTCGGTGGATCATCCCCGGCGGAGTCTGGAGGAGTTTTTCCTCGACGTGATCGCCGCGGCCCGCCGGGACAGCGTGGAGACCTCCGGCGCTTCCGGAGACGGCCGGATCGCCCGTTATCTCTCCGGCGAAGAGGAGACTTCTCCCGATGCGGAGAAGGTTCTTGCCGCCTTGACCCGGGAGCCTGAGAGCCCGGCGGAGTCCGCTCCTGCCTCCATCGCGGAAGACGCCGCAGATGGGGAGAAGGAACGACAGCAGGAACGGGCACTGGAGGCCCTGACCTCCGAAGTTTTGCCGGATGCCCCCGATGCCGGACGGGTCCCGGAGCCCGCCGCCGACGCGGCGAAGGAAGCCGAACTTGCGGATGCCAATGCAAAGTTGCAGGACCTGTTGGGAGGCGCTGACCGGAAATGAAGGCCTTTGGGGGGATCGTAAAACTGACCATCCGCCACGCGCTTCGATCCCGGGTTTTTCTGCTGCTGCTGGCATTGTTGCTGCTGGCGATCGCGGTGATCCCCGGGACCGTTGATTCCAGCGGTGCGGCTGATTTCATCAAGGTGATGCTCTTCTACGGCTTGTGGAGTGTCTCCGCGATCCTGATCCTCTCTTCAGTATGGCTGGGGTGTTTCATCATGACCAGCGATCTGGAGAAAAACCTTCTGCATCTGGTCGTCGTGAAACCCGTCCGCCGCTCCGTGATCTGGATGGGCAAATGGACCGGAGTGCTTCTGCTTCACCTTTTGTTGCTTGCGCTGGCTGGCGGTGCGGTATACGGCATTGTCCGCTACCGCGTGGCCGGCCGGGACTTCAGCGAAAAGGACCGGGCGATGATCCGGGACGAGGTTCTCGTGGGACGGCGGGCCTTTCTGCCGGGCAAGATGGATATTGACGCGCAGGCCCAAAAGATGATGGAGGAGAAGATCCGGCGTTTGCGGGCCAAGGGCAGTCCCGTGGATACCACGACCCCCGGCGCACTGGACACCATGTACAAGGAGATCCGCACGCAGGCGGAGGCTCTGGCCGGAGAGGTTCCCTACGGCGCGCGCCGGAGTTGGGTCTATGAGGGGATCCCCCTATCCATGGCAGACCGGAATCTCTCTTTGCGTTACCGGTGCTACGTGGAGCAGGTCTCCACCGATAAACAGCGGATGACCCGGCTTCTGTGGGAGGTGGGCGTTCCGCAGATCACGAAAGAGGCATCCGCCGGAAAGAGTTCCGTTTTCGAGAAGGACCGTCCGGCGTACGAGATGTATCTTCTGCGGTTGAGCGACCGCCCCGTACAGCTGCTGACCGGACAGTTTCACGAACTGCTTCTGCGGCCGGAATGGAAACTCCTGACCCCGGACGGCAAGATCATGGTGGTGGTCTGCAACGCCGATCCCGAGAAGAAGGCGCTCTACTTTCAGGAATCGGATGGTCCGAAACTCATGGTAGCGGCATGTTCTTTCGGCGAGAATTATCTGCGGGCGCTGCTGATGATCGCCATCGGATTGCTGGTTTCGTCGGGACTGGGATGTGCTTTCGGCGGAATGATGTCCATGCCGACGGCGGTCTTTGTCTCCATGAGTTACTTTGCCGCTGGGTGGATCGCCGTTTTCATGACCGGGCGCTCCTATTTGAGTGGTCTTGCGGACGATATCGGATTGATCGTCGGGAAGATCATGCTGTATGCGGTGGTCCCCATGAGCACCTTCGACGTGACGGACTTCCTTTCGCAGGGGGAGTTGATCGAATGGTCCCGGATCGGTAGCACGGTGTTTTTTGCATTGATATTGCGGGCATTGCCGCTGTTTTTTCTGGGAATATGGGTTTACGGCAGGCGCGAACTGGGATTGGCGGGCAGAAAATGAATCGTTTCCGGAAAGTTCTCTTGCTTCTGCTCCTGATCGGGATCTCCTTCGGAGTCCTGTCGGGAGTCCGGGCGGTCAGCCGCGCCATGGATCGGGAGATCCGCGACGGCCACCTCCGCTTCACTGGGCAGATCCGGAATGCGCCTCCGCTGGTGGCGTTCACGACGGTTGCGCTGGGGAGTTTCCGGGGCCTCGTCGCGGATCTGCTCTGGCTTCGCACCAGCTCTTTGCAGGAGAAGCGGAACTACTTCGAAATGGCCCAGCTGGCCCGCTGGATCACCGATCTTCAGCCCTCCTTCGCCGGAGCGGCCGCCTTCCTCGCGTGGAACATGGCCTACAATATCTCCGTGACCTGTTCCGACTTCGAAGAGCGCTGGCGCTGGGTCAACGAGGGGATCCGGCTGCTGCGGGATCAGGCGATCCCCTACAATCCGGAGGAGCCGAGGCTTTACCGGGAACTTTCCTACTTCTTCCAGCACAAACTGGGGAACGTGATGGACGATGCCAACCTCTACTACAAGAACAAACTGGGCGCGCAGATGATGGGGATCTTCGGGAGTTCTCCCGATTGGAGTTCCATGGCGGCGGCTCCGCCGGACGAGAAGGCGTTTCTGGAGACCTATCCGGCAGGATGCCGGTTCTGGCGGCTTGCGTCTGCGGCGGGCTATCCCGACTATCCTGCGCTGTGGGCCGGGTTCCGGCAGTCCGCGCCGGAACTGCCGGAAAAATTGGCGCAGGCTCTTGCGGCCGATCCTGAACTCTCCAAAAAGATCCGGGATTATCTGCGCTCGGAGTTGTTGCGGCAGCAGTTTCGTTTGGATCCGCGGCTGATCCTCGCGCTGAATGAAAAGTACGGCGCTCTGGATTGGAGAGTTCCGGAATCCCAGGCCATCTACTGGGCAACGGAGGGGATCCGGCACTCCCGCTCCAAAGTCAATCTGGACTGCGACCGGGCGATCACGCAGGCGCTGCAGGACAGTTTTCGCTACGGCCGCCTCCTCGCGCTGGATACCAAAGAGTTCAATTCGATCCAGGTGGTGCCGAATCTGGGGATCGTGGATGCCGTCTATCAGGCCTACCTCGACAAAGAGATGGATAACGGCGGACGCGAACACCGTTATTCGACGTTCCGCAGCGCGCGGATCGTGTTCGTCAAGGAGGCCATCAGCATCCTCTACAACTACGGACAGTTCAAAAAAGCCGAGGAGTACTTCAAACTTCTGATCAAGGAGGACGGACCACAGGCGCAGAACAATCTTGAGGATTTCGTCATGGAGCAGTGGGCCGAGACCATCCGGAATTCGGAGGTGCGGACAGCCAATGAGATCATCAGCGGATTGATCTTCCGGAGCATCAATTTCGCCGTTTACGGCGATACGGATGCTGCGCTCGCTTCGGAGCGGATGGCGCGTTACCTCTATCGGACCTACATGAAGGAGAGCGGCGCCCAGAAGCGGATGCGTCTGCTACCCTATCCCATTATGAAACAGAACGTCCTGAACGCCTGCATGAAGACCTATCCGCCGGCTATGGCGGAACTGCTGAAGACGAAGATCGCGGCAGAGCTCGGCGAAGCAGCTTCAGAAAAACAACAAAAGGAGACAAAGTGAACGACGACCTTGGAGAATGGCTGATATTTTCAGCGGCTGTTCTGACCGCATTTTTTACTTCGCACATCTGCTCCCTGCTGGAGGCGGCGCTGTTGAGCATCACGCCCAGTCAGATCGCCGCGCTGCGCCGGAGATCCGGACGGGCGGGCAAGTTGGTGTTTGAGTTGAAACGGAGAATCGAAAAGCCGGTCGCCTTTATTCTGATCGTCAATACCGCCGCCCACACCATCGGCGCGACGCTTGCCGGAGCCAGTCTCAATGAGTTGTTTCACGGCAAGTACATGGAACTCTTTTCTCTGCTTTTTACGCTGCTGATGGTGCAATATACGGAGATCCTGCCCAAGACCATCGGCGTCCGGTTCAACTCGCAGATCCTGCGGGTTGCGGCGGTTCCGCTGGATATTCTGACCCGCCTTTTCGGTCCGGTGATCTGGCTGACCCACTGGATCAACCGGCCCTTCGAAAAGAAGCGTCCGGAACATCCCAGCACGGCGGAGGAGATCTCCGCACTGGCGGCGCTGGCCCGCAGTTCTCAAATGATCTCCA
>DCGG01000158.1:0-32204 GCA_002315455.1 Lentisphaeria bacterium UBA1784
CGTGGAAGTCCTCCGGGGCGTCCCCTGGCGAAGCGCTGAGCAATCCCACTCCGATCAGCAGATAGACCACGTCCCCCAGATCGGAGGCGGAGCCGATACCCCACTGACGCAGGACCAACTCCCGGACGGCACCGTACTCCCGGCGGGAGTATTCCACTGCGCCTTTCAGCAGTTCCAGAGCGGAGACGTGGCGGCGTTTTTTCAACTTCCCGACCGTGAACTCCACCGCCTGCCCGACAAAGACGTACGCTTCTCCGGAAAACCGGGGATCTTTGGAATACAGCAGATCCAGCTGGGATTCCGGGATCGAATTCATCTCTATTTTTCCAGAGCGGCCTGCTTGGGCTGTTTCTTGCCGTTTACCAGCGCGTTGGGATCCGCCGAGAGGTAGTCGGTGAGCATCTTGAGGGAATCCAGCGTCTGGTTCATCTTGAGCAGAGTGTTGCTGATGTCCGCCTGACCGGCGACCAGCGCATCCGCCGCCTGCCGGAAGGAATTGGTGCTCTCCGGCAGACGCATGTCAGCGATGGTGCTGTTCATGCGGGTCATCAGGTCGCCGAACTGGGTCACGCTGGACTGAATGTCATCCAGCATGTTGTTGAGGCGATCCTCCTTCAGCGCGCGGTTCATGGCGCTGGTGGAGGTCTGCAGGTGCTCCGCCGTTTCCTTGAGGCTGTAGACCATTTCCATCAGCGCAGGATCGGTGATGAAGTGGTTGATGCCGGCCAGATTGTCGAGGAGACCGCTGGAGATCTGCTCGATGGGGATGCGGGAGATGCGTTCCAGAGAGTTGGTGATATCCCGGATCACGTCCTTGATCATGGAGGAGACCGACGGGATGTAGAGGCCTTCCCCCTCGACCTCGGGCTCCTCGTATTCGTCGTTGGGGTTCCCGAAGTAGTCGAAGTCGATGAACTTCATGCCGGTGATGCCGGCATATTCCAGACGGCAGCGCATGCCGTTGGCGATCCCCTCCTGCAGCTGTCGTGCACAGCGGGCCGCGCCGCGGCGGTTGCTGCCGAGGCTCTCCGCATTGACCTCCATTTCCACCAGCACCACCTTCTGCTTCATGAGGATCGTAATGCGGGAGACCGTGCCGATGGGCGCGCCCCGGTACTTTACTGCGGCGCCGCGGGTCAGTCCCTGCACGGATTCCGAAAAAACGGTGTACATCGTGACTTTGGGCGTGAAGAAATCCGACATCCCGAAGTAATAGACAATCGCCAGCAGGAGCGTCAGACTGGTGACAATGAAAAGTCCGATCTGGAAATTACGTTTTTGCTCACTCATTTTCGTTATCCTTCTGCAAAATTTCTGCTTGTTTCGGTGGATTCTGCTCCCGCGTCATACCGCCCCGGCTCAGGAAATTCCGGACCCACGGATTGGGGCTGTTGTGCATCAGATCCCGAGGGTTGCCGAGGGCGACCATGGTGCGGACGCTGCGGTCCAGCATCACGATCCGGTCCGCGGTGGCGAAGATGCTGTCAAGTTCATGGGAGACGACGACGATGGTGGCGCCGGTCTTGTCCCGGATGTCCAGAATGAGCCGGTCCAGATGGGCGGAGGAGAGGGGATCCAGCCCTGCGGAGGGTTCGTCGAAGAAGAGCAAATTGGGTTCCAGCGCCAGCGCCCGCGCCAGACCGGCGCGCTTCAGCATGCCGCCGGAGAGTTCGGATGGCATCATATCCACGCTGTGGGCCAGATCCACCAGTTTCAACTTCTCCAGCGCCTTCGCTTTGATCTCCTCGGGGGAGAGGTCGGTGTAAAGTTCCAGCGGCAGGGCCACGTTTTCGCCCACCGTCATGGAACCGAAAAGCGCACCGCCCTGATAGGTAACGCCGAAGGTCCGCATGATCTGCCGCCGGGCATCCCCCTCCTCGGAAACGATGCTCCGCCCGTTGATGAGAATATCGCCCTTCAGGGGCGTGTAAAGACCGATGATGTTCTTCAGCAGGGTGCTTTTGCCGCAGCCGGAACCGCCCATGATGAAGAAGACTTCCCCTTGTTCCACGGAAAAATTCAAGTGCTCCATCAGGATCCGCTTGCCGTATCCGATGGTGACGTCCTGGATGTCAATCGCTCCGACCATGATCAGTACCCGAAAAATGAATAGAAAACCGTGAGGATGGCATCTGCGACCACGACCAGAAAAATCGACAGGACCACTGCTTTCGTGGTTCCCCGTCCGACCCCCTGCGCGTCTCCGCTGGCGGAGAAGCCGCAGTAACAGCCTGCCAGCGTGATGAGGATCCCGAAGACCATTCCCTTCACGAGTCCGAGAAGGACCGAGACGAAGTCTACGACCGTCAGCATCCGTTCCCAGTAGGCGGAGGAGGGGATCCCCATGTGGAACACGCCAACCGCCATGCCTCCGGCGACTCCAGCAGCGTCTCCGAACACCGTCAGGAGCGGCATCGCGGCCAGCATGGCGACGAGTTTCGGCAGGACGAGGAAGGCTTCCGGACGAAGGCCGAGGGTCTTGAGCGCGCTGATCTCCTCATTGACTTTCATGGTGCCGATCTCCGCGGCGAAGGCGGACCCGGCCCGGCCGGTGGCGATCATGGCGGTCATCAGCGGACCCAGTTCCTTCAGCACCGCCAGCGCGACCAGATCCACGATGAAGATGTCGGTCCCCATCTTCTGCAGCTGGATGGCGGACTGGAAGCCCAGCACCAACCCCATCAGCAGGCTGATGAGCAGGACCACGAAGAGACTTTTCACGCCGCAGATGTCGAAGTAGTAGGTGAGGTCCCGCATCCGGAGCCCCCGCTTTTTGAAGAGCGAGGGCATGGCGCAGACCACGGCGCCGAGGAACTCCAACGGCTCTTCGGCGGCATTGGACAATGCGCGGAACTTCACGACAAAGATCGTTGAGATCGACTTCACTTCTGATTCACCTTTCCTATTGGGGAACCTTTCTTGCCGTTATCTGCTTCCCGCCAGGATCAGTAGGGTCTGGCCTGCCGCATCCGCTGGGGTTTTATCTTCAGTTCCTCCAGTTCCAGCGCGAACCAGATGTCGCCGAAACCGTGGTTACTGAAGTGCTTCACCTTGCCGTTGCGGAGTTTGTCCAGATTTTCCAGCAGGACCGGGTGATCGGAGTTCTTCGCGGCGGCGGAGAGGGCTTCCCGGGCGGCGTTTTCGTCCCCCTGCTGGAGTTTGATCCAACCATAGACGCAAGCGAGGAAGGCACCGGATTCGCCTTTGGCTTTCCGGCTTTTTTTTGCGTAGAAGCGATCCAGTCCGGCATCCTGATTGCGGAACATCCGGGTCATCATGATGGCGATGCTCTGCGCATCCGCCAGAAAGGATTTCTTCAGCAGTTCGTCCACGGTCTTGAACTCCCGGAGCTGAAAGTAGAGTTGGGCCTTCATGGTGTTCACCTGCCTGCAGAGCATGGGGCTCCACTTGTAGAAGGCGCGGAATCCCTCCACCGCCTTCAAGGCTTCCCGGGCGGCCTCCTGCTGAAACTTCGAAGCCAGCTGCTTGGCACCGGAGACGTTCCCGGGCTGACGCTGCTGAAAGAGCGTCAACTGGCGTTCCGCACGGCCCTGCGCCTGCTGCATGATTTGCTGGATCAGCTGCTGTTTCTGCATCACCTTGCGGCGCAGGATCAAACCGATTACAAGTTGCGTGAGGCACACCAGAACCACTCCGCAGACCACGCCCCAAACGGGACTGTGCAGGTCCTGTCCGATCCAAGTGCCGACGGTTCCGCCCAGCACCACCGCAATCAAGATGGTCAACATGGTCTTTACCTCTTGCGTTTCCGTTGTTTCTGGCGCTCTTTGCGGGCGAGTTTGGCCAGTTTTTTCTTCTTCTCCTGCTCCTTGCGGCTGATCTGCGCCGGGGGAAGCGCAAAGCCGCCTCCGGGAGCCGCCGCCGGCATGGCGCCGGTGGAGAGCATGCGGCCCAACGGACCGTTCTGTCGCATCATCTTGCGCATGGTCTCGAACTGCTTGACGAGCCCGCTGACCACGTCCACGGGGACGCCGGCGCCTCTGGCGATGCGTTTCCGGCGGGAGAAATCCACGAGGTCCGGGTTGGAACGCTCTTCTTTGGTCATGGAGAGAATCACCGCCTCGATCCGCTTGAAATGCCTGGGGTCCATGCCGCTGAGGGCCTGGGAGATCTGGCGTCCGCCGGGAAGGAACCGCAGAATCCCTTCCAGCCCGCCCATCTTGGAGAGCATCTTCAACTGCGAGAGGAAATCGTTGAAATCGAACTTGTTTTTCTTGAGTTTTTCCTGAAGGGCCTTGGCTTCTGCTTCGTCGATCTCGGCGGCGGCCTTCTCCACGAGGGAGACCACGTCGCCCATGCCGAGGATGCGTCCGGCCATGCGTTCGGGGAAGAAAGGTTCCAGCGCGTCCATCTTCTCGCCGGAACCGGCGAATTTCACAGGGACGCCCGTCACCTGCCGGATGGAGAGCGCGGCGCCGCCCCGGGCATCGCCGTCCAGTTTGGTCAGGATCAAACCGGTCAGTTCCAGAGCCTTGTGGAAGTGTTCCGCCACGGAGACCGCTTCCTGACCGAGGGCGGAGTCCGCCACCAGCAGGATCTCGTCGGGATGGACCGCCTGCCGGATGCGGATCAATTCCTGCACCATGGTCTCGTCGATCTGCAGCCGTCCGGCGGTATCGAGGATCACCACGTCGTAGTGTTCCTTGCGGGCCTCCTCTACGGCATTGACGGCGATGGCGGCCACGTTGACGCTGGTGCGTTCCACGTGGACGCTCACTCCGATCTCCTTGCCGATGGCCTCCAGTTGGTCGATGGCGGCGGGTCGGTAAACGTCACCCGCCACCAGCAGGACCTGCTTGCCTTCCTTGCGGAGGTGCAGCGCCAGTTTTCCGGCGGTGGTGGTCTTTCCGGAACCGTGGAGCCCCACCAGCATGATCACGGCGGGTTCGCCATCGGCCTTGAGAGGAGCTGCGTCTCCGCCCAGCAGTTTCACCAGCTGGTCGTGGACGATTTTCACCACTTGCTGACCGGGCGTGACGCTGGAGAGCACGTCAGTTCCGATACAGTCGGCCTTGACCGATTCGATGAAGCGGGATGCGACATCGACGTTCACGTCCGCCTCCAGCAAAGCCAAACGGATTTCGCGCATTGCGTCCGCGATATTGGCTTCGCTCAAGCGGCTTTCTCCTCGAAGTCTTTTGAAGACCGCGTGGAGTTTATCACTCAGCGAATCAAACATTTGTGAGTCTCTTTCCTTGTTTCCTTTTTCTGCATCAGCCCTTTTTTTATAATATACATCGCAGATAATATATCGTTAAGTACCGTCCAGTTCAAGAGGCGGATGAAAAAAATCCCGGGGAAGAACGTTTTTTTCGCGGGGGGGAGAATTCTTTCCGGGTTTTGAAAAAAAAGAGATTGAAAATCCGGAGGAGACGGGTTATATTAAATGTTAAACAAATGTTTGAATTTGCTTTCGGAGGTCTCCATGCCCGGCTACGACACTTCAGAAGTCTCCAAGCACGCCTTCATTCTGGCGGCGGGGGAACTTTTTGCCGCGCAGGGGGTCAGCGGGACCAGCGTCCGGGCCATCGCCGCCAAGGCCGGCATGAACGTCGCCCTCATCAACTATCACTTCGGCAACAAGGACGGCCTCGTGAACGCCGTCATCGACTTCGTGATGGAGAACTACCGCCACTACTCCCCCGATGCCTTCATCAAGGAGCACCCGGAACTGTGGGAGACGACGCAGGGCCAGCGGGAGATCGTCCTCTACATGGTCAATCAGGCCTACGAGTTCATGCGGCCCGATCCGGAGCATCCGTGGGTTACCACCTTCCTCATGCGGTGCGCCGAGACCAACGAGATCGGACACAAGCGGATCCTGGAGGAGATCCTGATCCCCGGCTGCATCCGCTACAGCAAACTCTATGCCCGCATCACCGGCAGCACCGACTATCAGAAGGCCCGCTGCTGGGCACTGTCGGTGTTCGCTCCGCCCTTCATTTACGCGGTGAACCCCCGGATCATTGACGACACCTGCCCCCGGAAACACGCAGGGGATGAATTTTACAATGACCTCAAAGCCCGCTGCATCCGCATCGCGCTGGACAGCCTCGGCCTCGGACAACCCCGGAACGATTCCGGAGAAAGGCAATAGATCATGGGGATCCGCATCCGCGGAACCGGCCGCTACATTCCGGAAAAAATCCTGACCAACGAGGACCTTACCCGCATGGTGGATACCAGCGACGAGTGGATCACCACCCGCACCGGCATCAAGACCCGGCACATCGCCGCGGCGGACGAGTTCACCAGCGACCTCGCGGCCAAGGCGGCGAAGAGCGCTTTGGATCTGGCGGGGATGGCCCCGCAGACTCTGGACCTCATCATCGTTTCCACCGTGACGCCGGACAAGGTATTCCCCAACACCGCCAGCATCGTCCAAACCAAGATCGGCGCGGGGAAGTGCGTCTGTTTCGACATCGAGGCCGCCTGCTCCGGATTGCTCTACGCCTTCAACGTGGCCTACGGCATGATGGCTTCGCCCATCGGCTACAAGCGGGCCCTCATCATCGGCGCCGAGAAACTCTCCTCCATCGTGGATTGGACCGACCGCAGCACCTGCGTCCTCTTCGGCGACGGAGCCAGCGCGGTGGTGCTGGAGAACGACGGTCGGTTGGACACTCCGGGCTTCTACGTTGCGGGGAAACTGGCCGCAGACGGCAGCTGCGCCGACATTTTGCAGATCCCGGCGGGGGGCAGTTCCATGCCGGCCAGCCACGCCACCATCGACGCCCGGATGCACAGCATCCGCATGGGCGGCCCGAAGACCTTCCAACTGGCGGTGACCTCCATGACCGGAGCCTGCCGGGAACTTCTGGAGGAGACCGGGATTACTCCGGACCAGATCCGCTGGGCGATCCCCCATCAGGCCAACGCCCGGATCATTTCCGCAGTCGCCGCACGGCTCAACATTCCCGAGCGGGTCTACGTCAACGTGGACCGCTACGGCAATACCTCTTCGGCTTCCATCGGCATCTGCCTTGACGAATTGAACCGTTCCGGCCAACTTGCCAGCGGGGATCTCGTGCTGACGGCGGCTTTCGGTGCGGGACTGACCTGGGCCGCCCAGTTGATTCGCTGGATCTGACAAAAAGAAAGGCCCCCATGAGCAGTCAGCCCAAACGTTACTCCCCCCTTGAGGAAAAGTTCCACGTCTGGACCCATTTTGCGGGGGTGCTGTTCACGCCTGCGGCATTGTATCTGCTGTTTCACAGTTCGAATCTGCAGAGCCGCCCGGGGGCCATGGCCGGAGCGGTGATCTACGTGATCTCGCTTCTGTTGATGTTCGGCTGCTCCTGCATCTACCACCTGATTCGGGAGCCGCAGAAGAAGGCGGTCTGTCGCAGGTTCGACCACTGCGCGATCTACGTCCTGATCGCCGGGACCTACACGCCGCTTCTCGCCGGAGGATGGGGCGGTCCCCACAGCCGCATTTACCTTGCCGTCATTTGGGCGGCGGCCATTGCGGGAGTTTTGCTGAAAGCGGTGTTCGGGTCCCGGTTTCATTGGGTCCACGTGGTGCTGTATCTGCTTCTCGGCTGGGCGCTGTTGTGGTTCTTCCGGCCGATTGTGGAATCGGTCAGCCCCGCCGGACTGCGCTGGCTCGCCATCGGCGGCGGAGCCTACACCGGCGGCGTGATCTTCTATCTGCTCAGGGTTCCCGGCTCCCATGCGGTGTGGCACTTCTTCGTGCTTGCGGGAGCGTTCTGTCAGTTTCTCGGTATCCTCAACCTCTGAAATTCTTTTCATCCCCCGGCAAGGCGGAGGCTGTCTGCATATAACGGTCTGCAGACATGCCATCCGGGGCACGGGGGGGACCGTGCAAAGGCGGGGGCACTCTTCTTCGTTAACGTTGCGGATCGGCGAGGCGCTTCTGCCAGAACCGCAGTTCCCGGGAGACGGGAGCGAATCCGGTTCCGCCCTTCAGCGCCCGTTTCCGCACGCTCTGGACCGGGCGGAAGAGGCGGAGGAACTCCTCCGTGGCTTCCGGGATGGTCTCCTGCATTTCGACAAGCGTCACCTGATTGAGGGCCACGCCCTTTTCCTTGCAGTACTTGACGAAGGCTCCGACCCTGTGATGGGCGGAGCGGAAGGGCACGCCAAGTTCCACCAGTTTCTCGGCGATGTCGGTGGCCATGAGGGCGGGATCGGAAGCCGCGCGCTTCATGTTTTGCCGTTTGATCTGCATGGAGCTGATCATGGGGGGATAGACCCGCAGGATCGCCTTGGCGGTATCCAGCGCATCGAAGATGGCAAGTTTGTCCTCCTGAAGGTCCCGGTTGTAGGTGAGGGGGAGACCTTTGCAGAGGGTGAGGAGCGCGGTGAGTGCGCCGTAGACGCGGGCGGTCTTGCCGCGGGTGAGTTCGCAGACGTCGGGATTTTTCTTCTGGGGCATGAGGCTGGAACCGGTGCAGAAGGCATCATCCAGTTCGATGAAGTCGAACTCCTGACTGCTCCAGAGGATCAGGTCCTCGGAGAGCCGGGAGACGTGCATGGCGAAGATCGCGAGGTCCGAGACGAATTCGATGGCGAAGTCCCGGTCGGCCACGGCGTCCATGCTGTTGCGGGTGACGGCGGCGAAATCCAGTTTTTTGCGGACGAACTCCCGGTCCAGCGGCAGGGTAGAACCCGCCAGCGCTCCGGAACCGAGAGGCATCACGTTGATGCGTTTGAGGTTGTCCTCCAGACGGGCGGCATCGCGGTCCAGCATCTCCACGTAGGCGAGAAGGTGGTGTGCGAAGAGCACCACCTGCGCGTGCTGGAGGTGAGTGAATCCGGGCATGATGGCATCTTTGTCGGCGGCGGCGCGATCCACCAGCGCCTTCTGGAAGGTGCGGATCATGGCGATCACTTCTCTGGCCTGATCCCGGAGGTAGAGCCGCAGGTCGAGGGCAATCTGGTCATTGCGGCTCCGACCGGAGTGGACCCGGGCACCTTCAGCGCCCAGTTTTTCGATGAGGGCGCTCTCGATGTGCATGTGGATGTCCTCCATCTCGATGGAGAAGGAGAAATCCCCCTTGTCGATCCGCTTGCAGATATTGTCCAGTTCGGCGGCGATGGCCTTTGCGGATTTTTCGGGGATGATGCCCTGCGCCGCCAGCATGGCCACGTGTGCTTTGCTGCCCTGGATGTCGTACTTGTAAAGCCGCTGATCGAAGGAGATGGATTCGCTGTATTTTGCCACTTCGTCCTGCGTTGCTGCCGTGAATCTGCCGCCCCAGAGAGCCATGATGAAATCCTTTCAAAAGTGATCAGGTTGCATTATCCTTTGCTATAAAATACCCCTTCTTGACTGGAAAATCAACCGTTGGGACGCTATATTATGCATTTCGTAAGGAAAGAGGTGAATTCTAATGCTGAACGATTCGGAACAGAAAGTGATCATCCGGGACGGCGAAGTCATTTGTCCCCGGTGCGGCGAGAGCCTGACTCCGGAGGATCTGGAGGGGTTTTCTGCCTGTCCCTATTGCAATTACGTCTTCCCGAGGACCCGGGAACTGGAGGACTTCATCGTCTCGCAGGCGGTCCGCCAGTGGGTCCGCCACCAGCAGTTCCCCGGATAGGGGTGGCTGGCGCCCTCACCAGTCAATAATTCTCTCTGAAAACTTCATGTATGTGAGGCTGTAATGCAAACAACTTTCTTTTCGGTGATAGGGGAGTGCGTCAGTCAAGATGTACCGTTCCCTCCCCTCAAAAAGCCGAAATTTACATTTGTTGATTTATTTGCTGGCATAGGCGGCTTTCATTTGGCAATGCATGAACTGGGGGGTGGATGCGTGTTTGCCTCCGAATGGGACAAGGATGCGCAAAAGACTTATGCGTCAAACTATGGAATTATGCCGGAAGGCGATATAAAGAAAATCGATGAGCATGACATACCACATCATGATGTCCTTTGTGCAGGATTTCCCTGTCAGGCATTTTCAAAGGCTGGCAAGCAACTTGGTTTTGCAGATGAAACCAAGGGAACACTTTTCTTTGATGTTGAACGGATATTAAGGTATCACAAGACAAAATATGTGATATTGGAAAATGTTCGCAATCTTGTCTCGCATGACAAAGGGAATACTTGGAAGACGATATATAGCCATCTTGTTGAACTGGGTTATAGATTAACGCCGGAGCCCCTGATTGTAAGTCCTCATTATTTTGGGGTGCCGCAATTGAGGGAGCGTGTTGTTGTATTGGGGGTTTATGATCCACCCAAAGCACATGAACCCCTGACGATTTCTTTACCCAAACCAATAGATAAGAGAGAATGTTCCCTCGACTCTATTTTAGAAGCCGATTGTCAGGACCCCGATTATAAATTGACGGTAGAGGAATCGCAGATAATCGATACATGGAATGAGTTTTACCAAGGAATCACGGAGACGGTGTTGGGATTCCCTATTTGGGTCGATTGGTTCAAGATTCCCCCCCCTGCCAAGGGAGAGATGCCAGAATGGAAACGCCAATTTGTTTTGAAAAACAATCAACTATACCAAAATAATAAAACCTTTATCGATGCGTGGTTGTGCAAACATAACAATCTAAAAGGGTTTACCCCGACCATGCGTAAGATGGAATGGCAATGCGGCTCTTCTGTAAAGTCTGCATGGGATGCTTTTCTTCAAATGCGCCCGTCGGGATTGCGAATCAAAAGACCAGATTGTGCACCGGCGCTTGTCGCGATCGTACAAGTGCCGATAATTGGAAAATATCATCGGCGGATGACAGTAAGAGAGGCTGCTCGCCTGCAAAGTTTTAATGACAAGTTCATTCCTAATCCCATAAAATATCAAGCCTATAAACAGTTTGGTAATGCCGTTAATGTCAAGGTCATAAAAGAGTGTGCAAGGAGGTTGTTTTCGTATGAATGAGAAAAGCGAGCAAATTGATTCTCGTTTAAACATCATTGTTGCTAAAGACCAGCCTTTGTCACCGCGAAAACTTGATGATAGTGTCATAAGCGCGTTAAACGGCACAGGAGAAGCCTCCGTTTGTCCAATAGAAGAGAAGCATTTTGTAGAATATAAGGCTGTTGGTGGAGATAAACATGCCTTTTTGACTGCTGCTGTAACCTTTTTGGGGGGATGCGGAAATCATCCGATTTTTAAGAAACGTATTCAATTGAAATCGTGGTATAAGCATGCAACTGCAATTCTGAAGAATGCAAGATATATGGTGCATTTTTTAGGGGTTTACCACTATGAAGGGAATCTGATTTTTGTCGATTTTGGTATTGAGACATATTTGAGACGGAAGATGAATAACTCATCCGCTTTTGTTTATGTCAATGACCTGTTTCGCGCGATGAAGGATGGGATTGCTACTAGGATTGACCTGCATGGAAACTCTATTACTACGATTCGCTACGATCAATTAGCACAATATATAGAGGGCATGAAACCGACTACCGATTTAGATAGTTTGATAGGTGTGTTTTCTGCCTTTAACAGATACATGGCTTTTAATGAATGGATTGGTGGCGAGGACGCTATCGAGGTGATGCAAAAACATGCATGGTCCAAATGGCGCGAGACGGAGTGGCCGGGATGGTATTTGGAATTTAATTTCTCATCGTTCCTGTCTGAACATCCTACCAAACTGGTCGTATATCAGGGTGATGCCGCAAAGAAAACGGACGCATTAGATTTTGATTTATTGTTTCCTGTTCATAAATTCTATGGTGATCTGAAGGCAAGCGACATCAAAAAAAGAGAATCTCCGGGAAATGATGAAAAAAGTCTGATGGAGGCGATAGATCGTTACGATCGATTTTGGTACATTATCTACGAACATGAGACAGTGAAGGATAAAGATTGCGGTAATACGGTTACGAAATTCCGTTATGATTTGCTGATGGCAGTTGATGGTACTGCTCGTTCTCCGTTGAGTTATGCATCAAGAATGAAAAATCGAGTCAATTTCAAAAAAATGATGATTCTTGAATTGAACCGTGCGAACTGTGGCGAATTACTGTCTGCTTTTCATCAAGGGCATCAACCAGATGGATCGAAGCGGGCAGTAAAAGTACTCATTAATAAGCGAGATGTGGAGAATTATCAAATCTTTCATTATGAGGTCAAATAATAGAAGATTTGTTTGGCCTTATATGGCGGGGTAACGCATCTACCTGCGGAAATCCCCCAGAGTCACCCCGAACTTCCTGGAAAAGCACTTCACAAAGTAGTTGGTATCGTAGAAATTTCCGGCCGCCGCGGCCATTTTTACCGACATCCCCCGGCGCAGATCCACTGCGGAGCGGTTCAGCCGCTGATCCAGCTGATATGCGGAAAACGTGGTCCGGTAGACTTTGCGGAAGAGCTGGCTGAATCGGCGTACCCCCAGTTCACAGGCCTGTGCCGCATCGGAGAGCGTGACCGTTTTCCCCGGGACCAGCAGTTTCATGGCGGGGGCGAGGCGGAGCACGTCATGCGCAAGTTCCCGGTGCGGCGGCAGAAATTCCAGAATGACCGAGAAGATCCGCTGGATCGTCAGCCATTGGCGCATCTTCAGGATCGCTTCGTCAGGAGATGCCAGCCCCTGAAGTTCCCGGATCAGCGCGCCGATCCGCGCTTTCAGTTCCGGCTGATCCAAAAAACTTCTGCGTTCCCCGGGGGCGGCGAGAAAGAAGGTCGGCAACCGGTCCCTGCAGACGGGAAACGCTTCCAGCAGGGCGTCTGGGTCCACGGTGATGCAGTACAGTTGCAGTCCGGCGGAGATCTGATTGTCGCCATGGATCTCCCAGGGCGGATCCAGGATCAGGTCCCCGGGGCCCGAGCGGAAAAAATCATTCCCGATGCGCCCCCGGATGGAGCCTTTGAGCACGCAGTTCAGGTGCAGTGCCTGATGGACGTCGAGGACGGGATAACTTCCTGCTTCCGGGAAATCCTGCAGAACGGCATGGAAAGGGTTTTCCGGCGAAAGTTTCCAGTTGTATTGAAGAAATTTTGTCATGTTCTCTCTGCTGACCCCGCGGAAGAATACCATCCTATTGCCGGAATATACCGCAAAATTCGCTTGTTTTCAAGTTGTTTTGACCTATATTATGACAGAAACAAGGAGGAATACAATGCAAAAAATACTGCAGTGCGGACAGGTCCGCTATGCCGTCGGGGAGAACGGTATGCTTCAGGGGATCTCTCTCCCGAAGGAGTTCGGCGGCGCCGATCTGATGGCGCAGAAAATGACGCTCAAGGTCACCCTCGCCGGCGGCACGGTGCTGACCACTGCGCCGGGACGCCGGGCTCCGGAGGAGTGGGAGAGCCGCAACGGCGCACACGTCCTTGAATTTTCCGACCTCGCGCTCGCGGATGCCGGAGGAACGCCGGTGCCCGGGTTCCGGCTGGCGCTGCGGTACGAGTTTTTCCCGGACGGAACGGCGTTTACGGACGCCTTCTTCCTTGGAGAAATGGAGGAGAAAGAGGCGATCGCCGGTTTTGAATTGAGCATCCCGCTGGACTTCTCTTTATTCCAAACGGTGCGCTGGTCCTATCCCTACCGGCCCAAGTGCGTGGACGGCGCACTCATTCAGACCTCCGCCCCGGAGCGGAACATCCTCCCCGGCAAGGATCAGGTCTTTGAACACAGCATCTTCCCCATGGCGGGCTTCTCCCTCTGGCAGGATGCCGGGCCCTCCTGCTATGCGGAGTTCTTTATGGAGGGGGACAACGTCCTCGCCGGCGACCCCGCCGCCAACCGCTCCGCCGTCACCTGGAACGGGGGGAATTCCCCCCGGTTGAGTTGGGACTTTCAGACCGTTCCCGTCCGTCCCGCTTCGGGCCCGTGGCAATGGCGGAACCGCTGGGGCTGGGTGGTGGCTCCGGCTTCGCAGACGCGGCACTATCCACCGCTGCCCATGTACCACTACTTCGACAACTTCGACCGTTATCCCGGCCGGGAGCAACTGGAGGCCATCGCCGCCTCCGGAGCCAAAGTGCTGATCCTCCACGAGAACTGGCGGATGAACATTCAGAACGGCGGACAGCCCAGCGATCCGGAGCGTTTCCGGGAAGTGATCGACTTCGCCCACGCCCATGGCATCCGGGTCATGGTCTATATCCGCGGCAACGAGGACTCCGTGGTGGAGGAGCATGCGGACTGGTTCGACCGGTACCTGAAGCGGGACTATGACGGTCTCTACATGGACTACGGCGGACCGTTTCACTGGATGCTGCCGCCGGACGAGATCTTTCAGGGCGGCCGGATCCTCTTCCGGAAGCACTGTTTCGAGAACCGCAACCGCCGGGAATACGTCGGGAAAGACGGCCTCTTCTACAGCCACACGGGGCCGATGTTCAGCGCGCTCGGAATGACGGGCGGCATCTGCGACGGCTACGTCTCCGGGGAGGGGGAGCGGGGATTTCTCGTGCGGAGCCGCCTTGACCATGCCTATTACTCCATGGCGACGGTCTGTCCCGGGACCATGTGGACGGCGGCGTTCCCCGAATACGGCACGGAGGTGATGGTGCCGTTTCTCGCGGCGGCTGGGCAGAGCCCTCACGTACCGCTGGGGGTGCAGTTTCCCAGTTCATCATTGGCCCATCCGGGAGTGCCCGGCATCGGGGACGTCTGCTTCCGTCCGCTGTGGAAACTCTGGAACCTGATGGCCGGCACGTCGGATCTCAAAGTCTTCAATGACTACAACTGCCGGGGCGTGTTTCCCCGGAGCGACGCCATCGGTCACTATCTGATGATCGCGGAAGACCGGGCGGTGTGCATTTTTGCCAACTTCACCAAAACTGCGCAGATTGTCGCCCCCGGATTCGATCTCGCCCGCATCGGCATCCCGGAAAAATGGGAGCGGCGGCTCTGCCTGCCGGACCGGAACACGCCGGGGAAGGCGGTCCTGTTCGACGGACAGTCGTTCGAACTGCCGCCTCACGGCATCGGCGCGGTAGTCTTCGGCAGTGCGGACTTCGCGCAGTATGAGGAGCCTTATCCGTCCTTGTCTCCGGCGGCGGAGAAGTACCTTGCCTTCGTCCGGGAACAGAAGCGTCTCCGGGAAGGGCTGGGCGCGGCACCGGAGTGGTTCATCCGGGTGAGCGTGCCGGATCTGCAGATCCCCTACGAGGAGTCCATGATCGTCGATCTCTACGACAACCGCTTCGAACTCTGCGAGATGCGGGCTGGAAAGCGGGTGAAACTGGGATATCTCGGGAAAAACGGTTTTCAGTTGAATGAGACCGCCAGAGAGGATTTCATCGTCAACGGTCAGCGTTCCGGTTGGATCCCGCTGGGGAAGGTCCTCGGTGCGGGCAGGCACGAACTGGTGATCCGTAGTCTGCACCGGGGCGACCTCTACTACGTGAACACGCCCTTCTACTCCTTCGTGGAGGTCGAGGCGGCGAGAGAGGCAGGGGTGCCGGAGTACAAGCTCTGTTTCCTGAACGAACAGGAACCGGACCGTTCCGATCTGCACTTCTGCGTGGAAATCCAATAGAAAGGAGCCGTTATGAACAAACCGGTCAACGATCCGTCATTTTTGTTCCGGGCGGGGATCTTCAGCGACGTGCAGGCCATTGCCTCCACTCACAACGCGGAGATCTTCAACTTCGGGCTTGCCCTGGATCTCTTCCTGGCGCAGGGCGTGGATCTGCTCCTCAATGCCGGGGATTTCGCCGAGGGCGCCGACCCCAAGACCTTTGAACTCTATTGGAAGTTGATCGAAGAACGCTTCGGCAGAGACGGTGTGGCGCACTTCGCCTGCGAGGGCAACCACGAGTGCACGCTTCTGCCCAAGGGCGAAGGACTGCAGGGTTCCTCTGTGTGGCGGCAAATCTGCGAAGGGTACCGCCGGGGGACGGAGAATCCGTACGTTCAGGAATACCGGGGACTTCCCTTCGTCGCATTCTCCACCGGAGACGGATGGCACTACCGCGAGGAGGATCTGCTGAAACTGGATGCGGTCCTCTCCGGACTGGAGGAGAAACATCCCGGGAAACCGGTCTTTCTCGTGACCCATTTTGCTCCGGCGGATACCGTGGTTGGCAGTGATGATCCGGCGGCTTCCCGGGGGCTCCGGAAGGTGCTGGACCGCCATCCGCAGACGGTGTCGTTCTCCGGGCACATGCACATCCCGCTGGAGGACGAGCGGAACCTCTGGCAGGGCGCGTTCACGGCGGTCGCTACCGGGACCCTCGCCTACGGATGTTTCCCGTACTCGCTTTTCAACTGTTGCGGCATTATCCTGCCCTTTGCCCGCGAATGCATTCAGGGGATGGTGATGGACGTCTTTTCCGACCGCCTGCAGATCCGCCGTTACAACGTCCTGAGCGGGAAGGAACTTTCTCCGGAATGCCGCTGGAGCATTCCGCTTCCCCATTGGCCGGAGCATCCGGTTTTCACCGATGAGAGGGGCGTCTCCCGGACCGCACCGGAGTTCCCGGGAAACGCCCTTCTGCTGACCCGCTACGACTACGGATACGTCTTTCTGCTCTTTCCACGTCCGGACCGGGGGGACATCGCCCAGTTCTATGACGTGGAGATCGCGGAACGGTATCCGGACGGGACCTTTGCGGAGCCTTCCATGATCCGCTTTGCCGGGGACTTTTACCGCTTGGAGGAACACCGGCACGACCTGCAGGAATTGCGCCTCCCGGGGAAGGGGATGAAGCCCGGAACCGATTACCGCATCCGGGTGTATCCTGTGGAATGTTTCGGCAAACGGGGAAAGCCGCTGGAGATTTTGGAACACACGTGGCCGGGTTACGTCTTCAAGGACGGAACTCCGCAGTATCCGCAGGAGTAGTCCCGCTTTTCAGCCGAGGAGGTCCTTTGCGTGGCGCAGGGCGCTGTCGCCGCCGCCCAGCATCCGGGCAAGTTCCGGCACCGGGTCCTCCAACTGACGCACGCCGGAATAGGTCCGTCCGGATTCGGTGTATTTTTCCACCAGATAGTGCCGGTCCGCCCGGGCCGCTCTACGCGAGAGCCGGTTTCTTTGCTTTGCGGGGGCGTCCGCCCTTGGCTCCGTTGTGACGACTGGCAATAGCCTTCTTGGCGGAGCGGATGCTGCCGAGCGTTTGGGCTGCTTTGCGATTCCGGGCGCGAAGCCATGCTTCCACCGGGATTTTTTCAGGAAACTGCTCCGGATGTTCGATGGAGTCAATGGACAGATCAATGTCGAGGGCGTTCCAGTACACGCCCCAGCGGTCGGCGGTCATGTCCCGGAGTTCCACCGCATTGCAGTATTCAAACCACGGAAAATCCGTGTAGCGGAGAAAATACTCTCTGCCGCTGACAAGGATGGCGATCCCCTCCGGCAGAGTCCCGAGAAAACAGGTCTTACTCTCCGAGGTATTGATTCCAAGCATCGATGCAAAGTTGCTCATTTTTCCTGACCTCCTGCAAGAGTTCATTCAGTACGGCTTCGTTGATGTGACCCCTCACGGACGCAACGGCAATTTCGGGCTCAAGCCAGATTTTGACGTTGGCGTCGTCATTGATCGCATGAACGTGGCGGCGTTTTTCTTCAAAACTGTACCAGAAACGTATCACAAAGTCTTTGTAGCGGAAAATGAATGGCATTTCCACTTTCTTCCTTTTCTGCAACCATAATATAAAACCTAACGTTGGATTTTCAAATCGTTTTTGTCGGGGAAGATAATTTTTTTATGAAAATATCTGCCAAAAATGCCAAACGCCTTGCTCCTTGGGATCCCTCTCCCCTGATTATCTCTTCCCCATGAGGTCCTTTGCGTGGCGCAGGGCGCTGTCGCCGCCGCCCAGCATCCGGGCAAGTTCCGGCACCGGGTCCTCCAACTGACGCACACCGGAATAGGTCCGTCCGGATTCGGTGTATTTTTCCACCAGATAGTGCCGGTCCGCCCGGGCCGCCACCTGCGCCAGATGGGAGATGCAGAGGATCTGCCGTTTTTCCGCGAGATGGTGGAGTTCGTCGCCCACCTTGTTGGCGGTCTCTCCTCCGATGTTCATGTCGATCTCATCGAAGACCACGGTGGCGGTGGCGTCGGCGTCCGCGAGGACGGTCTTGAGCGCCAGCATGAGCCGGGAGAGTTCGCCGCTGCTGGCCACCTTCCGCAGGGGCCGGACCGCTTCCCCGGGGTTGGCGGAAAAGACCAGTTCCAAGTGGTCCATGCCGGTGGGGCCGGGATCGGCAGGGGAGAACTCCGCCTCCAGCCGGCATTCGGGGAAACCCACGCCCTTGAGTTTCTCCCGGACCCGCTTCAGAAAGCCGCCGGCTGCGGACTTCCGGGCGGAGGAGAGCTTTGCTGCCGCCGCCAGCAATTCCCCGCGGAGAGCCTTCTCCCGCTTTTGAAACTCCTGCCGGATACCCGCCGTTTCCCGGAAACGCCGGATCCGTTCCTCGGCGGCGGCCTTGGCTTCAAAGAGTTGTTCCAGAGAGGGGCCGTAGCGGCGTTTCAGCGTATAGATGGCGCTGAGCCGGTTCTCGATGGCGGCGAGGGCTTCGGGGTCCAGATCCACGCCGTCGGCGAGGGTTTCGATCTTGCGGTTCAGTTCGGTGATGCCTTCCTGAAGGGCGTTTACCTCCTCCAGCAGGGAACCGGTCAGCGTGTCGTCGATCCGGCCCAGTTCGGAAAGGTGGTGATAGACGGTGCCGAGGCGGTCGGCGATGGAGTCCTCGCCCTCGGTGAGAAGCTGTTCCAGCGCCTGCGCGGTCTCCATGACCTGCCGGGAGTTGGAACCCAATTTGTACTGGACGTTGAGTTTCTCGTCCTCCCCCGGTTCGGGAGCGACCTGTGCGATCTCCTCCAGCATGGCCTCAAGCCGGGAGGCTTCGGAATCGTCGGGAAGGGTCCGCTCGAATTCCTCCTTTTCCGCTGCAAGACAGGCGAGTTTCCGGACGATCTCTGCGCACTGCCCCCGGGCCGCTCCCAGTGCGGCGTACTGGTCCAGCAGTTCCAGTTGCCGGGCGCTGTGCATGAGGGAGAGCTGTTCTCCTGCGCCGTGGTGGTCCAGCAGATACTCTCCTGCGGCGGCGAGGAGTTTCGCGCCCACGGGGGTGTCGTTGAGGAAGTTCCGGACGCCGGAGGGCGTGATGACCCGGCGGAAGTCCAGTTCACTGCTGTCGGAGTCCCACGGGATGCCGGCCTCCTCCAGAAGCGGGGCCAGTTGTGGGCGCAGTTCGGGCGGAACGGAGAAATTTCCCGCGATAGTACAGCGGCTGGTCCCGGTGCGGATGACCCCCTTGTCCGCCCGTCCGCCGAGGAGGAGCCCGATGGTGCCCATGAGGATGGATTTGCCCGCGCCGGATTCGCCGGTGATCACGTTGAAGCCGGGGCCGAACTCCACTTCCGCGTGTTCGATGAGGGCGAAGTTCTGAATGTCCAGATAGTTCAGCATGAAGAAAGTTCCTCCCGCAGAAGGTTCAGCGCGGCGGCGGTGGAGCGCTCCCGGACCGTTTCCCGGTCGCCGCTGAAAAGACAGCGGAGACAGCGGGCTTTGCCGGAGACCTGCGCCGCAATATAGACCAGACCGACCGGTTTCTCCGGAGTGCCTCCGCCGGGGCCGGCGATCCCGGTCACCGCCACAGCGCAATCGCTGCCCAGACGAGAACAGGCTCCGGACGCCATGGCGAACGCGGTCTCCTCGCTGACGGCGCGGNNNNGCCCGCCGTTTCCAGTGTCTCCTCCGGGACCCCCAGCAGACGGTGTTTCAACTCGTTGGAGTAGGTGATGGCTCCACCGAGATAGACCTCGCTGGAACCGGGGACGGCAGTGAGTTGCTTGCCGATCGTGCCACCGGTGCAGGATTCCGCCGTGGTCAGCGTGAGGTGCTTTGCCTTCAGCAGGTCGAGAACGTAGGGAGCGAGGTGAAGCACGCCGGAGGGGAGGGCCTGCGCACCGATCCCGGCGCGGGCGGCCTCGATGGCCTGATCCACGGCGGCGGGATCCCGCCCGGAGAGGAAGAGGGCGCACCCTTCCGCCTTGGCGGTACAGCCGAATTCCACCGGGAAGGGGGCGATGATGGGCGCAACGATCTTGCTCAGGAGGGATTCTCCCATGCCGGAAGCGAGAAATCCCCGGGTGATGATGGCGTCTGTTCCGGCGAGGCGCTTCAACCGGGGAAGCAACTCCTCCCGCACCATGGGGCAGAATTCGCGGGGCGGTCCGGGCAGCAGGAAGACGTTGCGGAGTTTCCCCGCGTAGTCGCAGCGGAAGAAAATGCCGGAGGCGGTCCCCCGGGGATTGGACAGCACTTCCGCGCCTTCCGGGACCATGGCCTGCTTGTACTGGCTCTTCGCCGGATGGTCGATGCGGCGGCTGTGCCAGTAGGCTTCGATCTTGGCGCGCAGGGCGTCGTCCATGGCGAGTTTCTTGCCGAAGAAGCGGCTGACGCACGCAAGGGTCAGATCGTCGGCAGTAGGACCGAGACCGCCGCAGACCACCAGCGTTTCGGCGGCGTGCATGGCTTCGGCGACGGCGCCGCAGATCCGTTCGGGGGCGTCTCCGGTACAGAGTTCCAGCGCGGGGGGAAGTCCGGCGGCAGTGAGCGTTTCGCCGAGAAAGGCGAGGTTGGTGTTGACGGTACTGCCTTTGAGCAGTTCGTTTCCGGTGAAGAGGAGGGCGATGTTCATGTGGTTAAACCTGATTTTTCGGGGACCGGCGAGATTCACCGGTTCCTTGGCATATAGACTTGGTTGACGGGGGATTTGCTCAGATCGGTTTCTCTGATCCGCAGGCCGAACCAATCGTAGGTCTGGCCTTGGGAATAGTTTCCGCTGCTGCGGGGACTGTTATTGAAGATATCCGCCATGGTCTTGTAGGTGTTGCCGATACTCTCTCCCCGGACGAGTTGGGCGGCGTCCATGGCGTTTTCGCCGCTGTTGAGTTCGTCGTTGTAATCGCCGGCGAGATCGGACGAGAATCCTTTGGGGGATAGCCACTTGTAGTCGTAGGTGAACTCACGCTCCCTGCCGTTGACCATGGCTTTGCGGGGCGTCGGCGCGGAGACCGAATCGTCGTCAAAGGCGTTTCCTGCGCCGGCGATGGAGTTGTCGCCGGAACTGGTGGTCCGGTCGGCGGGGGTGAAGGGAATGACGATGGTACTGCCGTTGGAGAAGAGGTCCAGTTTGGTGTAGGTCCAGTCCCTGATCTCGCTGCCGGAGGCGAAGGATGCTCCTGAACTTGCGGTGTTGGCGGCGGATTCCGCGCGGTATTTGGCATCCAGCAGGATGCCGTTGTCGTCGTAGGAGACGGCGCAGAGAAAGATCATCCCGAGGAGAATCATGCCGAAGCCGATCAGCATCACCGCGAACTCCAGAGATGCCTGCCCGCGTTCCCCGAAGTGCCTGCGCAGAAGTTTTTGCCGGGAGTTCATAGCCGCGACGGTCCTTTCTGGTCGTCGGCTTTGCGGTCGTGGCCGCCGTAGCCGTCGCCTTGCCTGTGGACGTTGCCGCTGTTGTAGAGAAGCGTCGGGTCCTTTTCTGCATTGGTGACGATGTGGCCGGCTGCCGTCACCACGTAATATTGCCGCTTGGAGCCGGGGAGATAGACTCTGGTGGCGGTCCCGCCGTTGACGTAATCCACCACCTGTATGCTGTTGGAATCGCCGAGTAGCGGATTGAGGATGGAAGAACTCAACTTCGGCATCTGGAACCAGCCGGGCCCGGCGGAGTTCTGCCGGCTGTACGCCGTGGAACTGATAGCATCCGGCCATCCTTTGAGGTTGTCCTTCCATTCCCGGTCGAAGGCGCTCTCGTCGAAGGCGGGATTCCAGCCGTAGTACCGGAATTTCGGCCCGTTGGCCAAGGTTTTCAGGTCATCCAGATATTCCGGGTTCTCCGGCGGATCGGTGACGCTGAAGAGGGAGGTCTGCCCCGCCAGCCAGCCTAGGAACTGCTCCAGCTCGGAGAAGGTCTCATACAGCACTTTGAACCCGTAGGGCACCGGCATGTAGGTGGGGACCAGCGCCGCCTCCGTGAAAACCGGCAGGATCACCGGAATGGCGATGGGCGGCAGTTCTTCCTCCAGTTCTCCGAGGACCTTGGCGATGGAGCCCGGACGGTAATCCCCGGAGGTGTCCACGCTCTGGCTGTTGGTCCCCCGGAGACTGCCGATGCGGTAGGTACGGTTCTGCCGGAGTTTCAGTATTTTGTCGAGGGTGCCGACGTCTCTCAGGTCGACCTTCCTGTTCTGGTAACAGCGGGAGCAGAAGAGCGAAGTGCGGCCGGCATTCACGTATCCTTCGGCGTAGGCGGCGGGACCTTCATAGTGGTATTGAGATTTGACGTTTCTCCGGAGGGCGCCGCCTCTGTACCAGTATTCGTAGTGGGAACTGTCGTAGTCGCGGTAACGGTTGCGGTAGTACTCCGGATACCAGAAGGCGTCGTAACACATCCACTGCATGCCGTCGGGCAACTCGGTCTGGTCCTGATAAACGTCATTGCGTCCGGAAGCGGATTCCAGCATTTTGGGGACCTGCCGGTCCTGATCGTCGTAGTTGGCGTAACCGCTGACTCCGGCGAAATTCAGACTGACGCCCAGAGTGAAGATCTCGCTCTCCTCCGGGAACCGGACGTGGGAAAAGTCCACGTCCCACCACATTTTGGCGTACTCCGCGTCGGAGAAGGGGTAGCCGTTGGTCTGGATCACGAAGTTCCGCAGAATGTTCCAGTAGTTCTGCGAGGAGACCGGCGGGTCCGCTACCTGAATGGCGGACCGCAGTTCCCGGATCGCTTCGTAAAAATTCTCGCTGGCCAGTTCCGTGGGATAGACCGTGGGGGAACCGGTCATGCGGACGTTGGGATAGACGGCGATGCCGTTGTTGATGATGGATTCCACCAGATCGGTGTAGGGCCCTCTCCAGCGGTAGCCGCTGATGACGTCCTTGGTCCCGGCGGCGTTGTTTGCGCTCTCCCGGTAACGGGCGTCGCTCCGGAGTTTCTCCACGTAGCGGGAGATGTCGCCGTGGGCCGGAAGCCCGTTGCTTTTCGCGGCCTGCTGGGCGGCGGCGAAGCCCACCAGCGGCCCCAGAAATGCCACCCGGGTCTGCATTTCGGAGAGGTGGTCGATCCGGCACCGCAGGGCGGCTTTCCGCTCCTCCCGCTGTCGGGGCAGGGGATCGGGCCACTGGACCTCCCCCTCCAGAAGGAGCGCGCAGGCCTTGATGAGATTCAGTTCGCCGATGAGGTTCAGCGACTCCTTCTGCCACTGGGCTCCGGCGAGGGCGGCGGCCTGCTGGCCTGTCTCCACCTTGAGTTTCGCCTTGATGACCGTGTGCATGTCGAAGAGGATCAGCGAGGAGAGCGCAAGCACCAGCAACATCACCACGCCCAGCAGAAGGGTCTGCCCGGACTCATGCTTCCGCGCCCGGAGGTCAGGATGGTTCCAAAGCCGCCTCATCAGTCCGCATCCTCCAGAAAGAGTTTGGAGTGGTCGAAGCCCTTGGTGGTCGCGTTCGGTATGGGATTTTCGGCGATGCCGAGGAACTTCTCCAGCCCGGGCCAGATCAGAGGAGAGTTGAAGAGGATGACGCTGCTGGAAATGAAGTTGTCCCCGTAGTCGCCGCAGAGATAGATCTCGGGATCGTCATTTCCCTGTGGATACCAGTTGGCGTACCAGACTCCGCTGGCATCGCCGTTCAGCATGTAGTTCAAGGCGTCGGCGCGTTCGTCACCGCTGGTGTTGCCCATGCTGTCGCCGCTGGCGACGATGGCTGCCACCCGGGCGCTGCGGCGGACGAGGTTGAGGCGGTAGCCGAGGGTCATTCCCTTGGCCGCGTAGAAACTGGAGTACTGGCAGACCAGACGGTTGACGGCCCAATGGTAGATCTGAAGCATGCAGAGAAACGCGAAAAAAAGCGCGCAGATCACGGCCATGGATTCTACCAGGACCGCGCCCCGCATCTGTTGTTTTTGCCGCTTCCGGATCATCGGGATCGTCCCGCCTTTCATGCTTGAAGATGTTGCGCAGTATATATTATACTGCCGCAACACCGAAAAAACAAGGCGGAATCCTTCAACTTCCCTGCCGGGAATTCTTCAACCGGCGGGGAGGATGACGGCGCGGCGGGATCATCGGCGGCAGATACGATTTTGCGGCAAGGAACCTCTCGTTCCGGAGGGGGCGCCGGACCGGCGCTCCGTCCCGGAGGGATCGTCCGCTTGCCGCAAGCAGAAGATCGAATGGCGCGGGGCGGCTCAGTCGGCCACCACCGCCACCTTGATCCCTTTCATCTGCACGTTGGTCTCCAGCGCTTCCTTGATTTGGGAGAGGGGGAAGTGGTGGGTGACGAACTGCTCCACCGGCAGGCCGATGGCCTTGGCCCGGCGCAGGAAGTCGAAAGTGGTGGGATAGTCCTGCGGAGTATAGACCCAAGAACCCACTGCCGTCACCTCCTTGTTGCAGAGGTCGTAGTGGGGATTGATGGCGCAGGTGCCGCCGTCGAGGAAGAATCCCACTTCGCAGAGACCGCCGCCGCGGCGGATCATTTTCCAGACGGAGGCATGGGCCGCGGGGACTCCGGTGCACTGGAAGGCGAATTCCGCACCCAGACCGTCGGAGACCTTTCTGATCTCCTCCACCAGCGCTTCGGTGCTGGCGAACTTGGTGAAGTTGAAGGTGTGTCCGGCGCCCAGCGTTTTGGCGATCTCCAGCCGGTTGTCGTTGCCGTCGAGGGCGATGATGTTCTCGATGCCGAGGGTCCGGATCACCGCCATCACCATGAGGCCGATGGGACCGCAGCCTTGGATCAGGACCGAGGTGTTGAACTTCAGCAGTCCGGTGGTTTTGGCGCGTTCAACGCAGTGGACCGCCACCGCCGCCGGCTCGATGAGCATGCGCTGATCCAGGGTCATCCCGGTGACGTTGAAGAAGGTGGAGCCCTTCCGGATTACCATGTGAGAGGCGAAGTAGCCGTTGAGATGGATGTCGTCGTCGGGGAAAAGACCATAGACGCCGCAGCGTTCGCAGAGGTTGGTGCGGGCGGGGGTATTTTTGCAGGCGGGGCAGTCGCCGCAGGGAATGATGCAGGTGACGATTTTGTCGCCCACCTTCACGGGCTTGCCGGCGGAATCGAACTTCACGTTTTTGCCGATGCGGATGATTTCGCCGGAACCCTCGTGGCCCAGCACCACCGGGCAGAGACCGAAGGGATCGCGTTTGTATTCGTGGCCGTCGGTGCCGCAGACGCCGCAACCTTCCACCTTGATCAGGATCTGATCGTCGTCGATCTCGGGGATGGGGTACTCCCGGAACTCGAATTCTCCGGGCTTCACGAGGTAGGCCAGTTTTGCCATTTCACTCATTTCAACGATTCTCCATTGTTTTGCGGCGCGTTCGGGCGCCGGAGGTGATAGTTTTTTTACAACGGGTGAAATATACACCTTGATGCGGAAATTTTCCAGTCACCGGCCCCGTTTCTTACCTGACGCCGTGCAAAATTTGATATTGAGAAACAGGTTGCGGCCGGGCACTCATCCGGGAATTTTTCCCGCTGCACAGGAAAAATATGCGGAAAAAATGCTCTTTTTTTCAAAACAGCACTTTCATCCCGGGAAAACCGTGTTATATTAGAGACAGCGTTTTTTCGCTTTTGAAATATCTGGCGCCGGGTCGCGCTGTTTTTTTGCCGTTTCTGACCGGGAGAAAGTCCGGGCGGAGACGGGAGGGACGGCGAAGTCCGGGTGCCGCCGGGAGAGTTCACCCCCCGCAGAGGTTTCAGGACGGGTTCCGGGAGCGGACTGGAAAGAGGAGACGTGCAGAGAGCGAATGAGTGTTCAGGTCCATCCTGCCGCCGGGTGCCGAAGCGGTGCCGATGCGGGCGGACGGCCTGATCGAAATAGAGCGGGGTGCCCTTGAAAAGGGTCCCGCGGAACCGTTACCACAGGATGAAGTCTATCCTGAAAGACGGAGATTCAGATTCCTTCCCTGCATGATTTTCCTCTCCATCGGTCCGGTTTCAGGATCGTCAGTTTCTCCTCCGCGCCCGGTGTCCCCCCCCGAAATTTTGAAGGATGTTTATGGGACCGGGTTCAGACAAGGATGCACTCCGCAGCTTCTACTTGAAGCGGCGCAAAGAGCTTTCCTCTGCTGAACGGCTGGATTTTGACCGGGCGATCGCGGATCACGTCCGCGCGCTCCCCGAATTTCAGCGCCTTCCCGGATTGGCGGCTTTCGTTGCCTTCGGGGCGGAACCGGACCTGCGCAGCCTGTTTCCGGAAAAACGCCTGTATCTCCCCCGGTTTTCGGCGGAGACCAAAGAGTATGAGTTCGTCAGGATCGACGACCCCGCGGAGCAGTTGCGCCCCGGCAAGTTCGGCATCCCGGAACCGCTGGCGGCGCTTCCCGCCGCGGACTGGACGCTGATCCGCCGGCAAGTGCTGATCCTTGTTCCCGCGGTGGCCTGTGATCCCGGCGGGACCCGTTTGGGACGGGGCGGCGGATTTTACGACCGGCTGTTGGACAAGGCCGGCGGTGCCGCGGCGGCAGCGGTAATCTACTCCTGCCAGCTCGCGGAGAAACTGCCCCGCGAACCCCATGACCGCCCCATGGACCGGGTGGTCACGGAACAACAAATTTTCAATTGTCCGTGCAAATAAGGAAGTGTGAGTATGAATTTCTTCATCTGGATCGTGATCGCCGCTGCGGCTCTCGCCGCCGGCTTTATCATCGGAGCGATCGTCAGCAACTACGTGCGGCGCCTGCAACGGGATGCCGCTGCCAAGGACGCCGACCGCATCCGCAGCAACGCGGAACGCGAAGCGGAACATCTGCTCCGGGACGCCCGGGTCTCCGCCAAGGGCGAGACCATCAAGATGCGGGAGGAGTGCGAGGAGGAACTGAAGGAGCGCCGCAAGGAGCAGGCCAATAACGAAAAACGTCTGGTCCAGCGGGAGGAGACTCTGGACCGCCGCGCCGAATCCCTCGACGCCAAGGTCAAGAACGTGGAACGGCAGGAGAAAGAGATCGACCTGCTCCGGGAACGGCTTTCCACCCGGGAACAGGAACTCTCCAAGAACATCTCCCGGCAGATCGACGAACTGGAGCGCATCAGCGGATTCTCCCGGGATGAGGCCAAGGAGGTCCTGCTGGAGAAGTTGAAGGACGAGGTCAAGAACGAATCCGGCATCCTGATCCGCAATACCCTCGAGGAGGCCAAGGTCCGCAGTGAGCATGAAGCCCGCCGGATTCTCACCTACGCCATCCAGCGCTACGCTTCCGACTGCACCTACGAGCGCACCACCGCCACCATCCCGCTCCCCAACGACGAGATGAAGGGCCGCATCATCGGCCGCGAAGGCCGGAACATCCGCGCCATCGAAGCCGCCACCGGCGTCAACATCCTCATCGATGACACCCCCGAAGCGGTGGTCATCAGTTGTTTCGATCCCGTCCGCAAGGAGGTGGCCCGTCAGCTCATGGAACGCCTCATCGGCGACGGCCGCATTCATCCCACCCGGGTGGAGGAACTGGCCAAGAAGATCACCAAGGAACTGGAGGACGAACTCTATCAGGTCGGCGAAGCCGCCGTGCTGGAGACCGGCCTCACCGGCGTGCCTCCCGCCGTCATCAAACTGCTGGGACGGCTGAAGTACCGCTACAGTTTCTCCCAGAACGTGCTGCAGCACTCCCTTGAGACCGCCTACTTCATGGGCATGATCGCCGCGGAACTGGGGCTGGACGAGAAGAAGGCCAAGCGCATCGGCCTCTTCCACGACCTCGGCAAAGCCATCGACCACGAGGTGGAAGGTCCCCACGCCCAGATCGGCGCGGACTTCCTCCGCAAGAACAACGAGGCCAAGGACGTGATCCACGCGGTGGCCGCCCACCACGGCGAACTGGAGCCGGAGAGCTGCTACGACATCCTCTGCTCCGCCTGCGATACCCTGAGCGCCTCCCGTCCGGGGGCCCGCAGCGAGACCACCGAACTTTACCTCAAGCGTCTGGAGCAGCTGGAGACCATCGCCCACGAGTTCGCGGGGGTGGAGTCCTGCTTCGCGCTGCAGGCGGGCCGGGAGGTCCGGGTCATGGTCACCCCCGAGAAGATCAGCGAAGGCGAAGCCCAGGTGCTGGCCAAGGATATCTGCAGCCGCATCGAGAAGGAAATGACCTACCCCGGTCAGATCAAGGTCACCATCATCCGGGAGACCCGGTCGGTGGAATACGCCAAGTAAGGGGCATCCGAACAGAAAGTGGGAGTCTCCAAGGCCGGAGGCTCCCCTGAATCGAATCAACAACATTATCGGCGCAAGGAGCTACGCGGACGCAAAAATGTCTCTCACCCGTTCCTGGTTGGAAATCGACACGAAAAAGATCGTCGGCAACTATGAGAAGATCCTGAAACGGGCCGGGATCCCGGTGATCCCGGTGATTAAGGCCAATGCCTACGGATTGGGGGTGGAGAAAATTCTGACGCTTTTTGACAAGGCTCCCTACTTCGGCGTGGCGACGGTGGAGGAGGGGCTCCAGCTGAAGCGCCTCGGCGCCCGGAGCATGGTCCTCGGCGGACTGGTGGATGGCGAGATCGCTCCCGGCGTGGAAGCGGACGTGATCCTCCCCGCCGGAGACGTGCCGCTCGCCCGGAAGATCAGCGCCGAAGCGGTCCGGCAGAAGCGCTCCGCGGAGGTGGCTCTGCCCATTGATTCCGGCATGGGCCGGATCGGACTCCTTCCGGAGACCGCCGAGGCGGAGATCCGGGAGATCATGAGCCTGCCGAACTTGAAGGTCCGGGGGATATTCAGCCACCTCTCCTGTGCGCCGCATCCGGAAGATGGATACAGCCTCCGTCAGGTCAGGGTCTTCACCGGACTGGTAAACCGACTGAAGCAGAACGGCGTCGCCATCCCCGACGTCCACATCGTGGCCAGCGACGGCTACGCTCCTGCCTTTGCGGAAGCCTTTCAGCCGCCCTTCACCATGGCGCGGGTAGGGCTGGACCTCTACGGATTCAACCAGAACCCCCTGCTCGCCGATATGAAACTGGAACCGGTGGCCCAGTTGAAGTCCACCCTCATCGCCGTGCGGAAATTGAAGGAAGGCACGGGAATCGGCTACAACCGGCTCCACACGCTCCCGGAGGACACCCCCGTCGGGACCGTGGCCATCGGCTATGAGGATGGCGTTCCTCTCGCTTGTTCCAACCGAGGCAACGTTCTCGTCAACGGCATTCTCTGCCCCATCATCGGCCGGGTCGCCATGGATTACATCATGATCTCGCTGGCCAAGGCACCCAATGCCAAGCCCGGGGACGAAGTGGTCCTCTGGGGCACGCAGGTGGACCGCTCCATTCCCATCTCCGCGTGGTGCGAGACCAAGGGAACCCATCCCCACGACATTCTCTGCGCCATCGGCAACCGGGTAGTGCGCAGATACCTTTGATCCGCGTCGCGATCCTTCCGGCAGAGTGCATTACTGCTTTTTCAGCAAAAAACGGGACCCGGCGGATGATTTGACAGTTGCCGGGTCTTGTGCTATTGTAATGGTGGGGGCGGTGGAGATTTTACAATGTGAAATCTCTGCGGAAACCGCAGGACACGATGGCGTTGCGGATTTTGCACTTTTCCTTCCGGGATTTACAAAAATCGAAACAGCAGTATTGCGCCCGTTGAAAGTCGTGCTAAATTATGATCGTGTCAGAAAACGGAAGCGTTGATGATATTTCGCGGTATTTCATGAAAAAAGGAGGAAACATGAGAAAAGGTTTTTTGATGTCGGCACTTCTGCTGTCGGCGTTGTTGGGCGGCGCGTCTGCCGCGTGGGCTTTGGACGCCATCGTGGACGGGTCCGCCAAGGCGGTGATCGTCATCCCGGAGAAGGCCAAACCGGCGGAACAGTATGCCGCGCAGGAGCTGCAGACCTTCCTCCGCCGGGCTTCCGGCGCAGAACTGCCCATCCTCACCGAGAGTGCGGCGAAAGATTCTTCTGCGCTCCGCTATCAGGTTGGCATGACCCGGGCCGCCCGGAAACTGACCGGCAAGGGACTTCCCCTCAACGGCTTCCTGCTGAAGTCCGTTGACGATGGTCTGATCCTCGCGGGCGGCGACTCCGGAGGAAAACCGGAGGCCCGCTATACCGCCACCGGGACCCTTTATGCGGTTTACCAGTACCTTGAGGACGAATTGAAGGTCCTCTGGCTGTGGCCCGATGAGCAGTACGGCGTGGTGGTCCGCCCGAAAAAGACCGTCTCCTTCGGGAACTATGACGTGCGGGTAATGCCGCCCTTCACGGAATCCGCCCAGCGCTATCTCCCCAAACTTTGGACCCGCCGTGCCGCCCGGACCATTTCGCTTCCGCCGGATTATCCCGACAACCACCGGGGTGGACACGCTTTCGTGAACTGGTACAAGATGTACTGGCCGGAACACAAGGATTTCTTCGCCATGGTCAACGGCAAGCGGGTCAACAAAGGAGCCACCAGCGCCATGTGCGTTTCCAATCCTGAGTTTCACAAGGAGATCGTTCGGCGCTGGGTCGCGGCCGGGGAGAAGGAACCGGGGCGGAAGTTCGCCATCAATGCCTGCGAGGATGATACTCCCGGCATCTGCTCCTGCCCCCGCTGCCTCGCGTGGGACGGTCCGGACAAGCACTGGAGTTTTCATACCCAAAAATCTCTCCGGTTCAAAAACGTGGGCGAGCGCTATGCCAGGTTCTACAAGGCGCTCTACGACTTGGCGAGCAAGATCGACCCCAATGTGGAAGTCCATGGCTACGCCTATCTCAACTACATCTATCCCCCCGTCAACACCAAGTTGAACCCCAACATCATGATCCGGCTGGTTCCGCCCGCCGAGGACCTGCCTTTTCCCTACCATCCCAAGTACAAAAAGGAGATGTTCGATCTGCTCCGGCAGTGGCAGAAGACCGGTGCCACCCTCAACTACCGCCCCAACATCCTCGGCGGCTACGCCATGCCGGAAAACTACGTCCGGGACTACTACGAGGAGTTCCAGCTCATGCGGGAGTGCCGCATGAAGACCATCGACGTCGACGGGCCCAACACCTCCTTCGCCACGCAGGGACCATTTCTCTACGTGCTCTCCCGGCTGATGGTCCATCCTTCTGCCAAGCTGGACGATCTGCTCGCGGAATACTACTCCGGCTTCGGTCCGGCGGCGAAAGAGGTCCGCGCCTACTGGGCGTATTGGGAAAAATACGCACAGGACCACGCCGAATCCTTCACCGAGGTGCCCATCAAGTACAATTTGGAGCGCCACCGCAACATGTACGGCTTCCAGTATGCCCACTACGCCCACATCCTCTTCCCGCAGGAGTGCTTTGTTCCGGCCCGGAAACTGCTGGACAAGGCCCTCTCCGCAGCCAAGGATTTCCCCGACGACCTGAAGCGGGTGGAGTTTCTGAAGGCGGGGCTGGAGCACGCCGCGCTCTGCTCGAAGGTCTGCGCCGTCCTCAAGGACCCCAAGGCTACCCGGGAGCAGAAACTTGCCGAAATCGAAAAAGTACAGGCATTCCGGAAGAGTTCGCTGCCGGAGTGGGCCTCTGCCGTCAAGGACTTCAACCGCCGCCGCAGGAACGAGGACCTCGTGTGGAAACTGCCGCCGGTCCGGGAGCCCGGGACCTACCTCGACCTCAAGCAGTACTGGCTGGGCATCGAGGATAAACAGGATCAGGGCGAGAAACTGGGATACTTCAAAAAGAACTTCGACACCACCGGCTGGATCGGCACCGACACTTGGGACTTCCTCGAGCGCCATCACCATCAGGATTATCACTTCTACTGGTACCGGCTGAAGGTGAAACTCCCTCCGGAGTACCGCAACCGGAAGACCATCCTGCGCCTCGGCGCCGTGGACGAGTCCTGCTGGGTGTGGATCGACGGCAAGCGCGTGGGACAGCTCATCTTCAACGCCGCCACCGATCCCGACAGTTGGCAGAATCCCTTCGACGTGGACGTCACGGAGGCGGTGAAGGGCAAGGAGGAGATCACCATCGCGGTGAAGCTGGAGAACGTCTCCGGCAACGGCGGCCTCTGGAAACCCAGCAGTCTGATCTTCCCGAAAAAGTAACCGTCCGGGATCGCCGGGCGCATTTCACGGGAGACGGGGGAAAGTGCATTCTGCCGTCTTTCGCGGATGCGCATGCGAATTTTTATGGAAGTGGCCGCCTTCTCCGGTTGCAATTTGGGCACAGCGATGTTATTTTATTTCTGGGTATCTCTAAAAATTCATTCCGGCGGCTTGCGGCCTTTGAGGAAAGTCCGCAACGCGCGACTTTTCGGAGGTTACCACTCTGGGTAGCCGCCTCAAATTCGCACAT
>DCGG01000158.1:32215-36372 GCA_002315455.1 Lentisphaeria bacterium UBA1784
CCACAGGCTCGCAATCTATCCGTTTGAATTTTTAGAGGTGCCCTTCTCCAATATGAAACGCAGGACAAATCGGTGCCGGACCGCCGGAGGAGAAACATGAAAATTCTGTTGACAGGCTTGCATTCCGGCTGGATGGGACTTCATCTGTCGCATTTGGCCGAAGGACTCCGCCGGAACGGTGCGGAGGTGATCCCTGCCGACTACCACGTGATGGGGCGTTTTCTGGGATTTCTGAAGGGGAACGAAAAAGCGGAGCAGGAGCGGCGGGACCGTTCCCTCGAGCGGATCGTCCGGGGCAGACGGCCGGATGCCGTTCTCTTTGCCGGCGGATGGAATTTCGATCTGCTCCGGCTGAAGTCCTATTTCTCCGGCGTGACCGCGGTCTATGATTATGACGGCCCCCGGCGGAGGTCCATGGAGGATTTTTCCGGGTTGAACGGCGTGGACCGCTTTTTTTCGGTTTCCAACTGGCTCTGCCGGGAACTGAACCGGCGGGGAAAACCGGCCCATTATCTTCCGCATGGCGTGGATCCCAATTACTACATCCCCGTGCCGCTGAGTGCCCGGCAACGGACGCGTTACGGGGCGCAGGTCTCCTTCATCGGCCGGGCGACGCCCCGTCGGGCGGAACTCTGTTCCGTTCTGAAAGAATTCGATCTCGCCCTCTACGGCAAGCGCTGGAAGAACGATCCCGACGGCAGACGCCTCGGATTGACGCCTCGCGTCCGCTACGGCCGGGACGTTGCCGGAAAGGAACTGGTCTGGATCTATTCGGCATCCGGGGCGATCCTGAATTTGCTTCAGGAGCCGCTGAATGAGTTTCATACCATCCTGAGTATCCAGGCATTTGCCGTTCCCTCGTCCGGCGGCTGTCTGATCTCCGAGTGGGTGGAGGAACTGCCGGAGGCTTTCGAGGACGGCAGAGAGGTCCTCTCCTTCCGCTCTGCGGATGAGTTGAAGGAGGTTGTCGGGAAATGCGTCAGAGAGCCGGAACTCGTCAGGAAGATCGGCGCGGCAGGCAGAAAGCGCTGTCTCTCGTCCCATACTTGGGACGTCCGCGCGGCGGAACTGCTCAAAAAACTGTAAAATACCGGGAACATACGGGAGGAAAGATGTTTTGGTTCTATAAACTTGTCAGCCGGTTCATTTTCCCCAAAGAGAAGCGGGAGGCGTTTCTGTACGGCCACTTTTCCCACGTCGGGCACCGGTATTGCAAATTGCATAAACGCTACCGTGCCGGCATCGGGAGTTACTGGGGCCACGACTGCCGCATCAGCAACAAGAGCACAACCATCGGGAAGTTCTGTTCGATCGCGTCCTACGTGAGCATCGGCACCACCCAGCATCCCACGGGGTATCTCTCTACGCATCCGTTTCAGTACATGGATTTCTTCCGTTTGCCCGGGGAGATTCCTCAGGAAGACAGGGTCCGGTACGAGACGTCCAAGCCCTGCCGCATCGGGAACGATGTTTGGATCGGCATGTTCGCGGTAATCATGGACGGCATCTCCATCGGGGACGGTGCGATCATCGGCGCCCACGCGGTCGTGACGAAGGACGTTCCGCCCTACGCCATTGTGGGCGGAGTCCCGGCGAAACTCATCCGGTACCGGTTCTCCCCGGAATCCGTGGACGCGCTTCTGCAACTGCGCTGGTGGGACCTCCCGGTGGAACAGATTGCCACGCTGCCATTCGATGATGTTCCTGCATGCATCTCCCGTCTGAAGGAGATCAGAAGCGAAGAAACAGGCTCCGCAGAGGAGCAGAAATAAGCGGTTCCATTTCCCCTTGGGATCGCATCTGAAAGGCTGTTGTCATGAAAAACGTTGCCGGGACCAGAGTTTTCAACTTCGATCTTCCTCCCTATCCCAGGGAGGGGGTGTTCCATTTGGACATGTCGCCTCACTGTCAGGTGAACCGCCTGCTGACCTTCGAGGCGGGACGGTTGGCGCAACTGCATCAGCTGGATGTGTTCCGGGACATGGCTTCGCTGCGCCGCTTTCAGAAGCGCATGCGGGCGAAGTTATGGGAGATCTTCGGCGTGAAGTACGACCGCGATCTTCCCCTCGATGTGAAGGAGTACGGCGTCGTCGGGAAGGACGGGTTCTCCATTCGGAAACTGACCTATCAGAGCCAGCCGGGAGTCCACGTGACGGCCCTGCTCTATGTGCCGGAAGGCAAGGGGCCTTTCCCCGCCGTGATCCAGATGCACGGACACAACAAAGAGGGGAAGTTCGGCGTGAATCCCCAAGCGACCTCTCTGGATCTGGTGAAAAGCGGCTTCGTCTGCCTCACGGTGGATGCCTTCGGCACCTACGAACGCGCCTGCAACTGCTATGAAGCGGCCAACCACGGCGGCGTTCAGGGTGCGGCCATCCTCAATCTCGGACAGACGCTGATGGGACTGCAGGTGGTGGACAACATGCGGGGCGTCGATCTGCTCCGCTCTCTGGACTGCGTTCAAAAAGACCGGATCGGCGCCACCGGAGCCTCCGGCGGCGGCAATCAGACCATGTGGCTGAGCGCCATGGATGAGCGCATCGCGGCGGCGATGCCGGTGGTGAGCGTCGGCTCTTTCGAGTCCTACGTCTACGGCATGAACTGCGTCTGCGAACTTCTTCCGGACGGACTTCTGCTGACGGAGGAGGCGGGGATCCTCGCCCTGATTGCTCCCCGTCCCCTGCGCATCGCCAACGCGCTGTACGACTGCAACCATGATTTCAGCGTGGCAGAGATGCTGAAGACCTATCACGCCGTGGAAAAGATCTACTGGAATCTGGGATATCCGGAACGGATCTCTTTCCACGTTGCCGACCGGGTCCACGGGATGCACGACCGCCAGCGGGAGTCCGTTCTCGGGTACTTTGCCCAGTTTCTGAAGGGGGAGGGGAACGGGAATCCGCTTCCAGAACCGGATTTCGAACTTTCTCCGGAGCAGGAAGGGCACCTTTTTCCGGACCCCTCCCTGCGTCCGGCCGGGGTGGCCTCCATCCCCGTCTACTGCGAGCGCATCGGCGCGGAACTGCGCAGGGACTTCCTGTCCCGCAGAACGATCTCCCGCCGCGAAAGCATCGCCGGATTGAAAAAGATCCTGCGCCTGCAGAAACTTCCGCCGCAGACCCTGCACCGCTATGCCCAGGTGAACGGCGTCATCCGCTGTGCGCTGGAGGCAGGGAACCACGTGATCCCGTTCCTGATCAAGCCGGGGACGCAGGAGGGCCGTTACCGCGTCCTTCTGCATCCGCAGGGGAAGTGCCATCTGACCGATGACGATCTTGCGGCAGCCGGCAAGGACGGCGCCACGCTGATCCTGCCGGACCTCTTCGGCACCGGGGAGACGGCACAGCCCAACCAGACCGTTGGCTTGCATCACCAGTTCTTCCGGCAGCTGATGTGGGTGGGCCGCACGCTGGTAGGAGAGTGGGTCTTTGACGTCCTTGCGCTGGCGAAGATGCTGAAACGCAACTTCCACGCGAAGACGATCGCGGTGACCGGATTGCTGGAAACGGGGGCGGCGGCGGTGTTCGCCAACGTGTTTTCCGGGGAGATCGACGAGGCCACGGCGCAGGATTCCCCGGCATCGCTGCTCTTCGATCACCGGAGCATTCAGTTGAAGGCGCGGAGTGCCTTTGAACCGTTTCTGCCGGGAGCGATCTATTCCCTTGCGCTCAGCCTTCCCGGATTCCTGAAATGGGGCGACGTTTCGCTTGCGGCGGCGCTGGGGAGGGGCAGGGTAGCCTTCGTTTCCCCGCGGAGTTCCGACGGTACGGAATACTCTCCCGCGGAGGTCCGGGCCTTCGAGGCGGAGATTGCGCAGACGGCGAAGAAACTCCGCTGATCCTGCGGGGGGCGGCTTGATATCTGCCGCGAGCCGGAGTATATTATTCCATCTGCTACTGTTTCGGGCGATTAGCTCAGTTGGTTAGAGCGTTTGCTTTACACGCAAAATGTCAGGGGTTCGAGTCCCTTATCGCCCACCACTTTTCCACGCTGAAACTCCGCTGAAACTCACCTTCCTCAAGTGACCACCTTTTTTATGCTGATTTCTCTTGATTTCAAGTGATTTCACCCAAGAATTGACACATAATTGCCACATTTTTTCAGCGTGGCTAATTTTTCAGCGTAGAGACAAAAAAACGCCTCTTCGACGGTTTATG
>DCGG01000059.1:0-1126 GCA_002315455.1 Lentisphaeria bacterium UBA1784
CGGCCCCTGCGAAAAAGAGCGTGACCAAGGCGAAGGCGGCCTCCGCGAAGGCCCCGGTCAAGTCTGCTCCCAAGGCGGCGAAGGCTCCGGCGGCGATCGCGAAGTCTGTACCGGCCCCTGCGAAAAAGAGCGTGACCAAGGCGAAGGCGGCCTCCGCGAAGGCCCCGGTCAAGTCCGCTCCCAAGGCGGCGAAGGCTCCGGCGAAGAAGGCTCCGGCCAAGAGTGCCGCGGCGAAGTCCGCCGGGAAGAAAGCGGAACTGGCATCGAAGAAGGCGCCGGTCCGGGGTGAGAAGGCAAAAACTGCACCGGTGAAAAAGGCTCCGGAGCCTGAAAAGATGCCGGCCCCTGCGGCGGAAGCGCCCAAGCCGGAGCCTGCCAAGGCGGCCGCTCCGGCCGTTCCGGTGGAGGCGAAGACCACCATCACGGTGGAAGACCGGATCTCCGCGGTGATGTTCCAGTTGCGCGAGCCGACGATCTATCCGTACAGCCTCACGCCCGTGGTCGTAGAGGGCGAAGAGAACGCCAAAGCGCTCCGCTATGCCATGAACCACGACCGGATGATGGTGATCTTTCCGGAACTTCCTCCGGAAGGGGAATTCGTTCCGCTTCCGTTTCAACTTTCCATCAGCCACTTTGATTTCAACGGGAAAAAGCGTTCCGCGGTGGGCATCCTGCTCCGGGTGGTGAAAGAACTGAATTTCCCCGATGGATCCAAGCGCTTCGTTGCCCGTGGTATCCGGCGTGTGGTCTGCGAGACCATCGGCCGGCTCTCCAGCGGCGAATTCATCGCGGGAGTCCGGCCGCTCAACGAGAATCCAGCAGAGAATCAGGATAAGGAAAACGTCGCCCGTCAGAAGAGCATCAGTCTGCTCTTTCGGGAACTTCTGCCCAGTTTGCCCAACTCCGAGGAACTGCAGTTGGCGGTCCTCAACGCTCCCTCTCCGGGACGGTTGGCAGATCTGCTGGCTGACGCGCTCCACTTCAACTACGCGGAAAAGACTCTGCTTCTCGCGCTGAGTCGCATCCATGACCGGCTGGAGGTGCTCTCCGTCCTCGTGGACCGCGAGGTGGAGATGATGCGTCTGGGCATGAAACTTCAGAACGAGGTCCATGAGGCCATGAGTTC
>DCGG01000059.1:1141-11308 GCA_002315455.1 Lentisphaeria bacterium UBA1784
TTCCGGGCAGCGGGAGTTTTTCCTGCGGGAACAACTTCGTGCGGTGAAGCAGGCCCTCGGCGAGGAGACCCGGAATCCCGATCTGGTGGAACTGACCGACCGGGTCAAGAAGACGGAACTGCCGGAGCGGGTCAAAAAGGTCGTAGAGAAGGAACTGGGGCGCTTGGAGATGATCCCCACCTCCGCCCCGGAATATCACATCAGTTACAACTACATCACGTGGCTTCTGGACGTGCCCTGGACGAAATGCACCGAGGACCGGCTGGATTGCACCGTGGCTTCGCAGGTCCTCGAGGAGGACCATTTCGGTCTGGAGGACGTGAAGGCCCGCATTCTGGAATTTCTGGCGGTCCTGCAGTTGAAGAAGGCCGACGACGAACGCCGCGCGCCCATTCTCTGCCTTGTGGGACCTCCTGGAGTGGGCAAGACCTCCCTCGGCCGTTCCATCGCCCGCTCCATGAACCGGGAGTTCGTCCGGGTCTCGCTGGGCGGCGTCCGGGACGAAGCGGAGATCCGGGGGCATCGGCGGACCTACGTCGGCGCCATGCCCGGCCGGATCATTCAGAACATCAAACGGGTGGGCAGTTGCAATCCCGTGTTCATGCTGGATGAGATCGACAAACTGGCCCACGATCTGCGGGGAGATCCGGCGTCCGCGCTGCTTGAGGTGCTGGATCCCGAGCAGAACAGTACCTTCAACGACAACTATCTGGAACTGGACTACGACCTCTCCAAGGTGTTTTTCATCGCCACCGCCAACATGCTGGATACCATCCCCGATGCCCTGCGGGACCGGATGGAGATCATCCGCCTGCCCGGATACACCTCCTACGAGAAGAAGGAGATCGCCCGGCAGTACCTCGTGCCCCGGCAGTTGAAGGAGTGCGGGCTGGACCCGGAGAAGATCCTCTTCCAACTGCCCGCCATCGACGAGATCATCGACTACTACCCCATGGAGGCGGGCGTCCGTACTCTGGAGCGCGTCATCGGCCGGGTCTGCCGCAGGCTGGCCCGCCGGATCGTCTCCGGCGAACTCAAGACCGACAAGCCTTTCAAGGTGACTGCGGCCGTGGTCCGGGACGTGCTGGGTGCCCGTCAGTTCCTGCGGGATTCCGCGCAGAAGCCGCAGGTGGGCAGCGCCACCGGCATGGCCTGGACCGGCGCCGGCGGAGCGATCCTGCCGATCGAGGTGATTGCCATTCCCGGCGGCAAGGGCGAACTGAAACTCACTGGTTCCCTTGGCAAGGTGATGCAGGAGTCCGCGGAGACGGCCTTCAGTCTGGTGCGGGAATCCGCAACGGAGTGGGGCATTGATCCGGTCTATTTCAAGGAGCATGACTTCCACATCCACGTGCCGGACGGCGCCACGCCCAAGGACGGTCCTTCTGCCGGCATCACGCTGGTTTGCGCGCTTGTTTCCCGGCTCATCGGGAAGCCGTTGCGTCCGGAGTTCTCCATGACCGGCGAGATCACGCTTCTCGGACGGGTCACCGCCGTGGGCGGCATCCGGGAGAAGGTGGTGGCGGCGCTCCGTGCCGGAGTGCGGACCATCATGATGCCGGAGGCCAACCGCAAGGATTATCTGGAACTGCCGGAAGCGGTCAAAAGCAAGCTCACCTTCCATTTTGTCAAGGAGTACAAATCCGCTCTGCGGTTCGCGTTCAACGGAAAAGCGGAGGCGGCGGCAAAGTGAAGTTTTGGTGCAGGACCGGTTTGGCATTGCTGTCTTTCTTCCTGATCGGAGCGGAGTTTTCCGCTTTCGCCCGGGAGGAGCAGCCGTTCCCCGCCTTTGTGGAGGCCGCCCGCCATCCCAATTCAGCTGCCACGTTCGCCATGCTGGAGGGGACCCTTCAGCACCGGCGGAAGGGAGCCTCCACGGTCAGCGTGCCGCTCTACTTCGGGATCGTTATCCAACCGAAGCGTTCCACCGGCCAACTGATTGTGGACGGCAAGGAGTCCTACGTTCTCGGGCAGACCCGGGAAGAGGGCGGTTCCACCGTGGTCCGGAACGGCGCCGGAAACGGCATGCTGGACCGGGCGGGCGTCCGGGCCAGCGACCTCACGCTGGGATTCCTTTTCTATCCCGTGGTGAAGGAGCTGGACTCCGCCGTTTTGAACGGGTTCATCCCCTGCCGCGTGGGATTGTTCCGCGCTCCGGATGGGAGCGAGGAGGTGAAGATCTATCTGTCGCGGGATTACCGCTTCCCTCTGAAGGCGGAGTTCTTCCGCAAGGGCGGGGCGGAGCCTTACCGCACCTTGGAGTGCGGCGGTTTCACGCAGGAGAACGGGATCTACTATGCCCGGCGCATCCGGCTGGAAGGACCGGGGTGGGCAACCCGGATCGAATTCGATCCGGACCGCGCGAAGGTGGGCCTCTACAACGCGGCCAACCCTCCGGCGGTGATCCGGGAGGTCCCGGCGGAGACGGCAAAGAAAAAATGATCGTTTAATCGAAATCATACAGGAGGATGTCATGAACTTTTGGGAAAAATTGGATGCCGCCGCCCGGCGGAACCGCAGTCTGGTCTGTGCCGGTCTCGACCCCGCCTTCAGCAAACTGCCGGAGTGCGTCAAAGGCGCGGGAAAGCCTTTTTTTGAATTCAACCGGCAGATCGTGGATGCCACCTGCGACTGGGTCTGCTGCTACAAGCCGCAGGCTGCCTTCTACGCTGGGGACGGCCGCGAGGACGAGTTGAAGATGACCATTGATTACATCCACGAACGTGCGCCGGAAGTCCCGGTGATCCTGGACGTGAAGCGGGGCGACATCGGCTCCACCGCCGCCGAATATGCGCGGGAGGCCTTCGAGCAGTATCATGCCGATGCCGTGACCGTCAATCCCTACATGGGCATCGACGCGGTGAAACCCTTCCTCGACTACGGGGAAAAAGGGGTGATCATTCTCTGCCGCACCAGTAATCCCAGTTCCCGGGACCTGCAGGATTTGGAGTCCAACGGCCGTCCGCTCTACGAGCACGTGGCCATGCTGGTCAGGGACAAATGGAATTACAACCACAACGCCGGACTGGTCGTCGGCGCGACCTATCCCGACGAATTGCAGAAACTTCGCCAACTCTGTCCCGAACTGCCCTTCCTCGTCCCCGGAGTGGGAGCACAGGGCGGCGACGTGGAGAAGGTGGTGAAGTTCGGTTGCTTCCCCAATGGAAACGGGGTCGTGATCAACTCCTCCCGCGGCATCATCTTCGCGGGGAAGGGGGAGGATTTCGCCGCTGCCGCCGGAGCCGCCGCTGAAAAACTCCGGGATCAGATCAACTCTTTCCGGAGCCGTTGAACGATGTCCGATGCCGAAAAGAAAAACCGGCTTCCCGCCATTGCGATCGTGGGACGTCCCAACGTGGGCAAGTCCTCGCTTTTCAACTCCATTTTGGGGCGGCGGCTGGCCATCGTGCACGAGATGAGCGGCGTCACCCGGGATCGGGTGGCGGCTCCCGTCAGCCGCAGCGGACGGCGTTTCACGCTGATCGACACCGGCGGACTTGGAATGCTCTCCGGCGAGAGCCGCAACGTGGACCGCTGGGATGCCGGCATCGCGGAACAGGTGGTNNTGAAGCCGCCGTTGCCGACGCCGACGTGCTCATCATGGTGGGGGACGCTCAGGCTGGCGTCACTCCTCTGGATCGGGATGTGGCGGCACGGCTTCGGACTGCCGGCAAGAAGGTCCTCTTCGCCGCCAACAAGTGCGATGACGACGGAGTCCGCAACGATGCGGCGGAGTTCAGCTGCCTCGGCTTCGGAAACCCCTATCCCATCAGCTGTCTGCACCGGGGAGGTGTTCCGGCGCTGCTGGATGCGGCCATGAAACTCCTGCCGCCGCCGGTGCCGCTGGAACTGACTCCGCCCCGGCTGAACCTTGCGGTGATCGGTCGTCCCAACGTGGGGAAATCCTCCCTCGTGAACGCCTTGACCGGTTCCAAGCGGGTCATGACCAGCCCCATCGCCGGGACCACCCGGGATGCGGTGGATATCGAATTCAGTTTCCAGTTCGGCGAGGAGCGCATCCCCGCCATGCTGGTGGATACCGCCGGCTTGCGCAAGACCGCCAAGGTGGATTCCGTGGTGGAACTTTTCAGCGTCATGCGGGCAAAGAGCGCCATCGAGCGGGCGGATCTGGTAATCTTCGTCATGGAGGCGGGCGATGCCGGAGCCACCGCGCAGGACCGCAAAATCGCCGGGCTGATCCAGAAGGCGGGGAAGGCCTGCGTCATCGCCGCCAACAAGGTGGATCTCTGTTCCGGGCAGGAGACGAAGGAACTTTTGAATGAGATCCGGGAGACGGTTCCCGGACTTGGCTTTGCGCCGGTGGCGCTCATCAGCGCGCAGGAGCAGAAGGGATTGGACCGTCTGCTGGAACTGGTGGGGGAAGTCCGGCGTCAGTCCGAGATGGAGATCTCCACCGGACTTCTGAACCGGGTGCTGGGGGATGCCTTCACCGGCAATCCGCCTCCGGTGAACGGGGTATCCCCCCTGAAACTCTTCGACGCCGTCACGGCGGGGAAGAAACCTCACCGCTTCAAACTCTTTGTCAACCGCAAGGATGCGGTGGTGCCCCACTACGTCAACTATCTGAAAAATAAACTGCGTGCGGCTTTCGACTTGACCGGAGTGCCCATTGAACTGGAGTTCTGCCCCCGTCCCAAGACGGTGGAGAGTTTCCGGCGCACGGAGCCCGGAAAAGGTGCCGGACGCGGTACGAAACGGAGAAACGGAACATGGAAAAGCAAACCGAAATCGCGGTAAAGGAGTTCATGATCAGGCATCTGGGGGAGGGGGTCTCTCTCTCCGAGGTCCAGCAGTTGGTCAATGAGGAATTTCAGCTGAAACTCTCCTTCATGGAGATCCGGATCCTTGCATCCGAGCTGGACAACATCGATTGGAACGCCACCGACCCCCGCGCGCAGGAACGCGCCAAGGCCAAGGCCAAGGAAGATGCCAAGCAGGCAGAAGCCGCCGCACAGGTGCAGGCCGGAGCCGGACTCCCCGGCGAAACCGCCGCGCCGGAGGAAATGCCGGGAACCGTTCCTCCGATGGCTCCTGCCGGAAACACGGTGGTGGAGGTGAGCAAACTGGCCCGTCCCGGCGTGGCGCTTTCGGGAACGGTGAAGTTCGCTTCCGGCTCCACGGCGGAGTGGTTCCTCGACCAGACCGGCAGGCTCGGACTGGACAATCTGGTGGGCGAACCTCCCTCCCGCGAAGATCAGGAAGCCTTCATGGTCGAATTGGAACGGGTAGTCCGCGGCGGACGCTGACAACTGACGGAAGGAGATCGGAACATGGATATCGAGAAAGCCTTGAATTCTTTTGATGAAGCGACCCGGCGGCAGGCGTTGGAAGCAGATGCGGCCCGGTTTGCCGTATTCAATATGCACTGCCACAGTTTTTACTCCTACAACGGCTACGGATACTCTCCCAGCAAGCTGATCCACCTCGCGAAGGAGCGGAACTGGCGCGCCGTCGGACTGGTGGATTTCGACGTGCTGGACGGCGTGGACGAGTTCCTCGGAGCCGCCGCACTCTACAATGTCCGTGCCTGCGCCGGAATGGAGACGCGGGTCTTCATTCCGGAACTGGCGGACGTGGAGATCAACTCCCCCGGTGAGCCGGGGATCGCCTACCATCTTGGAGTGGGATTCCGGTCCTCCCGGGTGCCGGAGAGCGCGCAGACCTTCGCCGCGGAACTCCGCCGCAAGGCCAACGCCCGGACCCGGCAGGTCGTGGAACTGGTCAACGGATTCCTGCCCGAAGTCAGGCTGGACTTCGATCAGGTGGCCAAGGCCTTCACTCCGGCCGGCAACGTGACCGAGCGTCACGTCTGCGCCGCCTACCGCGTGAAAGCGGATGAGGTTTTCAGTTCCGAGGCGGAACGTTCCGCTTACTGGCGGGAGAAACTGGGCGACTGTCCGGCCGATCCGGTGAAACTGGAGGCTCTGATCCGCTCCAAGACCATGAAACGGGGCGGGGTCGGCTATCAGAAGCCGGACCCCGGAAGTTTCCCCACCTTGGAGGAGATGAACCGCTTCGTCATTGCCTGCGGTGCCAAGCCCGTGGTGGCGTGGCTCAACGGACTCTCCGCCGGAGAGAACGATCCGGGCAAACTGCTGGATCTCCATCTCGAATACGGCGCGGGGGGCATCACCCTGATCCCCGACCGGAACTGGCGCGCCTCCGATCCGGAGAAGGCGGCAAAACTAACCGCCGAACTGGACCGTTTCATGCAGACGGCGGCGGAGCGGGCGCTCCATGTGCTGGCCGGTACCGAGATGAACGCTCCCGGACAACTGCTGGCGGATGATTTCAGCGTGCCCGCCTTGGCGAAACACATTCCGGCATTCATCGCCGGAGCCGATGCCTTCGCCCGCTGGCAGAAGTAAAACTTTGAACCAATCCTAACCAAAACAAAGAGGTTTTTCATGAGTACGTTTGTCGGAATCGGTTTGGGACCCATCCAGACCGGGATCTTTCTCTCTGGTGCCTGGGAAGGCGGCTTCGACCGCATCGTCATCGCCGAAGTCAACGACGCGCTGAAGGACGTGGTCAACGCCGCGCACAGCGTCACCATCAATATTGCCGGAGCGGATAAGGTTACAACCCGCACCTTCGACCGGGTCGAGGTCTATAATCCCATGATCCCCGCGGAGCGGGAGAAACTGGTGGAAGCCGCCGCCGAAGGCGAGGAGTTCGCCACCGCGCTGCCCAGCATCAAGTTCTTCGGCCCCACCGCCGCGTGGCTGAAGGAGGGCTTTGCCCGCCAGCCGGAGCGCCGCCGTTTCATCTACACGGCGGAGAACAACAACCACGCCGCCGAGGCGCTGGAAGAGGCAGTGGGGAAGAAGTTCCCGCAGACCTATTACCTCAACACCGTCATCGGCAAGATGAGCGGCGTGGTCCCGGCGGACAAACTGCCCCCGCTGGCTCCCGGAGCGCCCAGCGGCCACCTTGTGGAAGCCTTCCGCACCATCTACATCTCCAAGTGTCCCGGCATCGAGGAACGCAAGACCCAGTCCCTTTTCGTCAAGGACGATCTCTACCCCTTCGAGGAGGCGAAACTTTACGGACACAACGCCACCCACTTCCTGCTGGCGACCCTGGGCAAGGCGGCGGGCTGTGCCACCATGGACCAGCTTTCCGCGCATCCGGAACTGATCGCCAAGGCCCGGAAGGCGTTTCTGGAGGAGTCCGGCGCCGCGCTCGTGAAGAAGTACTCCGCGCTCAACGATGAACTTTTCACCGCGGCCGGATTCAAAGCCTACGTGGAGGATCTGCTGGTCCGCATGGTCAACCCCTTCCTGAAGGACGCCATCGACCGGATCATCCGGGATCCGGAGCGGAAACTTGGCTGGGATGACCGGGTGATCGGCACCATGCGTCTGGCGTTGAGTCAGGGCGTGACCCCGGTGACCTTCGCGGAAGGCGCTCGGATCGCGGCGCGCTCCTTCGCCGGAGCCGATGCCAAGGCGAAGTTGGCGGAGCTTTGGCCCTCTCCTTGGGGTGCCGAACATGACCGTTTGGTCCAATTAATGGGGTTCTGAAACCCGTTTTTCGAGGGATAAAGGCGTTTTAAGTCCGGTTTTTTGCAAATCTGACTTGCAAACGCCTTTCCTTTGTTGTATATTAAGTAAATCCGATGGTGCATTTGTGCCCCGTTCTATGGTCCGAATCCTCCGGGCCTGTGGGACCGGGCGGAGGTGCCGGACTCCTGCCGGGGGCGGAAAACGTGGCTGTTCCCTCCGGTGACGAAGCCGTTGAGCCGTCGGGTGATCCTGCGATCGGGTCCGGCCGGGACCCTGTCGTGCAGAACAAGTCCCCGCAGGACTGCGGCCGAAAATGGTCGGAATCGGGGTCCCGGAGGGACTCGAAAAACAACAACCGGCCGGAAACTGTACAAAAAGAGGAAATATTCATGGTCAGAATCAGACTGAAGCGTACCGGAGCCCGCAATATGGCCTGCTTCCGGGTGGTGGTGATGGATAAGCGGTCCAGCCGTGACGGCAAGGCGATTGAAGAACTGGGCTATTACGATCCCCTCAAGAAGGAGGAGAAGATTAACCTCGAGCGCGCCGATTACTGGAAGAGCGTCGGTGCCCAGATCACCGAGACTGTTCAGGATATTATCGACCGGGTCCGCAGCGGCAAGAGCCTGAAGGACCGGGTCCGGAAGCCCTCTCTCTCCAAGAAGGCGATCGCCAAGCAGCAGGCTGAGGCCGAGGCCAAGGCTGCCGCAGAAGCCGAAGCCAAGGCGAAGGCCGAGGCGGAAGCCGCCGCCGCGGAAGCCGCCAAGGCGGAAGCAGAAGCCGCCCCTGCGGAAGCCGCTCCTGCGGAAGCCGCTCCTGAAGCCTAAGGGGTAGGGCAAAAATCATGTTTAAGAAACTGTTTCGCAAACTTTTCGGGTTGGAAGGCGGCGATGGTGTCGGTTCCTTCGATCCGAAGGTGATGCATGACCTTGAAGGATTTGTCTCCTACGTTGTCAAGGCGCTGGTGGACAATCCCGATGAGGTCGAGATTACGGTGGAGGAGAACAGCGAAGGCGCTGCCATCAAGATCCGCTGCCGTAAGGAAGACATCGGCAAGATCGTCGGCAAGCGTGGCAAGACCATCATGGCGATCCGTTCCCTGGTGAGCGGAACGGCGGGTCGGCACCACAAGCGGGTCTCTGTCGACGTGCTGGACTGAGAAAGTTCATGCGGATCGACGTTCTGACGCTGTTCCCGGAGTTGTTTCCGGGACCCCTCGCCGGCAGTGTGGTCGGCAGGGCGCTGGAGCGGAAGATCGCGGAACTGAACGTAACGGATTTGCGGGACTTCGCACTTGATGCCCGCGGTACGGTGGACGAAAGACCGTACGGCGGCGGTCCCGGGATGCTGCTGATGGCGGATCCCGTGGTCAGGGCGCTGGAATCGCTCCGTGGTCCGGGTACCGTGGTGGTGCTCACCTCTCCACGAGGGGAGGTGTTCAACCAGCGGATCGCCCGGGAACTTGCGAAAGCGGAACACTTGGTGCTGATGACCGGTCACTACGAAGGGGTCGATCAACGCGCCATTGATCTGGCGGTGGACAGGGAGATCTCCCTCGGGGATTTCGTCCTTGCCAGCGGGGTGTTGCCGGCGATGACCATCTGCGATGCGGTCATCCGGCTTCTGCCGGGGGCGCTCGGGGATGACGAATCCAGCGAGGAGGAGTCGTTTTCCGGCGGTCTGCTGGAATATTCGCAGTACACGCGTCCGGCGGTCTATCGGGGCCTTGCGGTCCCGGAGGTCCTGCTGAACGGCGATCACGGAAAGATTCGGGAGTACCGGAAAGAGGAAAGGGAGCGGCTGACCAGAGAACGGCGGCCTGAGCTCTGGGAAAAATATCTGCAACAACAAACTGAGAAAGAGGTTTGAAATGAACATACTGGACAAAATTCGTCAGGAAAATGTGCGTGCCGATCGTTTCGATTTCAACGTCGGCGACACCATCCGCATCTACGTGAAGATCGTGGAAGGTGACGTGGAGCGTATTCAGCAGTTCCAGGGAACTGTGATCGCCCGCAACGGTCAGGGGATTGAGGAGACCTTCACGGTCCGCCGGGTGCAGGCCGGGCAGGGCGTGGAGCGTGTGTTCCCCTACAATACTCCCCGAATCGACAAGATCGAGGTCGTCCGCCGCGGTTCCGTCCGCCGGGCGAAACTCTACTACCTCCGCGACAAGGTCGGCAAGGCCGCCCGCATCAAGGAAATGCGCACCCGTTAAGTCTGCTTTGTATGAAGCGGCGCTGGCTGCATAGCGGCGATGAACTGCTCCGCCTGGAGTCTGAACTCCGGGCGGATGGTTTTTGTCGGGCGGCCGGAGTGGATGAAGCGGGCCGTGGTCCGCTTGCAGGTCCGGTAGTGGCGGCGGCCGTCGTCCTGCCGGAACTGGAGAAACTGCCGGGGGTGTTCGACTCCAAGCAGTTGACCGGGCCGGAGCGGGAGACTCTTTTCGAAGAGCTTTTTCTGCTTCCCGGGATTTCCATCGGAATCGGGATCGCCTCGGTGGAGGAGATTGACCAGTTCAACATTTTGAATGCGACTCATGCGGCGATGCACCGCGCGGTCGCGGAACTTTCTCCGGCGGCGGACTTCGTCCTTGTTGACGGTCTGCCGGTGAAAGGATTTCCGGTCCCCTGCCGGC